>DASSGR010000156.1:0-3290 GCA_035693425.1 Solirubrobacteraceae bacterium
CGGTCAAGCGACGAACGCAACGCCGCCCTCGCCGGCTGGCTTGACTTCTACAATCGCCGCCGACCACACGGCGCCCTCACCCACAAGCCACCCATCGCTCGCCTCAACGAGCTGAACAACCTCCTCGGGTCCTACACCTAGGCCTGCCAGCGCTCGGGCACGAGCACCACGCGAAAGCCGTCGGGATCCTCGAACGTCATCCCGTGCTCGGCCCAATACGGATTGGCCGGCGCGACCGGATCGACGGCGAGGCGAGCGGCGACGGCCCGGACCGCTTCCTCGTCGCCGAGGTACAGCACGAGCAGCGACTCGGGGTGCGGGACCGGAGCGCGATGGACTCCGCCCGCGGTCAGCTCGAGGTGCGCGCCGGTGCCGGGGACCTCGAGGAACACCCCCGCGTACCCGTCGTGGTCTTCAAAGCCACCGAGCTCGGTCAGGCCCAGGCCGTCGCGGTAGAACCGGACGAGCGCGTCGAGCCGCTCGGTGTGCCGGGCCACCCGCAGCTGCATGGCCAGCTAGCCCCGGTTGCGCTCGGCGTCGGCGGCGGCCGCCGCCGCGTCGATCACCCTGGGGTCGGGCAACGCCGTCGTCGCACGAATCGCGCGTCGCTCGTCGATGTCCTGCTCGGCGCGGATCACATGCACGACCGCGTTGATCAATGCCAGGTGCGTGAATGCCTGCGGGAAGTTGCCCATGTGACGGCCAGTGCGCGCGTCGATCTCCTCGGCGTACAGGCCGAGCGGGCTCGCGTAGGTCAGCAGGCGCTCGCACAGATCGCGGGCGCGCTCGAGCTCGCCGATCTCGACCAGCGCCGACACCAGCCAGAACGAGCAGATCGTGAACGTACCCTCCTCCCCGGCCAGACCGTCGTCGGTCTCCGCCACGCGGTAACGGAGCACCAGGCCGTAGTCGGTCAGCTCATCTGCGACCGCCAGGACCGTCGCCTTGATCCGCGGATCATCGGGCGGCAGGAAGCGCACCAGCGGCATCAGCAGCACCGACGCGTCCAGCGCATCGGTGTCGTAGTGCTGGGTAAACACCCCTCGAGCATCGATCGCGTGCTCGCAGATGTCCTGATGGATCTGATCTGCCTGCGCCCGCCAGCGCGCGGCGCGGTCCCAGTCCTCGTAGAGCTCGGCCAGTCGTGCGCCGCGATCGGCCGCCACCCAGCACATCAGCTTCGACGACGTGAAGTGCCTGGGCTCGCCGCGCACTTCCCAGATCCCCCGATCGGGCTTGCGCCAGTTAGCCAGCGCCGCTTCGACCTGCTCGATCAGCATGCGCCACACCCGCTCGGTCAGGTGGTCGCGCGACGTCGTGTGCAGGAAGATCGAGTCCAGCACCGCTCCCCAAACGTCGTGCTGCGCCTGGTCGTGGGCCGCGTTGCCGACGCGGACTGGACGCGCGTTCTCGTATCCGGACAGATGCTCGAGGATCCGCTCGGGCAGGTCCTCGCGGCCGTCGATCCCGTACATGATCTGCAGCCGGCCCTGCTCGGCCTCCGCCACGTCGGCGACGAAATGGAAGAAGTCGTTGGCCTCCCAGTCGAAGCCCAGCGTCGACAGACCCCACAGCGCGAACGTCGCGTCCCGGATCCAGGAGAAGCGGTAGTCCCAGTTGCGCTCGCCCCCGGGGGTCTCGGGAAGCGACGTGGTTGCCGCCGCTGCGATCGCGCCGGTCGGCGCGTACATGAGCCCCTTCAGCGTCAGCGCGCTGCGCTGCAGCACCGTCCTCCAGGGGTGATCGGGGAAGCGGCCTCGCTCGAGCCAATGCTGCCAGTGATGCGCGGTCCACACCTGCCGTCGATAGGCATCCTCGTAGGTCCGCGGCGCCGGATGCTCGCTCCACGACAGCGCGCAGAAGATCGTCTCGCCCTCCTTCATCAGGTGCCGGGCGGTCGCAAGCGGCCCCTCGATGCCGATATTCAGATCCGAGACAAGGTGCAGCTCGACGTCGCAGCCGTCGGCGCTGATGACCGTCTCGTGGTAGTCGTCTCCGGCGTAGCTCCACATGCCGCGCAGTGCGCCGTACTCGAATGCCGGCTCGCACTCCAGGCTGATCTGCACCTCGCCGTTGACGCAGCGGATCGTGCGCAGGAACACGTGGTCGGCGTCGTAATCGGTCGGCGTGCGCCGGTGGGTGTGCGAGCGCTCGCCGGGGTGGTGCCAGGGGCCGATCAAGAGCGCATCGCGGACGATGACCCAACCGCCCGCGGCGTCCCAGCTCGTCTCGAGGATCATCGTGCCCGGCAGGTACCGCCTCGCAGCCGGAACCCGCACATCGAGCGGACCCAGCCGGAACATGCCGGCGGCGCGATCGAGAATCGAGCCGAACACGCTCGGAGAGTCCATCCGCGGCAGGCACAGCCATTCGACGTTGCCGCTCGGGGCGACGAGCGCGGTCGTCTCGCCGTCGGAAAGGAATGCGTAGTCGGCGATCGCGGGAAACGGGCTGCGCCCGCTCCTGCCCATGACGCCGACGCCGTCAAACGGCATCGCCGGGACCTCCCCATCGGCACCGAACACATCGCAACGGCACTATGGCTGGTGATATTGCCGCAACACCGGCCTCCGCACCAGCCATGCAAGCTCGCGCCCTGCCCAAGTTATGTCACCGTTCAGGCATGGACTTCGCGATCTCGATTCCTCAATACGTCGGCGACGACGGCTTCGACGCCGCCGGCTTCCGGGCGCATCTGACCCGCGCAGAGCAGCTCGGCTTTCACAGCGCGTGGGTGCAGGAGCAGATCCTGGGGCTGGGATCGGCTCCGACGCTGGATCCGCTTGGTGCGATGACATACGCGGCTGCCTGCACCGAGCGCCTCCGGCTCGGGTGCGCGGTGTTCGTAACGCCGCTGCATAACCCGGTGCACCTCGCTAAGGCCATCGCGACGCTCGACAACCTCAGCCACGGGCGTGTCGAGGTCGGCGTCGCGGCGGGCGGCGCGGCGCGACCGTTTGCCGCGTTCGGCATCGATCCGAGCGTGCCCGTGACCCGCTTCAACGAAGGGCTCGAGCTGATGACGGCGTGCTGGAGCGAGCCCGAGATCACGTTCGACGGCCGCTTCTGGCAGCTCGACGGAGCATCGATGGAGCCAAAGCCCGTCCAAAGGCCGCACCCCCCGATCTGGATCGGCGGCAACCATCCCAACGCGCTGCGCCGTGCGGCGCGGCTGGGGGACGGCTTCTTCGGAGCCGGGTCGCAGTCGACCGCCCAGTTCGCGCAGCAGATACCAGTGGTCCGCGAGGCGCTCGCCGAACTGGGGCGCGACGCTTCCTCGTTCCGCTTCG
>DASSGR010000157.1:0-5211 GCA_035693425.1 Solirubrobacteraceae bacterium
CGGCGTGCCGCTGCAGCCCCGGCGCGACTGCGCTGGCGTTCCTTTGCGCGTTTGCGGTTGCGAGCCACGGCCAGCTCCGGTCAGCTCAGCGCGTCTCGCGGTGAGCGGTGTGGCACCTGCACCAGCGGCAGTACTTGCGCAGCTGGAGGCGTTCCGGGTTGTTCCGTTTGCTCTTGTTGGTCTGGTAGTTGCGGCGCTTGCACTCTTCACAAGCAAGAGTCGCAGCGATCCGGACATCTCCACGGGCCATCTACGCGCTTCCCGTTTGGGGTCTTCAGGACAATGGCGACCGGACTGCGGGCGTGTCTACGAACGCCGCCCAGGCGCCGAGATCCCAGTGTAGCTAGTGTCGCGAGCCTTGAGGGGCGTTGCACGGATCGTGCACGACCTCCAGGCCCGCGACAAGCAGCTAGTCGGAAAGCTCCACGGGCCGGAGCTTGAGGTCGAGCAGATGCTCGCCTCGGAGCACACGGACGGCGACCGGCCGCCCGATCGCCTGGCCACTCATCAGACGCTGGACCTCGTCGACTCGCTCGATCGGCTGACCATCGAGCTCGACGATCAGGTCCTCGGCGCGCAGGCCGGCTCGCTCGGCGGGGCTACCGTCGACGACCTCGACCACTTCGACGCCACCGTTGCGCCCGAGCCGCGAGCGCGCCTGCGGCGGGAGCGGCCGCGGGCCGCCGGCGATGCCGATGTACGCGCGGCGGACGCGACCCTCGGTCATCAGCGCTCCGATGATCTGCCGGGTGGCGGCGTTGATCGGCACCGCCAGGCCCAGCCCGACGCCGGCGACGGCGGTGTTGACGCCAATCACGCGGCAGTGGCTGTCGACCAGCGCGCCGCCGGAGTTGCCCGGGTTCAGCGCGGCATCGGTCTGGATCACGTTGTCGATGAACCGCACGCTCCGGCCGGCCCGCGCGGGCAGCGACCGGCCCAGCGCGGACACCACGCCGGCGGTCACCGACCCCGCAAACCCGTTCGGGTTGCCGATCGCCACCACGAGCTGGCCGACGCGTAGCCCTTCAGCGTCGCCCAGCACCGCCGGTTCGAGATCGCCGCCCTCCACGCGCAGCACGGCCAGGTCCGACAGCCGGTCGGCCCCGACGACCTCGAACTTCAGCTCGCGCCCATCGACGAACGATGCGCGGCCGGTCGAGGGGCGCGGCTGCCCCGAGGGCCCGCGGCCCGTGACCACGTGCGCACACGTGAGCAGGAAACCGTCGGGCGTCAGCGCGAACGCGCTGCCCGCCCCCGACGGGACCTGACCTCCGCGCGTGCGTCGCATCACCCGCAGGTTGGCCACGGACGGAGCAAGGCGCTCGGCCACTTCGACGACGATGCGCGAGTAGGCGTCCAGCGCCTCGGACTCGCTCGGAGCGTTCGGGTCTGGCTGATGAGTGATGGTGCTCATCGTCAGACCTCAGAACTCGATTGTGATCGTCCGCTCGTCGGTGCCGCGGACAAGGGTCAGCTCCAGGCTCCCCTGCGCGCCGGCGCCGTCGAGTGCCTCGTACAGCGTCTCCACGCGATCGATGTCGCGACCCCCGGCCGCGACGATCAGGTCTCCGCGCTCCACGCCCGCGCGCGCGGCGGCGCTCCCGTCCTCGACGCCGCGCACCAGCACGCCGTCGCGCTCGGGGAGTCCGACCGCGCGCCGCAGCCTCCGCGCGGCTCGAGGCGGAGCCACGGCCACGCCGAGGCGAACTCGCTTGGGTGGCTCACCGCGACCGAGCGCCTCGATCCGCTCGCGGAATGTCACGTCGGCAGCGATCGCGAGGATCAGGCCGCCGTCGACGCGAACCGAGTTGATTCCAAGCAGGCGCCCGGCGGTGTCGACCAGCGGGCCGCCCGAGGAGCCGCGCGGCAGCGGCGCGGTGTGCTCGATCGCGCCTCTGATCCGCCGGCCGCGCGGGCCACGGAAGCTGCGCGCCGTGGCCGACACGAAGCCGGGGGTGACGCGCAGACCGCGGCCGCCCGGATTCGACAGTGCCAGCACCGCGCGCCCGATCTCCACCTGGTCGCCGTCGTCCGGCCAGTCAATCGGCCCGACATCCGCCGTGTCGACGTCGATCACAGCGATGTCGAGATCGCCGTCGGCGCCCAGCACCTTGCCGGTCGCCTGGCGTCCATCGGCGAACGTGACCGTGGTCTCGTCGTGGCGGAGATTGTGGGCGTTCGTGATCACACGGCCCGGGGCGACCACAACGCCCGTGCCCGTGCTCCAGCCACGGCCGAGGCCCACCACCGCCGGCCCCGTCTCCTGTGCGGCCTTGTGAATTTGCGATTCAAGCTCTTCCAGCAACGTCATCTTCATTCCCATCTAAACTAGTTACTTGCAATATGCAAGTCGCAAGATTACCAGACGCCAAACGCCCGTCCTCGTACGATCGCTCCGTGTCCATGCCCGACCAGCCCGCCGCTCCGAATCCGGACGACGACACCGATCGCTCGGCCCTCGCAGACGCGCTCGCCACCGTCGGCGACCGATGGACGCTGTTGCTGATCGCCGCCCTGCTAGACGGTCCGCGGCGGTTCGGAGAGCTGCAGGAGGAGGTTGGCGGGATCGCGCCAAACGTGCTCACGCAGCGGCTGCGCCAGCTCGAGCGCAATGCGCTGGTGGTTGCGCAGCCTTATTCGGAGCGGCCGCCCCGGTTCGTCTACGAGCTGTCCGCGGCTGGGCGCGAGCTCGCCGGCGTGCTGCGGCTGCTCGCAGGATGGGGCGCGCGTAACGCCGAGGGAGCGGCGCCGCGACACGGGGTGTGCGGCACCCCGATGGAGGCGCGCTGGTGGTGTCCCACGTGTGAGCGGGTGGTGTCCGACGAGGAGGGCGAGGACCTCCACTTCGCCTGAGGTCCAGCCCGCAAACTCATACCCGCCTCACGCGGAGCGGCGAGAATGCCCCCGCGATGTTTAGGCAGATCGGACTGGTGGTGTCGCTGGGGCTCGCGGACTCTCTGAATCCGTCGACGATCGCGGTGGCGCTGTACCTCGCGACGGGCGAGCGGGCCAAGGAGCGCGTGTTCGAGTTCACCCTCGGCGTGTTCGCGGTCTATTTCGTTGGCGGCGCAGCCGTCGCGCTCGGACCGGGTCAGCTGCTGCTGTCGCTCGTCCCCCACCCCAGCCACACCTTCAAGTACCTCATCGAGGTCGGCGTCGGGGCAGCGATGCTCGTTACGGCGGTGCTGCTGTGGGTGTACCGGGAACGGCTCGCCCAGCGAGAGCCCCCGCAGCTCGATCCAAGAGGGAAGGCAAGCTGGGTGCTCGGCGCCTCGATCACCGCCGTCGAGCTGCCGACGGCATTCCCGTACTTCGCCGCGATCGCGGCGATCGTCGGATCCGGGGCAGGGCCCGTGCGTTCGCTGTTGCTGCTGCTGCTGTTCAACGTGTGCTTCGTGCTGCCGCTGCTCGGGATCGTGGCCGTGCTGGCGTTCGGCGGCAGCAACACGGATCGTCTGCTGGCTAGCTGGCGAGACTTTCTCCAGCACCGCTGGCCGCAGGTGCTGAGCGCTCTGGCGCTGGTGGCGGGCATCGTGGTGATCGCGCTCGGCGTGACTGGACTAACCGGAAGCCAGAAGCACATCAAGCACATCACCGAGCAGCTCAGTGACGCAGTTAAGCCCTGAGGCCGGACCGCATCCGTAATCTGGGCACCAGATGGGCGAACGCGTGGAACTCGACCTCGAGCGGGTCGCCAAGCTCGAGAGCATCCTGGGGTCGGACCTGCCCGAGATCCTCGCCTCGCTGGTCGCAAGCATGTCGGCGCGGATCGTGCAGGCCGAGGAGGCCCTGGCCGACAACCGGTTGCAGGACGTCACCCAAGCGGCGCACGGATGTCGCAACGACGCGCTGATGGTCGGAGCGCAGCCGATGCTGGCCGCGCTGAACGAGCTCGAAGACGCCAGCCGCGGCAACCGTCTACAGGACGCGCACGCCGCCATGCAGACGCTGCGTGACGTTTGGCCCGAGACTCGCGACGAGCTGCAACGCGCCGTGCACAGCGCGGTGAATTCAGACTGAGAGCACAGGTTCGGCGCCCGGAGTCTGCAGAAAACCTCCACGTTGCCTAAAGCTGGACTGAGCTGCAGCCGATCCTCGCGGTATGGGGCCGAGTTGGATGCGAAACGTCCTGGGTGTCGCCGTGGGGCTTGTCCTGTGTGGCGGCGTCACGTGGCTCGCCATCGACTTGCACGACACACAGTCGCGCACCCGCTCCGATGCCCAGCGCTCGGCGACTGAGCGTGCGTCCCTCGCTGGCGCGCTGATCGACTCGATGTTCGAGAACAGCTATCGGAACTCGGCGGCGCAGGTGCTCCCGGTCTCCCGCGCGCGTGTGACGCCGGCTGAGGTACGGTCGATCACGCAGGCAGCGCCGCTGGGAGCCGTGCTCGGCTCAGAGGGCAAGGTGCTCGCCTCGTGGCCGCCACTGTCGGCCTTCCTGGCCGCGGTGATCCAGCACGACCCATCCGTGCGGGCGGCGCTCGCCGGACGCCAGAACGGCCTTTCGAATCTGATGGCGCCCGCGGGCATGCCCCCCGGGTTCCTCGCCGCCACCTCGTTCCAGACGCCGTTTGGACGACGCGTGAAGGTGCGCTGGGTCCGAGAGGACGCGATGCGCGCGATGCTCGCTCAGTACCTGCAGTACGTCGCGCACTACCCCGGCGCTCGCGTGTACCTGCTCGACGGCAACAACCAGGTGATCGGCTCGAGCGCGGGCTCGCGCAGCACGGCCGCCGCTGATCCCGTCGTGGTGGCCCAGAGCCCCGGCTTGTTCGTCGCGGTCTCGAAGCTCCACGTCGCGCCGTGGCGCGTGCTCTACACGGTGCCCACCAAGGTGCTCTACTCGTCCAACGGGTACGACGCGGCGCTCTCGTACCTGCTGCTCGGGGCGTTCGGCCTGGCCGCGCTGGTCTGCGTGTTCCTGCTGGTGCGCCTGTCGTCGCGGTCGAGCGCGCTGGCCAAGGCCAACGTGGAGCTCGCCGCGCGCAGCGCCGAGGCCGAGCAGGCCAACAACGCCAAGAGCCAGTTCCTGGCGACCATGTCGCACGAGCTGCGCACGCCGCTCAACGCGATCATCGGCTTCGCCGACCTGATGCACGACGGACGCCTTGGGCCCGTCTCCGAGCAGCATCGCGAATCGCTGGGCGACATCCGCGGCAGCGCCCGCCATCTGCTGGACTTGATCAACGAAGTCCTGGACCTCGCGCGGAT
>DASSGR010000158.1:0-34414 GCA_035693425.1 Solirubrobacteraceae bacterium
CCTCCAGCGCGCCGCCCCGCACGTCGAGGTCCCCGACCGGTTCGTCGGCGCCGAACGCACCGACCGGCTCGACGTCGGCGAGCACGATCGCCTGCATCCGCTCGAGGATTCGCAAGAACCCGGACCGCGTCCAGTTGGTCCCCACCGCCTCGAGCAGCAGGTTCGAGCCCGGCACCAGCACGCCGGCGGCGATCAGGAACGCCGCCGACGACGGATCGCCCGGGACGTCGATCTCGGCGATCTCGAGCTCGTCGACGTTGCCGATCGTGGTGCGCACTCCGGCGCCGGCCTGCGGCTCGCGCTGCACGGTGGCTCCGGCGCGCACCAGCAGCCGCTCGGTGTGGTCGCGCGTCGGCACGGGTTCGATCACGGTCGTGGCATCGGTTACCAGCCCGGCCAGCAGCACGCACGACTTGACCTGGGCGCTGGCGACCGGAAGCTCGTAGACGGTTCCGGTGAGCTGCGCGCCGTGCACCGTGAACGGCGGGAACCTGCCCTCTCGCGCCTCAATCCGGGCTCCCATTTGCTCCAGCGGCTGGGCGATGCGGTCGACGGGGCGCCGCCGGATCGAGTCGTCACCGTCGAGCTCGAAGCTGTGGCCCTGCTGGAACGCGAGCCACCCGGGCAGCAGCCGCATCAGCGTGCCCGCGTTGCCGACGTCGATCGGCCCCGTGGGCGGCATGGCGTTGCGCAGGCCGCCGCCGCGGATCACCAGCTCGTCGAGGCGCCGCTCGACGATCGCGCCGAGGCGCGCGACCGCCGCCAGCGTCGAGCTCGTGTCGGCGGCCTCGAGGTAGTTGCGGATCCGGACCGGCTCGGAAGCCATCGCCGCGACGATCGCGGCGCGGTGGGAGATCGACTTGTCCGGCGGCACGGGCAGCCGGCCGCGCAGGGGCCCGGAGGGATCGAATCGCTGATTCATCGCATCACGCCCTGGCCACCGGGAATCCGAGCCGTCCGACGAGCTCCTGGGCGCGGCGCGCGGGCTCCTCCCCCGCGACCCACAGCGCGACCACGCCCTCGCTCATGTCGGCGGCGGGATACAGCGCCATGTCGGTGATGTTGACGCCCGCGCGGCCCAGCTCGAGCGCCAGCTGCGCGATCACTCCCGGGCGGTTGGGGACCGACGCGCGCAGCTCGAACAGTGGTCCCCCTGCGAGCTGGCCCTCGAGCAGCCGGCGGCGATCGGAGGCGGCGTCGTCGTTCCAGGCGGTGATCCGCTCAGCATCGCCGGCCCGGAGCACGTCGCGGACCTCGCCGAGGCGGGCGATCATCCCGTCGATCTCGTCGGCGAGCGCATCGCGGTTGGACAGGTAGATGTCGGTCCACACTGCGCTTGGCGCGCCTGCCACTCTGGTCGCGTCGCGGAAGCTCGGCCCGGTCGCGGGAAGCCGCTCGTCGCCCGCCGCAAGCGCGCGGGCGGCCTGGGTCACGAGCACGTTGGCCAACACGTGCGGAAGGTGCGAGACGGTCGCGAGGATCGTGTCGTGGGTGTCGGGATCGATTGCCGCCGGGCGGGCGCCAAGGCTGCGCAGCAGCCGGTGAAGGCGCTCGTAGAGCATCCCGGACGTGGTCGGCGTCGGCGTCAAAAACCAGGTCGCGCCCTCGAACAGATCTGCGCGGGCGTGCTGCACGCCGGCGGTCTCGGCGCCGGCGAGCGGATGGCCGCCAACGAACCGGGGGTCGGCGTGCGCAGCGACGACCGCTCGCTTGGTCGATCCGACATCGCTCACCACGCAGTCGGCGCCCGCCGCCGCCAGCGCCTCTCCGACGGCGCCAGACAGCTTTCCCACGGGCACGGCCACGAACACCGCTTCGGCGTCGGCGACGGCATCGGCCACGGTGTCGCAGACCCGGTCGATCGCGCCGCGCTCGCGCGCAAGCTCGAGCGCCTCACGCGAGGCGTCGTGGCCGGCCACCTGCGCGTCCAGGCGCTCGCGTGCGGCCAACGCGATCGAGCCGCCGATCAGCCCGACGCCGACAACCGCAATCCGCATCCGGTCAGCCGGCCCGACGCGTGCGGACCGCGCCCGCCAGCCCGTCCAGCACTTCGACCGTCGTATCCCAATCCAGGCATCCGTCGGTGATCGACTGTCCGTAGGTGAGCTCTCCGGCCCCCAGCTCCTGGCGGCCGGCGACGAGGAAGGACTCGATCATCGTGCCCAAGATCGCCTGGTTGCCGGCGGCGATCTGGCTGCCCACGTCGGCGGCGACGAGCGGCTGGCGCTCGGGCTGCTTGCCGCTGTTGTCATGCGAGAGGTCGATCATCACGCGCCGCGGCAAGCCGGCGCCGCGCAGCACCGACAGCGCTCCCGCGACGGACTCGGCGTCGTAGTTGGGCGACTCGTGACCGCCGCGCAGGATCACATGACAGTCGGCATTGCCGCGGGTGTAGTGGATCGCGGGCGTGCCGTCGAAGTCGATCCCGGCGAACGCGTGCCGGGCGGCGGCCGCGCGTACGGCATCGGCCGCGACCTTGACGTTGCCGTCGGTGCGGTTCTTGAAGCCGACCGGCATCGACAGGCCCGAGCCGAGCTGGCGATGGATCTGGCTCTCGGTGGTGCGAGCTCCGATCGCACCCCAGCTGACCGCGTCTGAGATGTACTGCGGCGTAATCGGGTCAAGGAACTCGCAGCCGACCGGCAGGCCGAGTTCGAGCACCTCGAGCAGCACCCGCCGCGCGATCCGCAGGCCCTCGTTGACGTCGCCCGAGCCGTCCAGGTGCGGGTCGTTGATCAGCCCCTTCCACCCGGTCGTGGTGCGCGGCTTCTCGAAGTAGACCCGCATCACGACGTACAGGTCCTCGCTCAGCCTCGACGCCTGCACACTGAGCCGCTGCGCGTACTCGATCGTCGCCTCGGGGTCGTGGACGCTGCAAGGCCCGACCACGACCAGCAGACGGTCGTCCTCGCCGCTGAGGATCGCGTGAACGCTCGCACGCCCATCGAGCACGGTCTGCAACTTGGCGTCGGTGAGCGGGAGCTCTTCGAGCAGGCTGATCGGCGCCAGCAGCGGCTCGAGCCGGTCGATCCGCTGGTCGCGGACCGAGTCGGTCGCCTGGTACGAGCGGCTGGTTGTCACCGGCGCCCCACAGCTAAGCCGCCACGCGCGTCTCGGAAAGGACCTTGCCAGCGACCTCGGCCGCCGCCTGCACGCGATCCATGTACTGCGCGAACTCGCCGGCCACAAGTGCCTGAGGCCCATCGCAGATGGCCTCGTCGGGACGGGGGTGCACCTCGACGATGATTCCGTCGGCGCCTGCGGCCGCGGCCGCCAGCGACAGCGGCGTGACAAGGGCGCGGCGGCCGGCGGCATGACTGGGATCGACGATCACCGGGAGATGGCTGAGCTCTTTGAGGACGGGGATCGCGGTCAGGTCGAGCGTGAACCGGTAGGCGGTCTCGAACGTCCGAATCCCGCGTTCGCACAGGATCACGGACTCGTTGCCCTCCTTGAGCACGTACTCGGCGGCCATCAGCAGCTCCTCGAGCGTCGAGGACAGTCCGCGCTTGATCAGCGCCGGGCGCCCGCTGCGCCCCACCTCGGTCAACAGCGAGTAGTTCTGCATGTTGCGCGCGCCGATCTGGATCAGGTCGGCGACCTCGAGCACGTCGTCGAGATCGCGTAGGTCCATCAGCTCGGTGACGATTGGCAGGCCCGTCTGCGCCTTGGCCTCGGCGAGCAGCCTCAATCCCTCCTGGCCGAGCCCCTGGAACGCGTACGGCGAGGTCCGGGGCTTGTAGGCGCCGCCGCGGAACATCGTGGCGCCGGCCGCGCCCACCGCGTGAGCTGTCTGAAGCGTCTGCTCGCGCGACTCGACGGTGCACGGCCCAGCGATCATCGCGAAGTGGTCGCCGCCGAGCTTGCGCCCGCCGATGTCGAGCACCGTGCGCTGCCCATGGCGGAACTGGGCCGAGGCGAGCTTGTAGGGCTTGAGGATCGGGACCATGCGGTCGACGCCGGGCGCGCCGTCCAGGTCCAGGCGGGCGACGTGCTCGCGGTCGCCGATGGCGCCGATGATTGTGAGCTCGTCGCCGACCACTACATGCGCTCGGGCGCCGACGCTCTCGATGCGCTCGACCACGGCTTCTACCTCCTGCTGGTCGGCCGTGGGTTTCATCACGATCATCATTTCGGTGGTTCCTCTCTGCGAAATCGTACGGAAGGGCGGGCAATCGGGGCCGGCGCGGCGAGGCGTGCACGCGGGCCGGTAGTGCGGCGCTCGGCTTCCGAGCAGGGCCCGCAGGCGCGGGCGCAGGGGAGCACGGCCGAGCGCCTAGCTAAATCGCCAGGACCAAGCGCAGGGGCAGCCGCGATACGAGGAGAGGATGTGGCTGCCGTCGGTCATGCGGCTCGGGTTTTACCAGAGCGGAGGCGGAATTCAAAGTCGCGGGCCACGCGGCAGGTGAGACTCCTGAGTTTTGGTTCTCACAGGACCTGAACTCAGGAGCCTGAAAGCTCAACCCCGCACTAGTTCACCGAGCGCGCCGACGAACCGCTCGTTCTCAGCGTCCGTACCGACCGTCACCCGCAGCGCCCCCTCGCGCCCCAGCGACGCGCCGGCGCGCACGAGCACGCCTCGCTCGCGCAGCCCCGACACCACGTCGGGCTCCTCGACCCCGTCGGGCAGGTGCAGCCAGATGAAGTTTGCGTCTGACTCGGCGACCCACACGCCAAGGCCCCGGGTCCCCTCCTCGAGGTCCAGCCGCGCGGCGAGCGTCTGCGTGACCCTCCGCTCCACTTCATCCTGATGCTTCAAAGCCTCGACCGCCGCGGCCTGGGCCGCGGCGTTCAAATAAAACGGCTGGCGGACCTGGTCCACCGCGGTGCGAAACGCCTCCGACGCGCACAGCCCGTACCCGACTCGTAGCCCGGCCAGGCCGTAGACCTTCGAGAACGTGCGCAGCACGACCAGGTTGGGGTAGCGGCGCAGCAACTCGACCGACGCATACGTGTCCCCCAGGTTCAGCGCGAACTCGCAGTAGGCCTCGTCGAGGATCACGCAGACGTGCGACGGGACCCGGTCCAGGAACTCCTCGATTCGGTCCAATCCGATCGAGGTGGACGTGGGGTTGTTCGGGTTGCAGATCAGCACCAGCCGGGTGGCCACGTTGATCTCCGCCGCGATCGCGTCGAGGTCGTGGCGGTCATCGTCGTCGAGCGGCACCTCGATCGCGCGCGCGCCGGACGCCGCCGCAAGGTGTGGATAGACGCTGAACGCAGGCCACGCGTAGACCACCTCGGCGCCGGGTTCGAGCAGAGCCTCGCCCGCCGCCAGCAGGACGTCGCAGGACCCGTTCCCCAGCGCGATCCGCGAGGCGGGGATCCCGTAGCGCTCAGACAGCGCCCGCCGCAGCGGCTCATATGACGGGTCCGGATAGCGGTTGGTTCCGCCAAGCACCCGTCCCGCCGCCTCGACCACCGACGGCAGCGGAGCGAAGCAGGACTCGTTGGAGGCGAGCATCGCGATGTCGGCCCCGAGGTCGTAGCCCGAGGCCACCGGGTAGACCGGGATGCGGCGGATCCGCTCGGCGAACTCCAGCGACATGACCAGCCCTATTGTGCCGACTCGAGGTCGGTCCGCAGGGATCGCGCGTCGCCGAGGTACACGTGCCGCGGCTCGTGGTCCTCGGGCGCGTAGTAGTGCACCATCACCCTGATCACGCGCGGAAGCGATCCGGGCACGGGGATCTCACGCGAGCACAGCAGCGGCACGCGGTTTAGGCCCAGATTGCGCGCCGCGACGGCGGGGAACTCAGCATCGAGATCGTCGGTGAGCGTGAAGATGCAGCTGACCATCGCGTCGGGCTCGAGCGCGTTGCGCGCCATCAGCTCGCGCATCAGCGCATCGGTCGCGTCGACGATCGCCTGTGCGTCGTTTGCCTCCACCGTGTTTGCGCCGCGCAGCGCGAACAGCCGCATGGCCGCGGGATTGTGCCAGAGCACCCGCCGGCCGGTGGGTCAGTCCACGCGGTAGACCGTGGCGCAGCCGAAGTGCTGGACGGACACGAGGTGCTTGCCGAGCTCGCGGTCGAGGTCGCCCTTGGTCTTGCAGTCGGCGAGCACCCAGGTCGCCTTGGTCGCGTGCAACAGGCGTCCGACCGACCGCTTGCTCAGAGAGCCATTGAACAGTGCCCTGGCGACGACATCGCGGCCGCTGCAGTCGGGTTGAGACCACGCGCAATCGCCGAGGAGGGTGCCGCGGCCGGTCACCCCGGGCACCACCGCTCCAAGGTACGCCTGGGTGATGACGCCGCCCGGGTCGGGGTCCTTGGCCAGGTATTTCAATGCGTCGCGCTCGTCGGCGGTGATGAAGTTTCCGTTGCCTTCCGTGGGTGCGGCGAGCCTGGCGGCGTTGTAGAGCTCATAGCCGGTGGCCGGGATCGTGGCCACGGCGACGGCGATCGCGACGGCTAGGCGGGGGCGCGGGAGCCAGCGCCACGAGATGGTCTGCAAACCCTCGACCGCCAGGACCGACAGCGGGAACGTAATGCCCTGGAACGCGTGCAACGGGGTGGCGGAGACACCCGTCCCCGCGAGGAAGTACACGCCGAAAGCTACGACGGGCCAGCTGCGCGTCGCGACGGCAAGGAACGTCTTCGGGCGATTGCGGTAAGCCAGCAGCGCCGGCACGATCAGCGGTGCGATCGCGATCACAATCGACCCCAACGGGAACGAGTGCTTACCGGCCTGGCGCGCGAGGTGCCAGGCGAGGTCGGCGCGGGTCAGGATCACGTAGTAGAGAAGTGGTGCGGCCGTGAGGCCGACCGTCAGGGCGACGAGGCCGACGCGCCTGCGCGTGAGCGGCTGCGACAGGGCCATGAACCCCTCGCCCGCCAGCACCAACGCGATCAGCGCCTCGCCCTGCCACGGATGCAGGAGGCTGGCGAGCGCTCCGAGCAATCCCGGCGTCCAGGCGACGCGGTCCTCGCGTGAAGCCCGATCGTGGGTCAGCAGGCCGCCGACCATCGCCGCCAGCGCGATCAGGCCAAACGTGTAGCCCCACGAGAGGAACCCGGGGAACAGGTCACCGAGCACGCTTACGTTTCCGAAGATGACGGTAAAGCAGCCGAAGAACAAGCAGAGCACGAGCGCGGAGCGCCGAGCCCGAAGTCCGGTCAGGCTGCGGCGAGTGTATGACCGGGCCGCCCAGAATCCCGCGACGACCGCCACGGGCTTCCACAGCAGCAGGCTCAGCTGCGGCGCGACGCCGAGCGCGGTGATCGCGCCGGAGATCACGACCGCCGGCTGGAAGTAGTCGTGCGGAGTCGCGCGCAGCACGAACAGGTTCGACGACAGCACGTGGTGTGAGGCGTCGCGGATCCACGCCAGGTACTGCATCTGGTCGACGATGTAGACGCCGTCGGTGCCGGTCCAGACGCGCCCGTTGACCACCACCTGCCAGAGATCGACCACGACCACCCACATCGAGATCGCAGCGAACACCCAGAGGACCGCTCGATCGAACGAGTCCAGCCTGCGTTTGCGCGGCGGCGGCGCCGCTGGCGGCGACATGTCGCGATCGAGGACAGCCTGATCGACGGTGCTCACTCCGATTTCAGCCCGCATCAGCGCGCGAAGCTAACAGGGCGTCGATAACCGCGCCGTAAGGGCCTATTTCGCCAGCTTTTGCTGGAGTGTCTGGGAGGCGTGTCCGGCGGGGTTGTTGAGCGGGTTCAGGCCGTGCTTGAACAGGAACATGTCGGTGACCGGCATGAACGTGAGGACCAGGAATACCGTCAGCCCGAGCGCCGCCTGGCGAAGCCGAACGTTGCTGGCGAGCGCGGCCAGTGGCAGCAGCCACAAGAGATACCACGGCACCAGCCAGGCCAGGCTCACGATCAACACGAAGGTCGCCCAGCCCGCGCCGGCGAGCCACTCGCGCGGGCGACGCAGCAATAGCGCGACCGCGACCACTACGGCGACGTTCAGAACGCGCAGCAGGCCGGGGGTGCCGCCACCGATGCCGATGATCAGCCCGAACAGGTTCGGGATGCTCCAGGTGGTCAGCAGCGTCGCCTGGTCCTGGAGGTTGGGCAGCGCCAGGCCGAACAGCGCGATGCTCATCGCGAGCAGCGGAATCCCCGCGAGCACTGCCCCCTCGACGATGCGCCGGCGCCGGACGGTGGGCCGGGCGGCAAGCAGCAGGAACGGCAGCAGCAGCCCCGCCGTGAACTTCACGAACACCGCGAGCATCAGGGCCGCGCCGGCGGACCGGTCGCGGTTTGAGAGCAGGAACGCGACGGCGGCGGTCGACGGCACGAGCATGAAGAAGTCGTTGTGGAAGCCCGGGATCGCGTACATCAGGTAGATCGGGTTGGCCGCCACGAACAGAACCGCGAAGCGAGGGTCGCGGCCCAGCAGGCGCGCGCACTGCCCGACCAGCGCGATGAACGCGAGGCTCATCAGGACCGTGATCACCTTCATGGTCCAGTAGGCGACCGGCAGCGACAGCCACGCGAGCGGATACGTGAGCGCCGTGAACAGCGGCCCGTAGGGGCTCAGCAGGTGATGCCAGGTCGTGAACCGGTATACGGGGTCATGCAGCTCGGCAGCAATCGGATGCGTGTACGGATTGAGGTGATGCAGGCCCCCTAGCCGCGCGTATCCGAGGTAGTTGAAAAGGTCGGTCAGCTGCTGCGGCGGGCTCATCAGCAGAATCGCGTGCAGCGCAACGATCGTGATCACGATCGCCCGCATCGACAGCGACCGCACGGTCGCGAGCACGGCCCCGTACGCGACCAACATCACGATCAGCACCGTGCTCAGGCCGATGTTGAGGCCGTGCCAGCTGCCGAGCAGGTGCGACAGCGGCCCGTGCAGGACGTGGAGTGGCCCGGCCTCCCAGCCGGGGTAGGTGAGCTGGCTGGTCGGCACGAGCACCGAGGCGCCCGCGGTCGCGAACACGACCACGAGAAAGACTCCGGTCACGAGCGTCACCAGGCCCGGGCGTCCGCCGAGCGGCGCAAGCGCCCGCTGCAGCCGCGGCAGCGCAGAGCTCACCCCCAAAGCGGGGATGCGTGGGAGGGCGACGCCGGCGTCGCCCTGTGCGGCACCCACGCCCGCTACGGGCGTGGCTGCGAGCACGGATTTCTCAAGCGGAGCCGAGTCTTTCCGCATATTGGGGGAATAGTGCCCGCTGCGAAGTGGTCACGATGGGGGGGCTGGTTGCAATTTCGTTAAGGTCTTCCACGATTCACGGGCCGGCGAACCTGCATGAGATGCTCGCGCCGTGTCTGCAAGCGCGGGCTTGGGCTACTTACAAGTGTCCGCGAGCGGGCGGTCGGGCACGACCCGTGCGCTCGCCGGCGCCACCGCCACGGTCGCGGCGCTGACGCTCCTGGGAGCCGCGCTTCGCTTCGCGCGACTCGGCGCCCAGGGGTTCTGGTTCGATGAAGGTAACACCGCGCTGTTGGTGCACCTGTCGCCCGGCAGGATGCTAGGACTAATCCCCCAGTCTGAGTCAACGCCGCCGCTGTACTACTGCGTGGCGTGGCTGTGGGCGCGCGTTTTCGGCTTCGCCGAGGCGGGTCTGCGATCACTCTCGGCGGTGGCGGGCGTGGTCGCGATCCCGGTCGCCTACGCGACAGGAAGGAAGCTGATCTCCAGGCGTGTCGGCGTGATCGCGGCGGGGCTGACGGCGTGCAGCCCGCTGTTGATCTGGTATTCGCAGGAGGCCCGCTCCTACTCGCTGCTGGTGGCGTTGAGCGCGGTCTCGCTGCTGGCACTGGCGTACGCGCTGGAGGACCCGCGGCCGTTGACGCTCGGCTGCTGGGTGCTTGCCAGCGGACTGACGCTCGCGACTCATTACTACGGGGCGCTGGTGATCGTGCCCGAGGCACTGTGGCTCCTGGCCGCGCATCGCCACGAGCGCTCGGTGCAGGTCGCGTTCGGTCTGGTGGCGCTGTGCGGCTTGGCGTTGATCCCGCTGGCGCTCGGGCAGAACGCCAGCGGCAACACCAAATGGATCGCGCCGATCCCGCTCGGGTCGCGGCTGGGACAGGTCGTCCCCCAGTTTCTGATCGGCTTCCAGGCGCCAGCGCAGACGGTGCTAGAGCCCGTCGCTGCGGCGCTGGCGCTCGGCGCGCTGGTGCTGCTGACGCTTCGCTCGGACGGGCCAGCGCTGCGACGGGCGCTGGCGCTCGGCGCCGTCGCTGTCGGCGGCCTGCTGCTGAACCTGGTTCTGATCGCCGTCGGCGTGGACGATCTGATCACCCGCAACCTGATCGCCCTGTGGATCCCGGCCGCGCTCGTCGTCGCCGCCGGGTTCGGCGCGCGCTGGGCTGGGCGTCTCGGCGTCGCCGGGGCGATTGCGATGTGCGCGATCGGAGTGACGGCCGCGATCGGCGTCGCCACCAACCGCAATTTCCAGCGCCCGGATTGGCGCGTGGTGGCGCACATGCTGGGATCCGCGCCGGCGTCGGGCAGGGTGATCCTGATCCAGGACTATCGCGATCTGCTCCCGCTTTCGTTGTCTGAGCGCGGGCTGCGGTTCATGGGCCGGGTGCACGCCGACGTCACCGAGCTCGACGTGGTCGCGATGAGCGCACCGCGCGTGGACCTGTGCTGGTGGGGGGCGGCGTGCAACCTCTCGCCGTCGACGCTGCAGCACTCGTATCGGCTGCGAGGCTTTCACGAGGTGTGGCGCAGACGCGATCTGCAGTTCACGGTGCTCGACCTGCGGGCGTCGAGGCCCGTACTGGTCGATCGGCAGATCATTTCGCGGGCGCTTACGGCGACGACGCTCCGGCGCGACGGCCTGTTGATCCAGCAGCGCTAAGCGCCGCGATCTCGTCGTCGGTGAGTCTGCGATGGGCGCCGGGGCGGAGATCGCCGAGCTCCAGCGGACCGATCGCGATCCTGGCCAGCGAGCGGACGGGATGACCGACGCTTTCGCACATGCGCCTGACCTGGCGCTTGCGACCCTCGTGGATCGTCAGCTCGAGCGTGTCGGCGGCGATCCGCCGGACGTCGGCGGGCGCCGTCGGCCCGTCGTCGAGCACGACGCCCTCCTGTAGCGCCTCGACCGCGTGCTCTCGCACTGGAGCGTTGGCCACCGTGGCTCGGTAGGTCTTGGGGACCTCGAAGCTCGGGTGCGTGAGGCGGTGCGCAAGCTCGCCGTTGTTGGTCAGCAGGATCAGCCCGGTCGTGTCGATGTCCAGGCGCCCCACGGGGTAAAGGCGGGCCGACAACGGGACGAGCGACACGACCGTCGGGCGGCCCTGCGGATCGCGCGCGGTGGACACCACCCCAGGCGGCTTATTCACCGCGTAGACGACCAGTGTGTCGGCTGGCCGGACCGCCTCGCCGTCGACGCTCACCGACTCTGAGCCGTCGACGTCGCGCGCCGGATCGACCACTACCTCTCCCCCGACGCTCACCCGTCCGTCGCGGACGATCTGCTCGCAGGCGCGCCGGGATCCGACTCCGGCGTGAGCTAGGTACTTGGCGAGTCGCACTCGCCTGCCACCATAGACACCAGCATGGATCTCGCTCTGCTTACGGAAACGCTCGACGAGCTCGGAGAGCCCCGGTACCGCGCCGGCCAGATCTGGCGGTGGACCGCACGCGGCGCGCCCGGCTTCGAGGCGATGACCGACCTGCCGCTCGCGCTCCGCACGCGGCTGGAGCAATCGGTGCCCTACTCGACGCTGACCGTGGAGCACGAGGCGCACGCCCGCGACGGCACCGTCAAGGCGTTGTTCCGGACGCACGACGGCCGGCCGGTCGAGGCCGTCCTGATGCGCTATCCGGCACCGCGCGGGAGGCGCGAACGCGACTCCCGGGTGGTGGGACGGCGGTCGCTGTGCCTGTCCTCGCAGTCGGGCTGTCCGCTGACCTGCAGGTTCTGCGCGACCGGCCAGATGCGCTTCGGGCGCAACCTGACCGCGTCGGAGATCGTCGATCAAGCGCTTCACTTCCGCCGCGCGACCGGGCCCGTCGACCATGCGGTGTTCATGGGGATGGGCGAGCCGCTGATGAACCTCGACGGTGTCATCGGTGCGTGCCAGCGGCTGCCCGACATCGGGATCACCCACCGCCGCACGGCGGTCTCGACTGTCGGCTGGATCCCGGGTATCGAGCGCCTCGCCGACACTCCCATGCCGGTCCGCCTTGCCCTGTCGCTGCACGCCGCGGACCCCGCCCTGCGCTCGCAGTTGATGCCGGTCAACGACCGCTACCCGATGCCGGACGTGCTCGACGCCTGCCGGGCCTACTACGAGCGCAAGCGGCGCAAGGTGTTCATCGAGTACGTGATGCTCGCCGGCGTCAACGACTCGCACCCACAGGCCGCCGCGCTGGGGCAGATCCTCGACCCGGCGATCTTCAAGATCAACCTGATCCCGTTCAACCCGACCGCATCGCAGTTCCGGGCCTCCAGCCCGAAGGCGATCGAGGCGTTCAAGGCAGAGCTCGAGCGCCATGGCCTGACGGCGACGGTGCGCCTCACCCGCGGGCGCGACATCGACGCCGCCTGCGGGCAGCTGGCGGCGCGCGCGCAGTCAATGAATCCTGCCCCTGAGGGCTTGCGCGAGCTGGCCGCCCGACCCTAGAGTCGAGCCATCGAGCCGCGCAACCTCGACCCAGATCGCGCCGCCGTCCTCGAGTCCCTGTGCGAGGCGATCGTCCCCGGCTCCAGCCGGGTGGGGCCGATCGTGTACATCGACGCGCTGATGTCGCGGATGGCCGCGCCCGAGCGCGAGGCCTTGATCGCGTCGATCGATGCGCTCGCCGACCCGGTTGCCGCCGGCCCTGAGGGGCTGCAGGCGGTTGCGCTCACCCCGGCGTTCCTGCAGGTCAGAGCGCTTGCGATCGAGGCCTTCTACAGCGACTTCGTCGCGCCCGGAGCGAGCGGCCCGAGCGCCTACGAGGAGATCGACTTCCACTCGCCGCTGGCGATGCGGATCGTCAAGGACTGGTCGTTCATGGGCGTGACTGGATGAACGAGCGCTTCGAGGTGGTCGTCGTGGGCTCGGGCGCCGGCGGAGGCGTCGTCGCCGGCGAGCTTGCGGCGCGCGGACGGTCGGTGCTGCTGCTGGAGGCCGGCGGTCACCACAAGGCCGAGGAGTTCGTTCGCTGGGAGACCAGGGCCGCCCACGACCTCTGGTGGCCGCTTCGGTTCGCGTTCCCGGTAGGCGACCCGGGCCTCGGGCCGGTCGTCCTGATCGGCGGGCGCTGCGTCGGCGGCAGCACCACGATCAACACCAAGGTGGCCCTGCGCCCGACCCAGCGCGAGCTCGACAAATGGCATGCGGCCACCGGACTGTGCAACGAGCGCGGCGAGCCGATCTCGCGGGCCGACCTCGATCCGCACTACGACCGCGTCGAGCGCTACCTGGGCGTGCGGGTGCGAACCGACTGGGACGTGAAACAGTGCGTGAAGACCGCCAAGCGCGGCTTTGACGCCGTCGGGGCCACGCTCGAACCGGTGACGATGTACACCGACGAGAACTGCGGTCAGTGCGGGTCCTGCCTGCAGGGCTGCCCGACCAACTCCGGCAAGTCCACGGCGAACACCTACATCCAGCGCAACGTGACGGCCGGCGCGCTGGCGTTGCGCCCCGAAGCGCTCGTGGAGCGGATCGTGATCGAGGACAACGGCGGCGGGCCCCAGGCCACCGGCGTCGAGTACGTCGACGGCGCCGGCGCGCGTCACCGTGTCGACGCCGACGTTGTGGTGGCGGCGTGCGGCTCGCTGTCGACGCCGTTGCTGCTTCAGCGCTCCGAGGTTCCGAACGCGATGGTCGGCCGCACGCTGGGGCTGCATCCCGCGCAGTTCGTGTTCGGGCTGTTCGACGAGCCGCAGGACGCCCACATGGTCGCGCCGATCACGGGCCACTGTTCCGACTTCGCCGCCGACGACGCCGGCGGCTTCATGGTCGAGGCCGTGACCGTCCAGGACCCGATCGGCTTCACGGTCAGCCTGTGCGACGAGAACGGGCCGATGTGGGGCCAGCCGCTGGTCGACGCGGCCAAGCAGTACCGCCACTGGGTGGGGCTGCTGAACATGTCAAACGACGACAACAACGCGACCGCGACGCTCGATGCCGACGGTCGCGAGCACTTCACGACGAACTTCCAGCCCGCTGAGCGCCAGCGAATCCAGAACGCGTTCGAGTTCTCCCGCAAGGTGCTCGAAGCTGCCGGCGCGAGCCGGATCCTTTGGTCCGGCCTTGCGACCACGCACATGCAAGGCAGCTGCCGGATGGGCTCAGACGCTTCCAACTCGGTCGTCGACCTGCACGCTCAGTCCCACGACGTCAAGCGCCTGTACGTCGGCGACAGCTCGGCGATCCCGCGCACGCTGTCGGTCAACCCGTCGCTGACGATCATGGCGCTGGCGAGCCGTCTGGCCGAGCACCTCGACGCCAACGAGAGCCGCTACCTCCGGGGTCGCGAGGCGCTGGTCGCGTAGGCCCGGGCGGGCCGGGTCAGCTGCCGGCGCGAGCCTCGCCGGCCTTCAGCAGCCGCTCGCGGAGCTCCTGCTCGAGCTCTGGCTCGGGATCGAACTCCTTGATGTCTGGCAGCTCGTCGAGCGAGCTCAGCCCGAATAGCCGCAGGAATAGCTCCGTGGTGCGGTACAGAACCGCGCCGAACTGCGACCGGCCCGATTCCTCGATCATCCCTCGCTCGAGCAGCGTGGCGGCGGCGGACTCGGCCCCCACCCCGCGGATGCGGGCAATCTCCGGGCGCGACACCGGCTGCAGGTAGGCGATGATCGCCAGCGTCTCGGCCTGGGCGGGCGTCAGCGGCGGCGTCCGGGGGCGGGCCAGCAGCCGGCGTGCCGCCGGCTCGGAGTCGGGGTGGCTGGACAGCACGTAGCCGCCCCCGAGCTCACGCAGGACCAGCCCGCGCCGTTCGAACTCGTAGTGCTCGCGCAGCCGCTCAACCGCCGTGACCACTGCGTGCAGCTCCTCGCCAGTGGCGTCGGCCAGCGCCTCGGCGCTGACCGGCTCGGAGCTGAGGAACAGCAGCGACTCGATCGTGCGCTCGAGCTCGGCGCCCGTGGTGGTGAGGGTGGGCTCGCTCATCCTGCCGCAGACAGTCTGGCGGCCCGGGCCGACGGCGTCGCCTCGATCGTAATCTCGCCGAACGGCTCGCCCTGGATCCAGGTCGCCTCGCCCTGCTTGTAGAGCTCGAGCAGCGCGAACAGGGTCACAGCGACCGTGACTCGATCGGCGCGCGCGACCGCCTCGTCGAAGCTGAAGCGCCCGCGGGCAAGCAGCTTTCGCAGGTGCGCCAACCGCTCGGCCACCGTGACCTTGGGCACGCCGATGTGGCGCACGTCGACCGGCTCCGGCACTCGCAGCAGCTCGCCGATCGCCCGCGCCAGCGTGCCCGGCGAGTACACCGCGGCCGCGTCCTGCAGCGACGCGCGCCTCAGCGACGGCGGCAGCGGCGCCGAGCGAAAGCGGTATCCGGACTGCTCGGCCAGCCGGGCCTGCAGATGGTTGGCGGCGGCGCGATAGCGGTGTGCGTCGAGCAGCCGCGCGAGCAGCTCCTCGGCCGCCTCGCCGGGATCGAGCTCGATGATCTCCTGTTCCTCGCCGGGCAGCAGCAGCCGCGACTTGAGTTCGAGCAGGGCCGCGATCAGCACCAGGAACTCGGTCGCGGCCTCCAGATCCAGCTCTCCGCGCTGTTCGAGGTGGTCGATGTAGGCGACGACGACCTCGGCCAGATCGACCTCGAGGAGATCGATTTCCTCGCGCAGGATCAGCGTCAGCAGTAGGTCGAACGGCCCGGCGAACACGTCGAGGTCCAGCTCGAGGTCGACGAGGCGCATCGGTGAGACGTTAGCGGGGCGGGTGGACGGTGACGGCCACTAATTGACCGGACCGACGCCCATCACGCGGCGCACGTCCGCGAGCGTGTCGGAGGCGATCGCGCGGGCCTTGTCGGCGCCGTGGGCGAGGATCCCCTCGAGTTCTGCCTCGTCGCCCCGGAACTGCTCATAGCGCTCCCGCACCGGCGCCAGGTACTCGACCACGGCGTCGGCCACGGCCTGCTTGAAGGCGCCGTATCCGGACCCGTCGAACTCGCGTTCGACGTCCTCGGGCGCGATCCCGCGAACCGCGGCCATGATGTCGATGAGGTTCGAGATCCCCGCCTTGTCGGGCCCGCGGACGACGTCACCTCCGGAGTCGGTGACCGCCGAGCGGACCTTCTTGCTGATCGTCGCCGGATCGTCGAGCACCAGCACCGTCCCCTGGGGGCTGCCGCCGGTGGTCGACATCTTGCGGTCGGGGAACTGCAGGTCCATGATTCTCGCGCCGACCTCCGGGACTCGGACCACCGGCGCGACCAGCGTGTCGCCAAAGTGCGCGTTGAACCGCTCGGCGACGTCTCGCATCAGCTCCACGTGCTGGCGCTGGTCCTCGCCCACCGGCACCTCGTGGGCCCGGTAGGCGAGCACGTCGGCCGCCTGCAGCACCGGGTACACGAACAACCCCGCCGACACCAGCTCGCGCTGGGCGGCCGACTTCTCCTTGAACTGAGTCATCCGGTTGAGCTCACCGAACGACGTGACGCTGGTCAGCAGCCAGCACAGCTCGGTGTGCTCGCGCACGTCGCCCTGGCGAAAGAAGATGCAGCGGTCCGGATCCAGGCCGGCGGCCAGCAGCGTCGCGGCGGTGTCGTACACCGACTCGCGCAGGGCGGCGGGCTCGTAGGCGACGGTGATCGCATGCAGGTCGACCACGCAGTAGATCGCCTCGCCGCGGTCCTGGCCAGCGACATACTGCGTGATCGCGCCGATGTAGTTGCCCAGGTGCTTGCGGCCGGTCGGCTGGATGCCGGAGAAGATCCTCATCGCCCGGGCAGGCTAGCGAGACCGCGCTAACCGGTGAGGGCGCGCCCCGGTGCCCCGGGGCTCGCGGGGACCTGCGAGCGGTCGCGCGACAGCAGCCACGCGGCGATCACGCCGGCGATCCCGCCGCACAGGTGCCCCTGCCAGGAGACGTTGCCGTGCGGGACAAGGCTCGCGAGCAGCGCGCTGCCGAACACGGCGCCGACCACGACCCCGGCGAGGATCTCGACCACGCTGTGGTTGAAGAAGCCTCGGGTCAGCAGGAACGTCGCATAACCGAACACGACACCGCTGGCGCCGACTACGGGCACTCCCGCCGGTGAGATGAGCCAGGTCCCGAGGCCGCCCAGCACGATCACGATTAGCGTCACCGCGGCAAAGCGTCCGGGACCGGCGAGCGCGATCAGGACCCCCATGAACACGAACGGGATCGTGTTGCCGATCAGGTGCGACCAGCTGGCGTGCAGGAACGGGGTCGTGAAGATGCCCCAGATGCGGTCGACGTTGTGCGGGTACAGCCCGTCCTGGTCGAGCTTGTAGCTGTCGAGCGAGTTGATCAGCTGGACGATCCACATCAGCGCGACCGTCGCGGCGAGCAGCGCGATCCCCTCTTCCCGCGCGACGCGGTTGGAGGAAGGCAGGCCCTTCGGACTCGGGCTGGTGACGCTCATGGCGGCAAATATAGAGCCGCCCCGAGCCGCCTCAGGTCGGTTCTTCAGCTATTCATATCCAGGGCTTCGGCGGCCACCGCGAGCGCCACCTCGGTTCGCTCGTGCAGCGAGCGGTCGAGCACGAACTCCTGCGGGGTGTGCGCGCCGCCGCCGCGTGGACCCAGCCCATCGATCGTGATCGGGATCCCGGCGGCGAAGTGGCTGGCGTCGCTGGCGCCGCCTCGGGCGCCTCCCCTGATCGGGCGCCCCAAGCGTGCACCGGCTCGCTCGAGCAGTCCGCGCGTGGACTCGATCGCGTTCATGCCCGGCCACTTTCGCTCCATCCTGGCTTGCAGCCGGACCCCTTCGAACTCGGGCGGGACCGCTCCCATGACCGCGTCGAATGCGTCCAATCCAGTAGCCCGCATGTCGAACAAGAGCTCCCCGGCTGCCGGGACCACGTTGAACGCGTCCCCCGAGCGGATCACCGTCGGCACCACGCTGAGCAGGTCGGGGCCGGAGGGGTTGTGGTGGTCGGCCAAGGCTGTCGCGGTATGCGCCAGGCCGAGCAGGGCGTTGCGACCCTGATCGGGCGCGCTGCCCGAGTGCGCCGCTCGCCCGATCGCGGTGACTCGCAGCGTTCCCGCCGCCTTGCGGCGGACCACGACGGCCTCGTCGCCTTCGGGCGTCAGCTGCCCGGCCTCGAAGCACAGGCAGGCGTCGTAGCCGGCGAACCGCGGCGCGTGGACGAACTCGGCGGTCCGCCACTCCTCGTCGGTCACGAGCAGCACCGTCAGCTCGGCGAACGTCTCGGGCCGGGCGGCCAGTGCCCTGGCGACGCCGAGCGCGAGCACGACGCCGCCCTTCATGTCCGCCGAACCGGGGCCGTACAGCCGTTCGCCGTCGCGGCGCAGAGGCGCGTGCGACTCGTGGGCGATGACCGTGTCGAGATGGCCCAGCAGCAAGATCCGCCGGCTGCCCGAGCCGCTGACCGTCGCCACCAGGTCCGGGGCGCTGCCCGGCGTCGAGCACGGGACTCGCTCTGCACGGGCGGCCTCGGGCAGCAGCGTCGTGCACAGGGCGATGGCCTGCTCGGCTCCCTCGAGGTCTCCGGACGGCGAGGAGATCGCCACCAGCGCATCGAGCTCGCGCCCGGCCCGCGCGGCGATCTCGCCGGCCGCGGCGATCAGCGAGTCCATGCCACGTCCTCGAGCCCTGCCTCCGACAGCACGTCGCGTGCGGTCAGTGCCTGCGGGCCGGCGCCGTCGGTTGCGACCCGGGCGGCCAGCCGACACAGCGCGGCGTTGACTGGGGTCGCGACATTGTGCAGCCTGCCAAGCAGTGCGATCTCGCCGTTGAGGTAATCGGTCTCGACCTCGCCGGTGTGGCGCGCGAGGCTCTGCCACGTCGACGAGCCGGAGCGTCGGTCGCTCTGCACCCCGATCCGCTTCCATCGCCCCTCCACGTCGGACACCTCCGGGGCGTCGAATGAGATACCTGTCGCGCACAGCGCCGCCCTCCCCTCCTCGCGCGCTGCGTCGATCAGCTGCTCGTTCTCCGGCCCCGGCTGGCAGATCGCGCCGACCGCATTGGCCAGGTTAAGGATCAGCTTGGCGTACTTGAGGCGCATCACGTCGTCTCTCGCGCACGAATCAAACCGCGACTCTCGCAACGCCGCCGCGATCTCCTCGGCGGGCTCGTCGGCGCCGGACGGGTAACGGCCGACGTCGACGATCCCCGTCAGGCGGCTGGCGTGGGATTCCACCACCCCCGGCTCGACGTGGGCCGCGGGCACCATCACCACGGCTCCGTAGACGTCCTCGAACAGCCTCAGCGCCCGCCGCTCGTTGTCCACCCCGTTCTGCATGCACACCACCGGCATCCGGGCCGGAGCAGCCCCCCGCAGCGCGACCAGCGCGCCGGCGGTGTCCTGGCCCTTGGTGGCGAGCAGCACCACCTCGTCACCCTCCCATGCAACCTCCGAGGCCGAGCCGACCGCCTCGATCTCCAGCGCGGAGCTGCCTGACGGGTCCTCCAGCGTCAGTCCGCGCTCGCGGATCGCCGCGAGATGCGCGCCCCGCGCGATCAGCGCGACCGCGTGCCCGGCCTGGTGCAGGCGGGCGCCGACGACTCCGCCGATCGCCCCGGCGCCGAACACGACGAAGCGCATCAGTCGAGCGGTTGGCGCACCACGGGCCGACGGGCAGCAGCGGCTTCGTCGAGCCGGCGGACCGGGGTCGTATAAGGAGCGTTGCGCGCGACTTCGGGATCGTCGCGCGCCTCCCTCAACACCTCCGCGATCACATCTGCGAACCGGTCGAGTGTCTCCCGGGTCTCGGTCTCGGTCGGCTCCACCAGCAGCGCCTCGTCGACGATCAACGGGAAGTACACGGTCGGCGGATGCACGCCATAGTCCAGCAGCCGCTTGGCGAGATCCAGCGTGCGGATCTTCAGCTGCTGCTTCATCGGCGAGCCCGACAGCACGAACTCGTGCATGCACAGCCGGTCGTAGGCCGCCGGCAAGTACTCCGCCACGCCCTCGCGACCCAGCCGCGCGAGCAGGTAGTTCGCGTTGAGCACCGCGACCTCGGACACCTCGCGCAGGCCCGCCGCGCCGAGCGAGCGGATGTAGGCGTAAGAGCGGACGAACACTCCGTAGTTGCCCTGGAAGCCACGCAGTCGGCCGATCGACTTGGGCCGGTCGTAGTCGAGGTCGTAGAACGCGTCGGCGCCGTTGCCGGCGGGACTGCTTCCGTTGCCGGTGGAGCTGCGCCGCACCACCTGCGGGCGCGGGAGGTATGGCTCGAGGCGCTCGGACACGGCGACCGGGCCGGCGCCCGGGCCGCCGCCCCCGTGGGGCTGGGTGAACGTCTTGTGCAGGTTGAAGTGCACGATGTCGAAGCCCATGTCGCCGGGGCGGCTGATGCCCATGATCGCGTTAAGGTTCGCGCCGTCGTAGTACAGCGTGGCGCCGACACCGTGGACGATCCGTTCGATCTCCTCGATGCCGGGCTCAAACAGCCCCACGGTCGATGGGTTGGTCAGCATCAGGCACGCGACTTGTTCGTCGGCCTTGTCGCGCAGGTCGTCGAGGTCGACGTTGCCCTGGTCGTCGGTACCCACCTTGACCACGTCGTACCCGGCCATCGTGACCGTCGCCGGATTGGTGCCGTGGGCCGTGTCGGGCGTCAGCACCTTGGTGCGGTTCTCGCCGTTGTCTTCGTGCAGCGCACGGGTCAGCAGCACTCCCGCGAGCTCGCCGTGCGAGCCCGCCGACGGCTGCAGCGACACGTAGGGAAGGCCGGCGATCTCGCCCAGCGCCTCCTGCAGGCGCCACATCAGCTCGAGCGCACCCTGCGCGCGAGTCGGGTCCTGCAACGGGTGAAGCGCGGCGTTGCCGGGCAGCGCCGCGATCCGCTCGTGGAGCTTGGGGTTGTGCTTCATCGTGCACGAGCCCAGCGGGTAGAAGCCGGTGTCGAGGTCGAAGTTGCGCTTGGACAGACGGTTGTAGTGGCGGACGATCTCGGGCTCTGCGACCTCCGGCAGCCGCGGCGGCTGCGAACGGCGCAGCGCCACCGGCAGCAGCTCGTCCAGCGGCTGCTCGGGCACGTCCAGCGCTGGCGCCACGAACGCGCGCCGTCCCTCCTTGGAGCGCTCGTAGATCGTCAGGTCGTCGTCGGCGGCGCGGATCACGCGCCCACCTCCACCGGGCCCGGCCGCTTCGTCAAGGCGCCAGCGAGCGCGCCGGCGAGGCGATCGATGTCGGCCCTGGTGCGCTTCTCGGTGATCGCGATCAGGAGGCCGTCGGCGAACTCGGGGTAGTCGTTGCCCAGCGGATGGCCGGGATTCACGCCCTCCTGCCGGCAGCGGGCGATGACCTCCTGCACCGGTGCCGACAACCTCACTGCGAACTCCCGGACGACCGGCTGGTCGTGCAGAAGCTCGACGCCGTCGATCTCCTGCAGGCGGGCCCGCGCGTAGGCAGTGCGCTGGAGCATCAGCTCGGCGAGCTCGACGATGCCGCGGCGCCCGAGCCAGCTGAGGTAGATCACGCCGGCGAGGGCGTTGAGCGCCTGGGCGGTGCAGATGTTCGACGTGGCTCGCTCGCGGCGGATGTGCTGCTCGCGCGTCTGCAGCGTCAGCACGAACCCGCGCTTGCCGTCGACGTCCCGGGTCTCACCGGCGATCCGTCCCGGCATCCTGCGAAGCAGCGGCTCGGTGACGGCGAAGAACCCGAACGACGGGCCGCCGAAGTCGAGCCTGTTCCCCAGCGTCTGGCCCTCGCCGACGGCGATGTCGATGCCGCATTCGCCGGGCGGCTTGAGCAGCGCCAGTGGCAGCGGATCGCACGAGCAGATCGTCAGCGCCCCCGCGGCGTGCGCGGCCTGCGCCAGCGATTCGAGGTCCTCGACGGCGCCCAGGAAGTTCGGTTGTGCGACCACCACCGCCGCGACGTCGTCGCCGAGCTCCGGCAGCTCGGTCAGCCCGTCGGTCAGTGGCGCGTCTGAGATCTCCATGCCCCAGGCGTGGGCGAGCGTCGCCAGCGCTTCGCGCGCGTGCGGATGCACGCCCCGAGAGACGACGAACCTGCGGCGGTCGGTGGCGAGCTTGGCGACGTAGCCCGCAGCAGCCACGGCGCTGGGACCCTCGTACACCGAGGCGTTGGAGAACGGAAGCCCGGTCAGCTCGGAGATCGCGGTCTGGTACTCGAACATCGCCTGCAGCCCGCCCTGGGATATCTCGGGCTGATACGGCGTGTAGGGGGTCAGGTACTCGGAGCGCTGGATGATCGAATCGACCAGGGCCGGGATGTAGTGGTCGTACATGCCCGCGCCCAGGAACGACACCTCATCTTCGGTGGACACGTTCTTGGCGGCGAGCGCGCGGAGCTCCGCGAGCACCTCTTGCTCGGACTGGCCGGCGTCCAGCGCCAGCGGCCGGTTCAGCCGCAGGCTGGAGGGGATGTCGGCGAACAGGTCCTCGATCGACGACACGCCGATCTCCGCCAGCATCTCGCGGCGGTCGGCCTCGGTGGCCGAGGTGTAGCGCGTCATGAGTCCAGCGTAGCCTCGTAAGCCGCGGCGCTCATCAGCACATCGGTTTGCGAGGGATCCGACAGCTTGACCTTCACCAACCAACCCTCCCCGTAGGGATCCTCGTTGATCTTCTCGGGATTGTCGGACAGCGCGCCGTTGACCTCGACGATCTCTCCCGACAGCGGCGCGATCACGTCCGACACGGCCTTGACCGACTCGACCTCCGTATACGCATCGCCCATGCTGATCTCGGCTCCGACCTTGGGCGGGTCAAAGAACACCACCTCTCCGAGCGCGTCCTGCGCGTACCAGGTGATCCCGAACGTGGCGTTCTCGCCCTCGACGCGAGCCCAGTCGTGTTCGGGGTGGTACAGCAAGTCGCTTGGATAGCTGGGGTCGGCCATATCAGGATCCCTTTCGGTAAAGAGGCTTACTCTCGATCAGGGCAGGTCGGACCGTGCCCCGGACGTCGATCTCGAAGCGCGTGCCGACCTCGGCACTGTCGCTGGGGACGTATGCCATCCCGATTCCGCGCTCCAGGCACGGCGAGAAGCTGCCGCTGGTCACCTCGCCGCCGCCCACAACCGCGTTTCCCTGCCTGGCTATGCCCGGCCCGTCGATCACAAACGGCACCAGCTTCTGGGTGGTCCCGTTGCTGCGGGCGGCCCCGACGGCCTCGGATCCGATGAAGCCCGTGGCCTCCTTGCAGCACCACCCCAGCCCCGCCTCGATCGGACCCCGGTCCTCGCTCAGATCATTGCCATACAGGTGAAAGCACGCCTCCAACCGCAGCGTATCGCGCGCCCCGAGGCCGACGGGCGACGCTCCGGCGGCCACGATCGCGTCCCAAACTCCGGGCGCAGAGCCCGGATCGAGCAGCAGCTCGACGCCGTCCTCACCGGTGTAGCCGGTGCCGCAGACGAGCATCGGCACCCCTGCGATGGTGCGCTGGCAGCAGTGCATGCGCGACGGCAGGGCGCCGTCGCTGAGGCCCTGGACAAGCGCCCGGGCGCGGGGCCCCTGAACCGCGAGCATCGCGTAGTCGTCGATTCGATCGACCACGTCGACGTTGAAGTCCTCGGCGTGGCGCGTCAGCCACGCGAGATCCTTCTCGTGGTTGGCGGCGTTGGTGACCGTCACGTAGTGGCAATCGGCCAGCCGGTAGGTGAACAGGTCGTCGAGCACGCCGCCGTCCTCGCGACACAACACGCTGTACTGGGCGCCGCCCTCGGGGATCCGGCGCACGTCGTTGGACAGCATCCGCTGCAGGAACGCGAGCGCGTCCGGCCCCCGGGTCTCGACCTGCCCCATGTGCGACACGTCGAAGACGCCCGCGTCACGGCGCACACGCACGTGCTCGTCGCGAATCCCGGCGTACTGGATCGGCATCTCCCAGCCGGCGAACGGGACAAGCTTTGCGCCTGCGTCGGCGTGACGCTCGTACAGAGCGGTCCGGCGAAGCGACGTCTCGGCGGCGGGGGGCACCGCCCAGCAAGGCTAGTACAAGCGGGGACTCCGTCTGCTCTCGGCCGCCGGCGCCTTCTGCACGGATGAGTGAGACGCCCGAGGCTTCTTCTTGTGCTTCTTCTTGGGTTTCGGCTGCACCTTGACGATCGTCACGGTACGAGTCGTGTTGCCGGCCTTGTCGCTGACGGTCACCGTGACCTTGTAGCGACCGGGCTTGAGGTAGGTGTGGAAGCTGCGGTGGCTGCCGAGCTTGAGCTTGACCAGTCGCGTGCGGTCGCCCCAGTTGAGCGTCACCTTGGCGATTCCGGAGGCGTCGGCTGGCGGCGACAGCGGCGGCGGCGGATCGCCGTAGCTGATGAACGCGTGAAGCCGTGTGAGCACTCGCTTGGTCCCGAGAACCGACGTCTTCACCAGCGGCGCGACGCGGTCAACGAACACCGTGGCGATCTTGGACTGGTTCTCGAGCCCGGCAGGGTTGACGGCCACGACCTCCCATTGGTGGGGGCCGTCGGGGGTGACGGCGGGAATCCTGAGCGACGTCGCGCCGGTCTGCGCGATCTGGACCCCGTCGACGATCACCTGATAGACCAGACGCCAGGGATCGCGCACCGCCGACCAGGCCAGTAGGGGGTGGGGAGTGCGCACATAAACCAACTTCTTGAGCGCATGCAGTGCGCCAGGAGGCTGGTACAGCTGGGCAGTCACGATCTGCCGGGCCCCGGCGACACCCTGCACCCAGGCGACAAGCCCGTCGCCGTTGACATTCCCGGAAGCGGCGAGTCCGTCGCCAGCGTCGGTCGGGCCGTTCAGAGGATTGGAGACGACCGTCTCGGGTCCTATCTCCGTGCGCGCCGAGGTGAAGCGGACGCGGATCTCCGGCACGCCGGCGCTGCCGGGCGTCTGCTGCCAGGCGATGAGGTTCGAGAACAGTCCGGCCGTGCCGCCGACAGCGTCGGGTGAGCCTGCATTGGCGAGGCTGTCGACCCTGATGAGGCCCCCGGTCGCGGCGTTGTTAGCCAGCGAGATCGCGAAGATCTGGTTTGCGTCGAGCGGGTTTGATCCGTCGCGGGTGGACATGACCCAGCCGGCGCCGTACTCACTCATCACAACCTGAGGCTGCTCGGCGCCATCGGCAGCGGAGGTCGAGAGCCCGTCGATCGGCGTGATGCCGTCGTATGCCGAGGCGCGGAGGCGATTGAACAGCACCCGCTGCTGGCGCTGGCCGCCGCAGGAGAGAACCTCCTGAAACGCGACGCCGACATATGAAGAGTCGCCGCCCACCCCGGCCTGCGGATCGTCGGCTGAGAGCTCAGTGCATCCCGGCAAAGGCGCATCGGCCTGCTCCATCACCACGCTCGGCGCCACTCCCCAGACGCGGCGTGAGTAGATGTGTCCGCCTTCGCCCCAGACGACGGTGCCGACGCCGTCTCCGGCGGTCGCGACCTCCGGGCGGCCGCTGCCGGTGCCGGCGTCGTCGGCGGGGATCGCGTTCAGCGGCGAGGACTCCAGCGCCCAAACGCCGCGGGCCCAGAAGGCGGCGCGCACATCGCTCCCCGCGCCGTCGGCGACCGTGAACGCAAGGTAGGCCTTGCCGAGGTTCGAGAGCTGCAGCGAGGGGTTGGACGCGCCGCCGATCACCGCGTCGGGCGCCGAGAACCCCTGCGAGGAGCTCAGCGCCTGCACCACGTACAGCGCGCCGCCATTGATGAACGCCAGCAGCAGCACCCCGCCGTTCCCGGCCGCGATCACCGGCTGCGCGGAGGTGCCGGGGAGCGCCGAGTCGATCTCCTCTGGCGTCTGGAAGACCCCTCCCAGCAGGCGCGACACGAACACGTGCTGGATGCCGCCGACGTTCTTGAGGTAGACCAGGCCGCCGGTCCCGTCGCGCGCAACCGATAGTCCGGAGAGACCGACGATGTCGGGGCTGGGGCCGTCGACCACGATCGGCGCCGCCGGCGTCGCGACCTGCGCCTGCGCAGGTGCCGCCGCCGCGAGGGCCATCAGGGCGACCCCGAAAACGGCAGCCCAAATTCCCCCGCCCCGTGCCCGACTCCTAGCCGAACGGCCGGCCTGCCCGCTGAGATCGCTATTGCTGCTCCGTCTGACTGGAACTACAACAGCTGAGGCGCGCGGAGGTTGCGGCGGTCTCGCGGAACCGCTCGCCCCCGCTGCTCGAGACGGTCTCAGCGGTCCTTCAGGAACGACGGGATGTCAATCTCGTCGTCGCGGATCTCCAGCGACGACCGCTGCCTGTCGTCCATCGTGACGTCGCGGTCGCGCCGCGATCGGCGCGTGGTCTCGCGCGCGTTGCCAGGCCGCGTGCCGCCGTGATCGAAGCCGGTCGCGATCACCGTGACGCGCACCTCGTCGCCCATGCCGTCGTCGATCACCGCTCCGAAGATGATGTTGGAGTTCGCATCCGAGGCGCTCTGGACGATCTCGGCGGCCTCGTTGACCTCGAACAGCCCGAGGTCGTGGCCGCCGGTGATGTTGAGCAGAATGCCCATGGCGCCCTCGACCGACTCCTCCAGCAGTGGTGAGGAGATCGCGATCTTCGCCGCCTCGGCCGCCCGGTTCTCGCCTCCGGCGGTGCCGATACCCATCAGCGCGCTGCCGGCGTCGTGCATGATCGTGCGCACATCGGCGAAGTCGAGGTTGATCAGCCCCGGGATCGTGATCAGGTCGGTGATGCCCTGCACACCCTGGCGCAGGATGTTGTCGGCCTCGCGGAACGCGTCGAGGATCGACGTGCGCCGCTCGACGATCGCCAGCAGCTTCTCGTTGGGGATCACGATCAGCGTGTCGACGTACTCGCGCAGGCGCTGGATGCCCTCCTGGGCCTGGCGCGCGCGCTGCGTTCCCTCGAACGCGAACGGCCTCGTGACGACGCCGACCGTCAACGCGCCGATCTCGTTCTTGGCGATGTCGGCGATCACGGGCGCCGCGCCGGTGCCCGTTCCACCGCCCTCGCCGGCGGTGACGAACACCATGTCCGCGCCCTTCAGCGCCTCCTTGATGTCGTCGCGCGACTCGGCGGCCGCGCCCTGGCCGACGTCAGGGTTGGCGCCGGCTCCGAGCCCCTTGGTCAGCTCGTGGCCGATATTCAGCTTGATGTCGGCGTCACACATCGCCAGTGCCTGCGCGTCGGTGTTGCACGCGATGAACTCGACGCCGCGAAGGCCCGCGTCGACCATTCGGTTGACCGCGTTGATTCCTCCGCCGCCGACGCCGACGACCTTGATGACTGCCAGGTAACTGCCGCTTTCCATGAGAACCGTCCGACCCTCTAGGTAGGGTTGAGTGTTTTTGGGACACTCTGCTGTTAGCGGGAGTTTTGCACGTTAGGCGCTGAAGATGCGGGAAGTCAACGCTGCGCCCCGCGACGCAACGTTCGTTGCAGATCCCAGAACTCTCGATGCGCCTCGGAGAGTTGCCGATTTTGCACAGTCAACCTCTACTTGAGAGTTAACCTCCGGTCGTGGCGGTCGACGCTACGCCGGTCGCGCTCGTGCCGTCCGTGGAAGTGCCTGCGGATGTGGTGCCGCTCGCGGCCGCGCCGGTGGCCGAGCTGGTCGACGAGGCGCTGCCCGTGGCGCTGTCGGCGGTGCTCTGGCCGTCGGTACCGGCGCCGGCTGCCGGCCGCTGAGGGTCGGTCACATCGATGTACACGGCGCCCGCCGACCCGGGGTCCCCGAGGACCTCGGAGGCCGCGATCCATTTCTGTTCGAGCTGGGTGTCGTCTCCGAAGTAGACGCTCGGACCGCCGCGGATCTGGGCGACCAGCCCGTGGGGCGCGACCGTCGTCACCTGGCTGATCTTCGCCAGCAGCTGCGCGGGGGCTGCCGAGAGCAGCTTGATCGCTGCCGCCGCGGGGCCGCTGGTCACGCGCGTCCCCGTAGGTGCCACGCTCACTGAAATCGTCGGCAGCAATGGGGACACCGCTACGTCGTGCATCACGGTCCCATCCGGGGCGACGGCGACCTTCTGGCCGCCCGCGTCGATCGCCCCCACCGCCACGTGCTCGATCACCTCGATGTGCATGCCGTGAGGGAACTGCGTGGTGACGCGGATGTCCTTGACCACGGGATACGGCGCAACCGCCCGGCGCAACCGCCCGAGCTGGACGTCGAGCGTGCTCATTGTCCGCGCCGCCGACTCCAGCGCGGCGCTGATCTGTCCGGCGTCGGCACCGCTCTGTCCGGAAACTGTCACCTGCTGCACCGCCACCAGCGGGGAGTCGCGGAACCACATCCACGCGCCTGCGAGGAGCATGCAGAGCGCGACTGTGGCGAGCAGCGCACGGCGCGCGCGGCGGTCCAGGCGGCGCTTCCGGGCAGCAGGTCGCGTGCGCGGGCCGGTGCGTGCGGGATCCACCGTCCGCGATCCCGCGGCCGGTCGTCTGGCCGCGCCCCGCAAGCGCAGCCGCTCAACCAATCCCTGGGCGAGCATCGGCAATCAGAGCCCGTCTCTCAGCAAGCCATCTCCACGTTCGACTACGAATCCATCACCCCCTGAGGGCCTTACCAGGAGGTTCGACCCCGACCGGACGACCCCTACCCGGGGTCGTCCGGGAGACCGGCGGGAAGCAGCCGTCGTGAAAGTCGCGAGCAGGTTAGTGGCCGCTCCGGACGCTCTAGTCCGCGCTGCGGACGATCGAGCGGCCCAGCGCGTCGACGTTGCCGGCGCCCATCAGCAGGCACAGGTCACCCGGGCGGAGCGTCGCGTCCAGAAAGCGGCGGGCGTCCTCGAACCCCGGCAGCCACGCGACCGTGCGCCCGCCGGCGGCGTCGGCGGCGGCAGCGGCGATCAGGTGGCCGTCCACACCGGGAAAGTCCTCGGCCCGCTCGCGCGCCGGGTACACGGCGAGCACGATCGAGACGTCGGCTCCGGCCAGAGCCTTGCCGAACTCCGTGGCCAGCGAGCGGGTGCGTGAGAACAGGTGCGGTTGGAACACGGCCACCAGCCGCTTGGGCGAGAGGGTTCGCGCGGCGGCGATCGCGGCGGCGACCTCGGTCGGGTGGTGGGCGTAGTCGTCGTACACCGGCACCCCGGCCGCGGTCTGCCCGAGGCGCTCGAAACGGCGCTTGGCCCCCTTGAAGTCCTCGAGGGAGGAGGCGGCGGCGTGCTCATCGGCTCCCGCGAGTGCCGAGGCCGTCAGGGCCCCCGCGGCGTTGACGGCGTTGTGAGCACCGGGCACCGACAAGGTCACCTCGATGCCTCGCCAGTGAAACCTGGACGCGCCGGGGGACAGAACCACGTCGGGTGCGTCGTAGGGCACCGCCCCCGGCGGGCACAGAGCTCGCAACCGCGGCCTGTCCCACACCACAGCATGGTCGCCGGCGCGGTCCATGAACACCTTGAAGGTCTGCTCGAGGTCGAGCCTTGACGCGTAGGTCGAGTGGTGGTCAAGCTCGGCGTTGGTCAGGACCGCGACGTCGGGATCGATCTTGAGCAGCGAGCGATCGGACTCGTCGGCCTCCACCACGATCCACTCGCCCGGTCCCCAGCCCGCGTTGGAGCCCGTGTCGCGCAGCTCCCCACCGATCACATATGCGGGATCGAGGCCCGCCCCGCGCAGCGCGTGCACGATCATCGCCGCCGTCGTGGTCTTGCCGTGCGTGCCGGTCACAGCCACGCACCGGCGCAGCGACGCGATCTGGGCCAGCAGGTCGGCCCGGTGCAGCTCCCGGCCCTGCGCGGCTTGCCGCTCGGGGTTGTCGGAAGGCACCGCCGTGGAGTACACGACCTCGGCGCCGACCGGGACGTTGGACGCGGCATGTCCGATCGCAGGCTCGATCCCGTGTACGCGAAGCCGCTCGGTGTAGCTTGACTCAGCGCGGTCGGAACCGGTCACCTGAGCCCCGAGCTCGTGCGCGACGAGCGCGAGCCCGCTCATCCCGGCGCCGCCGATCCCGACGAAATGCAGCCGGCGGTCCGACCAGTCGCCTTGGCGACCGGACGCTGCGTTCACTGCTCGCGCTCTAGCACGACCACCGGAATGTCGCGCGAGGTGTTGTGCTGATAATCGTCGTACGCGGGCCAGGCGCCGGTCATGAGCCGCCACAGCTCGGGCTTCTCGTCCGCCGACGCCGTCCGGGCCCGTGCCTTGAAGCGGTCTGCGAGGACCTGCACGGTGATCTGCGGGTCGGCCTCGATATTCAGGTACCAGGCCGGATGCTCGGGCGCGCCTCCCTTGGAAGCCACCACCACGTAGTCGTCGCCGTGGGGCTGGTAGATCAGCGGGGTGCTGCGCGGCTCCCCGCTCCGCCGGCCCGTGGTGGTGAGGATCAGCACGGTCGTGCCCCGCCACTCGTGACCCTCAGCTCCGTCGGTCTCCAAGTACCGCTTGACGTGCTCCTGGCCGAACAGCATCCGCAAACCTCTCTTCCCACGTCTGATGTGTGGCGCGAGGCTATCCGACGGGATCCTCGCGCGCCCTGGCCGCGTCGCCTGGCCTATCCGTCCAAGCGCAGCAGACTCGCTACAGCTTTCCGCGCCAAAGGGTGAACAAATGTGGACACATCGAAGCTTACTTTCCGCCCGAGGTGCTCTATCGGATTAGGAGCACCGGAATCTGGCTATCAGTGGCGCGTGCTTTTCGGCAATACATACTCAAGCAGTCTCGCTCGCAGGTGGCGTCTGGCGTTGGCGTCCGCAGCCCTGGCGTCCCTGACGGCGGCACTCATCGTCGGCGCTGCCACTGGCTCCAGCAGCGCGGCCGGCAGGACAACGGCCAAGGCGCACTCGGCGTTCGCGCAGCAATGTCCGGATCCGTATCCCGCCAAGCGCGACCCGTCCAACCCGCTGATGCTTCCGGCCGCACCAGGGCCCGACCCCCTTCACGGCGCCAACTTCTTCGTCGACGGTGCGCGGCACGGCGCGGCCGCCAAGGCGATCGAGGCCCTGCTTGGGCTCAATCCGTTGAACTACAAGGACGACTACTCCTGGGTGAAGTTCCAGGACAGCCTCACGCGCGGATCGCTGGCGAGCAAGCTGGCCCACGACCCGGGCCTTGCCCGCAAGGTGTCGATGCTGTCGAAGATCGCAAGCCAGCCGGAGTCCCAGCGAATCAGCGTCTTCTCCGGAGGAGGTGGCCCCGGGGCGATCTTTGGTCAGACGGAGAAGATCCTCTGCGGCAACCTGACCGCCGACCCGGGATCGATTCCGGTGTTCACGACCTACTTCCTGCACCCCGTGCTCGGGGGCTGCGCCACCAGAGGGCAGATCGCGGCTGCCGGGCCGGAATTCCGCCGGCGGGTCGACGAGATGGCTGCTGCCGTCGATCGTCGGCCTGCCGTGTTCCTGCTTGAGATCGATGGCGTCGGATCGTCGAGATGCATGCAGCAAATGGGCTCGCTGAGCATGTGGGAGGCCGACCTCAAGTACGAGGCCCTGAAGCTCCAGAGCCTCCCGCACACCGTCGTCTATTTGGAGGGCGGCTACTCCGACGGCAATCCTCCGGGCTACACGGCCAAGGTGCTCAACGCCTCCGGCGTGCAGCAGATCCAGGGGTTCTTTACCAACGACACGCACATCAACTGGACGATCGACGAGATCCGCTGGGCGCAGAAGGTCTCCGCCAAGACCGGTGGGGCGCACTTCATCGTCAACACCGCTCAGAACGGCAACGGGCCACTTCGCCCCCACAACCGGGTCAAGAACGGCAACGAGGTTCTCTGCAACCCGCCAGGTCGCGCGATGGGGCCCCCGCCGACGACCACGACGGGATTCGCCCGCGTCGACGCGTTCCTGTGGACCGGACCCCCGGGCAACAGCAGCGGCAGCTGCAACGGCGGCACCCCGTCCGGCACGTTCTGGCCGGCGCGCGCCATCGAGCTGGCCTCGCACGCCCAGGCCAAGCTGGGCCCGGGCATGCCGGCTAACAAGTACTAGCCGCCTCGGCTGACGGCTGACACGCACAGCCCCGGCGGCTCAGGCGACCGCCGGGGTTCTGCGTGCTCGATGGTCGTGAGCTGCCCGGACGCCGAACGTCAACGGCTCATTGAGGAGCGGGCCGGAGGGGGCATTACGCGACAATCGCGCCGGGATTCGCCAGGTGATCCGTGCTGACCACCGTATGCGGTGGTTAACACGACACGCTTCGGTCGAGCCGTGCCGGTTGTCGCGAAATGCCCCCTCTCCAGATCCCGAGCCCCGCCCCCACCCTCTCCTTCAATGGTGTCTTTGACGTTCGGGCCAGGGAACCCCGCGGCCCGGGCCGCAAGCTACCCCCGCGCCGCAGCCCGCACCTCCCGCGCGACCTCGCGCGCGGCATCGGGCTTGGCCAGCGCCGCCGACGCCCTCGCCATCGCCGCCAGCCGCCCCCGGTCGGCGAGCAACCGTCCGACCTCCGTAGCCAGCCGCGCCGGCGTCAGCTCGTCATCCGGGATCACGATCGCGGCGCCCCCCTCCTCCATGTATCTCGCGTTGGCCGTCTGGTGGTCGGCGGTGGCGTACGGATACGGGATCAGCACGGCGGGCCGCCCCGCCGCGGCGATCTCGAAGATCGATCCCCCGGACCGCGCGATCACGAGGTCGCTCGCCAGCAACGCCTCACCGAAGCTCGAGATGTAACCGCGAAGGTCGTAATGCGGCCCGGGAGCCTGGAGGTCGGGCAGGTCGCGCTCGCCGGCGGCGTGAAGGACATGGAAGCGAGCGCCGGCGAACGCCTCAACCGCCGCGTGGTTGATCGAGCGAGCCCCCTGGGAGCCGCCGAACACCAGCACGCACGTCTCCCCCGCTCCGATCCCGAATCGCTCCCGCGCCACCTTCCGATCGGTGGCAGGTGGCGGGATCGGACGGCCGGTGACGCGATACCGATCCCCGTCGCGACCCTCAATCGGGAACGCCAGGCACACTCGCTTGGCGACCGGTGCGAGCAGCCGGTTGGTCAGGCCGAGATGGCTGTCGGCCTCGCACAGCACCAGCGGCACGCGCCGGAGCACGGCGGCGAGCCCCACCGGACCGGCGACGTAGCCGCCCGCGCCCATCACGGCCGCCGGGCGCAGCTCGGCCAGCAGACGCCGCGCCTCGAGCAGCGCGGCGGCGTCCACCGCAGCCGCGCGGGCTGCGCGCAACGGCTGCTTTCGATACAGCGGCTGCACGCGCAGCGTCCGAAGCTCGTAGCCCGCTTCCGGGACCAGCTCGAGCTCGGCCCGCTCGCCGCCGATGAACGCGACCTGCGCCCCGTCAGCGCGCAGTGCGTCCGCGACTGCCAGCGCTGGAACGACGTGGCCGGCGGTCCCGCCGGCGCCGATCACGATCCTCGGCGCCGTCACCAACCGCGCGAAGCCGTCGCGCCCCTGGCTGCGCGATGTTGAGCAGCAGACCGACCGAGGCGAGCATGATGCACAGGTTCGTCGGGGCGTAGGAGATGAACGGCAACGGGACGCCCGTCAGGGGCGCCAGCCCCAGTACGACGAAGATGTTGAGCAGGCCCTGGCAAAGGATCAACGAGGTCAGTCCCGTGGCCAGGAGCTTCGCATACCGCCCTGCCGCCCGCCGCGCGGTGCGCAGGCCCGCGTAGGCGATCATCCCGTAGAGGAACACCACGCCGAGGATCCCCAGCACGCCAAGCTCCTCGCCGATCACCGCGAGGATGAAGTCGGTCTGGGCCTCGGGCAGGTAGAAGATCTTCTGGACCGAGCGGCCCAGCCCGACGCCGACCAGCCCGCCCGAGCCGAGCGCGATCTGCCCCTGAACGGCCTGGTAGCCGGGGCCGGCCTTCGTCGCCTCGGCCCACGGATGCAGGAATGTCTCGAGGCGAACCCGCTCGTAGGGCTGTGCCAGCGCCAGCACGATCACGACCCCGACGCCGATCGCCGCCAGCAGCGCGAGATAGCGACCAGGCATCCCGGCGGCGACCAGGAGCGCGGCGACCGCGAACGAGATCACCAGTGCCGTGCCGAGATCCGGCTCAACCACGATCAGCAGGCAGGCCGGTCCGACGACGACCGCGACCGGCGCGATCGCCTGGCGAAAGCCGCGCATTCGCTTTGGATGGTCGGCCAGGTAGCGCGCGACGTACAGCACGAGCGCGAGCTTCATCACCTCCGACGGCTGAAACTGGATCGGCCCGGCCGCGAACCATCGCCGGGCGCCGTTGACCTGCACGCCGAATCCGGGAACCATCACCAGTACCAGCAGGCAGAAGGAGACGATCAGCAGCGTTCTCACCATGCGCTCGTTGAACAGCTCCATGCCGCGCCGCGCCAGCACGTGCATCCCGGCCAGCCCAAGCGCTCCGAAGACCAGATAGCGCACGAACTCACCGGTCCCGTAGCCGCGGCCGCCGATCACCCCCAGCGGCGACGACGCGCTGTAGACCATCACCGCTCCGAACGCCAGCAGACACAGCGCGGCGGTCATCAGGATGCGATGCTCGAGCGGCGGCGCCACGCGGCGCGCGGGGGTCCGCTCGCGCGGGCTCCGGATGCTGGAGCGCTTCGCCGCCG
>DASSGR010000159.1:0-19319 GCA_035693425.1 Solirubrobacteraceae bacterium
CGCTCGACAGTCGCCAGTGGATCGCTGGCTTGCGACTCCCGGCCGCCGCGCGTGAGCAGCTCGACATCGCGCTTGGGATCGTCGACGCGCTCGACATCCGGCTCGTCCCGTTCGATTCTGAGCTGCACGCGCTCGCCCGCAAGCAGCCAGGCTGCCGCGCGCTGATCGAGCAGATCTACGGAGTCGGCGCGTTGACCGCGGTCACGATCCTCGCCGAGCTCGGCGACGTCCGCCGCTTTCAGAACTCCCGCGACGTCGTCCGCTACGCGGGCCTGGACATCACCGTCTACCAATCCGACGATCACCGCGCCCCCGGGCACCTCTCGCGCCAAGGACCGCCGGCGCTGCGCTGGGCGCTATATGAGGCAGCGCAACGCGCGCGCTTCCCGGCCAGCCCCGACCGCCCCTACTACCAGCAGCTCGCCGCCCGGATCGGCGGGAACCGCGCCTGCCTCGCGCTCGCGCGCAAGCTACTCAAACGCAGCTACCACATCCTCAAAGACCTCGGCGACCACGCGCTCGCGCCCGTCGTCGCCTGATCCCCTGTCACGCGGCAAGCCCGAGATCAACCGATGAACCGCGGCCAGCTCCCGGCGAGACTGCTGCCGACCCGCCCAGGCGGGGACGGCCCAGAAAGACTGAGCGGCCGCATCACCATCTGCCGGAACACCCCATCACACATCATGTCGCCGACCCGGAGCCAACCCGGGCCGAGTGCCGAAGTAAGCCCGGGCGTCCGCGGACACACACCAGCCCCACAACGCGCGCACGCACCCCCTTCCCGCCGGCGTTCCACCGGCATCCATGCCAACGGGCAACCCCTCACGCACACAACCACCATCCCGCAGAAGCCTTGACAACCAGCCGACGGGACAAGTAAGCAACAGCGAAGCTCCCTCGTCGAACGCGTGCCCAAATGATTCCGGTACCAGCACGGCATCGAGCCCACTTTTCCTTCGTCGCCGTAGCAGTGGTGACGCCGGGACTGCTGCTTGACCTGGGCGGCCGCCGAGTGCAGAAGTCACGATGCCGGTCGTCTCGTGGGACGACGTGGCTGACGGTTCGTGAAACGGGCACCGAGCTCCTGGATGCCGGCCGATCACTACTGGCGCGAGGCACAGGCCGGCTCGGCCTGTCTCTGCCCCCCACCTGCGAAGCGCATACCTAGGCAGACCGGCGGGCGGTCCCTTCGGGCGCAGCGTCGCGCTTGTGGCGAATCTCAGGTGCGGACAGCTGGCGCGACGGGAGACCTGCTCTTCTGTTGACGCGTTACTTCTGCAATCGCATATTGGGGGAGCCAGCGGCCACGACACGCCCGCTCCTGCGGTCGTCCCGAGCGGCACTGTTGGCGCAGAGTCGCGCTTCGTCGTGGCTAAGGAACTCTCCGGCCGCTCGGTTGTCTCGCCCGATTGCCGAACGCGGGGAGCTCCTCTGAGCCCCTGCCCGCCGGTCGGTCGCTAGTGGCGAGTGGTCCACCGGAGCGATCGTCGGCTGCAGGCTTGGGTGGGGCCGTTTGGGACGGCGCTAACTCTTGTGCGCGACGAGGATGAGGCCGTAGATCACCATGCCGACGGCGAGGAGCAGGCCGCCGGCGGCGAGGGCGGTGTACGCCGCGGCAGCTGCGGTGCGGTGCTCGCGGCGCAAGTCGCTCGAACGGGCCGCGCCCACGATTGCGACCGAGAAGACGACGGCGACGCCGACTCCCGCCAGCACGGAGGAGTAGACCATCTTGATCAGGGCGTGGGTATTGATCGCTGCGACGATCACGGCGTGACGGGTGCCGGGGTGGCTTGTTGGAGGCGACGGATGAAGACCGCTGCGAGCGTCGCCAGCAAGACCAAGCTGATGATGAGCGGTCCGATCGCGCCATTGCCAAACAGCGTGGCTATGGCGTAGACGACGCCGCCCATGAGTGCGGCGGCGGGTAGCGTGAGCGTCCAGGCGCCGACGATGTTGCCGGCAACCCCCCAGCGGACCGCGGACAATCGTTTGGCGGCTCCGGAGCCCATGATCGAGCCGGAGATCACGTGCGTGGTTGACAGCGGGTAGCCGGCGCTGGACGCGGCGAGGATGACGGTGGCACCGGCGGCCTGCGCGGCGAAGCCCTGCGCGACGTCCATCTCGATGATCCGGGTGCCGAGGGTCTTGATGATCCGCCAGCCGCCGACGAACGTGCCGAGCGCGATCGCGGTGGCGGAGGCGACCACCACCCAGTCTGGGACGTAGAAGGCCTTCGACGAGATGTCGCCGTGCGCGACGAGCGCGAGCGCGATCACGCCCATCGTCTTCTGGGCATCGTTCGTGCCGTGCGAGAGCGCGAGCAATCCGCTGGAGGCAAGCTGGCCGAGGCGAAAGCCGTGGCCAACCGGACCAGGATGCAACTTCCCGACGATCCGGTACACGAGCAGAATCGAAACGCCGGCGACCAGGAAAGCGATCGGCGGCGCGATGATCGCCGGGACGATCAGGTTGCTCAAAAGGCCTTCGCCGTTGACAGCGGCGAACCCGGCCGCGGCGATCACCGCCCCGACAAGACCGCCGATCAGAGCATGCGAAGAACTGGAGGGCAGCCCGAAATACCAGGTGATCACGTTCCACGCGATCGCGCCGACCAACCCGGCGAACACGACCGTGGTCGTGATCGCGTTGGTGTCGACGAACCCCTTGCCGACCGTAGCGGCGACCTTCAGCGAAAGGAACGCCCCGACGAAGTTCAGCAAGGCCGCCATGGCGACGGCCGGTTTTGGTGCGATCGCGCGCGTGGAGATCGCCGTTGCGACGACGTTGGCGGTGTCGTGAAAGCCGTTGGTGAAGTCAAACGCCAGCGCCGTAGCGATGACGATGACGAGGATGATGTCCCCACTCATGTCCTAGGCGTTCTTGATCACGATCCCGTCGAGGACGTCCGCCGCGCGCTCGGTAGCGTCGATCGCGTGCTCCAGGCGTTCGAAGATGTCCTTCCAGCGGATCACGACGATCGGATCGATCCCCGCCTCAAACAGCGACGCGATCGCTCCCCGCACGATCCGATCCCCCGCCTTCTCCAGACGGTGCACCTCCAGCGTATGCTCGCTGAGGTCCCTGAAGCCGCGGAGCAATGGGATCGCCAGCGCGATCTCCCGGGTTGCCTGCCCGAGCACATGGGCCAGGCTCTGCGCTTGCGCCATCGGCGCCTCGATCTTGTACAGGCCGAGATAGTCCGCGACCTCCTCGGTGTAGTCGACGATGTCATCGAGCGACGAGGCGAGATCGAGAATGTCCTCCCGGTCGATCGGCGTGACAAAGGTCCGGTTCAACCGTCCGATCAACTCGTGAGTGATCTGATCACCCTCGAGCTCGCACGCCAGGATGTCTTGCGCCAGCCCGTGAGTGTCGGGAAACCCGGCCAGCATCTCATCGAGCAGCCCGCCGGCGCGCGCAAGGTTCCCTCCGGCCCGCTCGAACAGGTCGAAGTACTCGCGGTCGGTGCCCCGTATCAGGTTTGCGATCGAAGCCATCCAGAGCTCCCGGTGCTGGGCAGCTGCCCCATCGTGGTCCCGCCGAGATCACCCGCTCCGAGCCGGTGATCCGACCAATGTCGGCGCACGATAAGCCGGGACCGCAGGCGAGATGTTTAAGCTTTGTGAACGCGTTGTGAAAACTTGGTCGGAACGTCGGATAGCGTTGCCGCGTGCCGGAAACGCGCCATAAGTTCCAGGAGGACCTGCGCGGGCTCGAGGCCCAGACGCTCGACGCGCTCGACCTGGTCATCGAGCAGCTTGACCGATCGTTGGAGTCGCTCTCCTACCAGGACGTCGAGCTCGCCGGGATGGTCGTCGCCGACGACGATCGGATCGATGGTCGCTACCTCGAAGTCCACCAGGGGATCCTGTCGCTGCTGGCCCGTCAGGCGCCGGTGGCCGGCGATCTGCGAATCCTCGCGGCACTTCTGCACGTGATCCGCTGCGTCGAGCGGATGGGCGACCAGTGCGTCAACATCGCCAAGCTCGTTCCCCTGTCCGGCTACGAGGCGCCCAAGGACAAGGACATCCTCGACGCGATCGAGCGGATGGGTCGTCTGGCCCGCAGCCAGGTCTCCCAGGCCAAGCAGGCGTTCGCCGGACGCAACACCGAACTGGCCCAGGACCTCGTGCGCCAGGACGCCGAGATCAACCGGCTCAACCGAGCGATCTTTAATCGCGCGGTCGAGATCGGCGACGACCTCGAACTACGCGAGTGGGCGATGTTCATGATCCTCGTCGCCCGCGCGATCGAGCGCATCGCGGACAACACCGTCGACATCGCCGAGCAGACCGCATTCGTCGTCACCGGCCTGTTCCGCGAGTTCACCGACGCCTCGCAGCCCGGGTAGAAAGCCCGCGCGCCGACCGCCCGCCGCTCGCCACGGACCAAGTGAGTGCGCTCGGGAGCGTCATGAGCAGAACGCCGACGATCATTCATCCGATCGGACCCGGGCAGACGCGCAACCGAATTAGCCCCGGTTCGCAGGACCGCGATCAAGCTCGTGCTCGTCGGCTCCCCGCCCCGCCGTTGCTGGAGTCGGCCCAAACGGGACGCGAGCGGCGGGGTCGCATGCGGACCCGCGTGCACATCAAGCCACGTCTTTGACCCAGCAAATCGCGCGAGTCTCGCTCCCTAAAGACCACGGGCCCCAGACTTGCTCCGCCCTCGCGACCGGCGTGACTTGCGTCGGGCTGGTGGAGGTGCCGTGACGCCATGAACGCAGGTGGTCTCGCGGTCGCGCCACAGTGAGGGGCATGCGCTTCTACGTCTCGGATCGTGAGCCAGCAAGCTCTGGTTGCGAAGCTCAGATGAAGCGAGCGCCGCGCGGTGTTGGCGCGGCGCTCGCAGTTACTGCGTGGCGTGTGACTTTCTATCTGTGAGAGTGCGACCCGTCGCCGACGCTGGTGGTCGGCTGCCCAGTGGTCGGGTCGAGGAACAGCTTTCGGTTATGTCCCTTGCCGCGGAAGTTGAACATCGAGTTGAGCGATCCGGCGATCGAGTCAAATGAGCCGGGGATCCTGGGTAGGCCCCAGTTGTCCTCGATGAACTTGTCGATCGAGCTGGTATCGGTCAGCGTGTGATCGACCTTCCCCTCCTTCGCCCATGGGGAGACGAGCAGGAAGGGCAGCCGGGGTCCATACCCGCAGCGCCCGTTCTGGCCCGCCAGCGGCGTGCCCGTCCCGCATAGCCCGGTGCCGGTGAGGAAGTCCTGCGGCCCGGGCGGGTTGGCGACGCTGCTGGTGTTCGACGGGTTGTGGACGCCGCTGAACGCATGGTCGTAGAACCCGTCGGAGTCGTCGTACGTGATGATCACCGCGGTGCTCGACCAGTCCGGAGTCTGCTCGAGCGCGTTGATCTCGGTGGTAACGAACTGCTGCTCGTCATACGGGTCGGAGTAGCCGGCATGCCCGTCTTGATAGCCGGGGGCCTTGAGGAAGCTGACCGCCGGGAGATGGTCGGGCGAAATGTAGCCATGGCTGATCGCGCCCAGCAGTGAGTTGAAATCGCTGATGTCGTACTGGTGGTTGGCCGTGTTGAACTGCGGGACCCCGCCCGTGATGGTCTGCGTGTCGGTGCCGATCGCCGCCAGCGACGCTGGGGGCAGGTGATGCGGGTTGGCCGTTGACGCGTAGTACTCGAACGGCTCGTGGTGCGGGATGTAGTCGTCCTTGTTGCCGTAGTTCGTGGGGCCCGGGACCGTGCCGCCGGTCCCGCCGATCGCCGCTCCGACGGGGTGCACCGCGTTGCATAGGCCTTGATCAGAGGCGGGCGGCTGAGCGAACTTGCCCTTGAACTGGTTCGGGATGAACGTGCTCGTTGGCTGGGTGCCACCGGTCGCTTGGGCGAAGCTGGTCGTCGGCCGGAACCCGCCCTGGAAGAAGCCCCAGCTGAGCCCCTTAGCGTTGAGTTCATCGCCGATGTTCGTCCCCGTCAGCGAGACCGCGTCGCGGGTCGAGCAATCGTCGTAATAGGGCTGGGCGTCGTCGATCAGCGAGTAGCCGCCCTGTCCGTCGGGAACCGTATCCCCGTCAGTGTTGGCGCCGTTGATTTGAATTCCTACGTTGCCGGTGTTGCCGGAGGCAAGATTGATCGCGCCTGGCGTGGAGGGGCCGAAGGTGCTGCCGAAGAGGTTGTCGCTCATCGCGAAGTTCTTGGCGTAGTTCCACATGCCGGTCACGGTGTTGCCGTCGTAGTAGTTCATGACGTCGGTGGCCTCGCACGCCTGGCCGGTGGGACTCGTGCCCGACCCGGTGCCAACGCTCGTGACGAACTTGTCCATCTTGCCGCCGTCAAATGCCTTCTGCTCGTCGGCGTAGCCGTGGTCCTGATCGCAGACCAACACGTCATTGATGTTTGCCGGGTCGAGGCGCCGCGGGTTGGCCTGGTTGCCGCTTGCGTCCGTGTTCGGATTGTTCGTGAGCAGGGTCCCGTGCCCGTTCAGACCCGGGGTGTCATAGAGCCCGTTTACGCGGACGTGATGGTCCCCGAAGAATCGCTGCCCCGAAGAATTCGCGGCGAACGGATACGTCCCGAAGTAATGGTCAAACGAGACGTTCTCCTGAAAGATGATCACCAGGTGCTTGATCGGCGTGCGCGTCGACCCACCCGCGGTATGCGGCTTGTGAGCGCCGCCGTGAGCGACCGCGACCGCCACGGCCCCTCCCAGCGCGCACGTGGCGGCTACCACGGCCACTAGCGCCCGCCTTATTCCAAAGACCTTTCGCATGAGATCTCCTCCGCATGAGTGTTCGGCTGAAGCATCCAGCGGAAGCCACGCACAGCCGGAGCCCAGACCTGACCCGGGAGCGCGCGGCGAACCGCGGTCTTTCCAGCCCGATCAGCGCCAACACTGCCAGGTTGTGAACCGCGTGTGAAGATTTTCGCGTCCGCCCGGTACCCCGGAATCTGCCCCGACCCAAAGCCGGTCCCGCGATCGCCGCTGTGGCGCCGGGCGTTCGGCTGAGCCGTCGACGGGCACCGTGGACTGCGCCCCCAGCAGTCGAGAGATTCGACCTCTCTGCAGACAAACACGGAGCGATTGATGCCTTTGCGGCGCTACGTCAGCACCCATGGCGAGCCACCGGTCTTCAAGCCCCGGACCGAGGACCTACCCACGTCCTGGACGATCCGGCAGCTGTTCGCGAGCCGCAACGGCTATCTGAAGACAGCGGGATTCACGCCGCGCCCCTACCGAGTCTGGACCCGCGCCGGCGTTGTCTCCGCAATACAGATGGGCCGAACTACATGATGGCAGGCCGCCGACGGAGCCCGAGATAGCGGCCTGCGCGATCGGTTCCGCTCGTCAGTTGCGTTTCTGGCGGCCGAGCTGGGGGTCGCTGGTCAGCCTGGCGCCGGACTCCAGTCGACCCGCGAGCTGATAGCCGAAGCTGGCGTCGCTCGGTGTGCTCAGCGCGATGTCGTACCAGCCGCCGGAGTGGCGGGTGTCGACCGTGATCTCTGTTGTGCCGCGCAACTTGACTTGCCGGTCGGGACCGTACGCGTCGGCGATCGTGACGACGACCGGACCGCGTTGGTGGCCGCTACCGGCGGTGATGCGGAGCGTGAGCCTGCTGCCCCTGTCATCGGTTTGTACGTCGACCCGCACGACGGTGTCAGCAGAGCCGGCGAAGTGGCGGAAGAAGCCGTTTGGGCCGTGGAGGCTGAGGTCGTATGTGCCTGGGTTCGGCACGGCTGTGTGCAACGTGTCGCCGGCGCCGATCGTGTAGCTGTAGGGCGCGCCGGCGACGGTTAGCGATCGTGCCTGGAGGTGAACGCCGAGCCGGCCGTGGTTCTCGACGGCGAGGTGCAGCCTGTCTGGGTCGGCGTCGAAAGCGACGTCGAAGCGGTAACCGAGCCGTCGCGATGGGCGCACCCCGTGTTCCTGTGTGGGGACCGATCCGACCGCCGGCGGCACCGGGCGCACCTGCGTCGGATTCTGATTGCTCGTGTTCGGCGCGTAGCGGGTGACGTCGGGCAGCTTTGGGAAGTGATCGGACGCGCTCTCGAAATCAAACGCCGCAGTCAGATCGCCGCAGACGGCGCGGCGCCACGGCGTGATGTTCGGCTCGTCCACGCCGAAGCGCGCCTCGATGAAGCGGATCACCGAGGTGTGGTCGAACACCTCCGAACAGACCCATCCGCCCTTGCTCCACGGCGAGACGGCGAGCAGCGGCACGCGCACCCCGAGGCCGTAAGGTCCGGCCACTCCGTTTGTCCCGCGCGGTGTCCCTGCCGTGCCCTCGAACAGCTCGTTGTCCAGCGGCACCGTCGACTGGCCGGCGAGCCCGCCGACATTGGGGTACGGCCCGATGAGGTGGTCGAAGTAGCCGTCGTTCTCATCCCAGTTGATCAGCAGGACCGTCTTTGACCACACCTCGGGGTTGCTCGTCAGCGCATCGAGCACTCCGGCCGTGTACAAGGCGCCGTAGCCGGGGGGCCATATCGGATGCTCGGTGTACGCCTCGGGAGCCGCGATCCACGACACGCTCGGCAGCCGGTCGTGCTCCACGTCGTCGGCGAGGATCTTGAACAGGCCCTTGATCCTGTCGTCGTTTGGGACGATCGTTTTGACGTTGGTTCCGGTCCGAGCCCGCTGATACAGCGGGCTGCCCGGGGCCGCGTTCTGGTAGTTGAGGAAATACAGCAGCGAGTTGTCGCCAAAGTTGCCGATGTAGTGATCCTCCGGGGTCCAGCCCCAGGAATGGGCGGCGTCGAGGCCGTTGCCGATGTCCTGGTAGATCTTCCAGTTGATCCCCGCCGCCTGCAGCCGCTCGGGATACGTCCGCCAGCTGTACCCGAGCTCGTCGTTGGCGATGACCGGCCCGCCGCCTTGCCCATCGTTCCCGTCCCAGCCGGTCCACATGTAGTAGCGGTTGGGGTCGGTCGGACCGAGCACCGAGCAGTAGTAGCCATCGCACACGGTGAACGCGTCGGCCAGCGCGTAGTGAAACGGCAGGTCCGAGCGCTGCATGTGCGCCATGCACGTCGTCGTCTTGGTCGGCAGCCACTGGTCCCAATCGCCGCCGTTGAACATCTGATGCGTTGGGGTCCAGTTGTGGTCGAGATCCTCGATGAACGCCAGCGCCAGGCTGTCATCCACAGTTGCACAAGGCGAAATGACACCCGCTGGACCTTCACAAAGCGCGGGGCGGAACGGCGGCACCACGGTGGCGCCGTCGGCCTGGAACCAGACCGGCCTGCCGCTCGGCAGCGTCACCGGATGCGGATCGCCGAACCCGCGGACGCCACGCATCACGCCGAAGTACTGATCAAACGACCGGTTCTCCTGCGTCAGCACCACGATGTGCTCGACATCCCGCAACGAACGCGTCGCACGGTGCGCCGGGATGGCCAGCGCGCGAGCGATGCTGTCCGACAGCATCGTCCCCGCGACACCACCCCCCGCTAGCTGCAGAAACCTACGCCGACTGACGGGCCGCATCACCATCACCTACCTCACATCCACGGGCAACGCCCGAACGCCGCCCTGGTCGAGCAACCCGAACAGCCTAACGACCGGTCAACGCGCGCGGCACGTTTATTGCAGGACGGGATCGGCACGCTGGGCAAAGAACAGATCGATCGTCCCGATACATGGGCCGGTGAGACACTCCGATTCGCCAACCACCGGCCCTTCCACGCAGCACGAGCAGGCTCTCCGACTCCCCCCTCGGCCGAGCCCGCTGGATCCGGCAGGGCACAGGCCAACGGCCACCGCCCCCGAGTCCGGCATTCAGCCGGCGTCAGTCGATAGTTGCGGTCAACGCCGCCCGTCCGCCTCGAGCACGCCGTCAGGCTCGCTCAGATCGAACGCCAGCTGGTCGCACACGCGCCGGGAACGGGGTCGCCGCTAGCAAAGTGACGCGAGCCGGTTTACGTTGATACCGGACGCAACGAGAGCGAGGCACCACGTGGCTAAGAAGCATGACTCGGGTACCCCACCTCATGCCGGTGAACCGGACCGCCTGCCGCTTGGATTGTTGGACAGCCGACTGCCCGTTGGGTTTCAGGTTACGGCGGCGGTCGGGGGCCTCCTATTTATGCTCGCCGCATGCGTTGGGCTGGCTGTGCTGCTTGTGCTGCTGGCCGGCCTTTTGATCGGCGTCGCGGTCGTTGTGTGGGTGATCCGAACCATCCTCCAGCCCGTGAACTTGCGTGCGTCCGACTCCGGCAGGCGGAGCCCGGTTTTCCGACGTCGGAACCGTAGCCGCAGCGCCACGGCCCGCACGGAGGCCCGGAGCTAGCGGCGATGCAGAAAGCCAGCTCGATCCTGTCGCCCCGGCACAGCGCCACTACGTGCCCTCGCCGCGGCGTACCCAGCAGCCGCTGGCCCCGAGGGCGTGAGAGGCCCACATCAGACCGTCCGGCGCGCTGATCGTAATCCGGAAGATTTCTTCGTCGCGCGGGGGCCTCATAGGAGTAGAGTCGAGATCTGGACGCTGAGTGCGGCCGCGTGGTTGTGGGCAGGGTTGGGGTCCAGGACAAGAAGACGGACGGCGCGTCTGTAGCGGCCTGTCGGCGGCTGGCGGGGGCGTTGCAAAAGCAACGCAACTCCCCTTAGGAGTCAAGTGCGGTGCCCGCCGCGCGCCGATCTGGGCAGTCGTTTTTGCGAGTCGGTGATGGGCTTGCGCCCTGAGACGACGCTCCCAGCCGGCCTGAACCCAGATGTTTGCGAAGCAGCCGGCGAGACGGGACGCCGACTCCCGGAGCGTCCACCTGCCGCGTGCAGCCGTCGCTCGCATTCTGAACTCCGAGGTCGCGCTGCACCCGCAGCCAGACGGCAAGGGGCAGCCGCTCCGGACGATCGCCTCGTGGGGATTGGGGCCCCTCCACGAGCAGATCGCGCGATCACACGAAGGAGGCTCGTCGGCCACGCGCTTGGGGCGAAGCGCATGGCCCTCGGACCACCCAGACGCGGGCGCCACGGTCTCAAGAGCGGGGCGCCGGATGACAGTGACCGCCCCGGTGGCAAGCGCTCTTATGCCCTAGGTCTTTTCAAGCGGGATGCGCTCGTCCTTGGGTGACCGTCCGATTGTCGGGGAACCTGAAATGTCCTGGGAGAGCTGGCGGCGTTGTGGGGCTGGCTCCATGGCGGACGTTTTTTGTCGACTAGCTGGTCAGCGGGGCCCGAGCCGTCCTAGGCGTCCGGCCACGCTGTGCGGCGGCTGGGCGATCACGATGCCACGCTCGTCGTCTTCGATTGGGCGCGAGAGCAGGCGACGCCTGGGTTCGCGGCCCCGAACCGGACTCCCGTAAGCGCAGCTCGCTTCGTACGACACTCAACCGTGGGCGAGGCTTCGGGCTGTCGTCCGTCTGCGCAGTCACTGGCCCCGCCATCCCGGGGCGGCGACAGCGGCCACCAGGAATCGCGCATCCTGGCGCTGTTGCGCGCGGGAACGCAGCGACCAGGCAAGGAGCCACAGGGCGGCCTTGTGCTCCGTTGTTAGCTGGGCGGTGTCAATCGCGTCCTCGACGTGCGAGAAGGCGATGCCCTGCTTCATCATCGCCTCGACCTGCGCTTGGCTGTGGTCGAAGCTGAGTGGCGCGCTAACTCGCATGGGCGCGCCTCCTTTCTTGGGTCCCGCGCGGCTGCCCTAAGCGTTCAGCTCGCCAGTACCACTGGGTGAAGGATCGGGCCTATCACAGCTCGACCCGCTTCGCCGGCTGCGACTGCGCAATTTGGCGACAAAACGACCGCGGATGCTGATTTCGGGTCCAGCGGGAGTAGGCTGCTGATTAACGCTGCCTGCGGGGCTCCAACGCTTCCTCTCCCTCTCGTGGTGCCAAACACACGCCCGAGGATGCGCTGAAAAGGTGTCCCATGGACGAGCAGCGAGAGAACCAAACCCCGTCGGCGAAGATCGCCACCTCTGTGGTTCAGGTGATGCACGCGTACACCGGTCGGGGCCCAACTAAGGCGAAGACCACGATCAACGAGAACATGGTGACCGTCCTGCTCGCCGACACGCTCACGGACGGCGAGCGCAACCTAGTCGAGTTCGGCCGCGCGGATCGGGTGATCCGACTCCGGCACGACTACCAGCTCGTTATGCGCGACGACCTTGTAGAAATCGTCGAACGAGAGCTCGACCGCAAGGTCATCGCGTTCATGAGTCAGAACCACATCGATCCCGATTTGGCGGTCGAGGTTTTCGTCCTTGAGCCCGCCGAGGCTGTTTAACGAGCAATGCTGCACCCAGGTTGCGACCAGTAGCTTGTGCGCGGCTCCTCCCCGCCTCGCTGGGAAAGCTGCAGACTTCAAGGCCGTACCGCGCGCACGAGCGTGCGGTTAGTTGTCGCCGCTGTCGGGGCTGGTCGGTGGTGGGTCGACGAGCTCAAGTGCGCCGAATCCGGCTAGCGGCCCGTCCATCAGGAAGATCTCGATCGTGAGGTCGGGTTCGACGTGCGCCTGGCTGAGGAACGCGAGCACTCTGCGATCGGTGAGCTGTTCGATCATTTCGGTGTAGCGCTCTTTCATCATCCGCTGAAAGTCGCGACGCATCTCGAGCACGCGGTCGGGTTCGCCCCCTTCCATCATCGTGCGCTCGATCGCCGTGAACCCATCTGAGAGCACGCAGACGATCAGGTTGTCGAGCACGTAGGTCTTGGCCTTGATCGGCCCGCGCCCGTAGTGCTCGCGCATGAACGCGACGATCCGGTTGGTGATCTCGGCCAGCAGCCTGCCGCCGGCCAGCGGCCGCAACGCGGGATCGTCGGGCCGGGTGTCGCTCATCGCCGACACCGCGTTGGTGTGCTGACCGCTGTGCTGCTCACTGTGCGTGTAGTCCGCTGTTTGTGCGCCTGAGCCTTTCGCGGTCGCGAGGCCCAACGTCAACGTGATCTGAGCGTACCCGAACCCGGTCCTTATGGACGCCTTGTGTTCGGTTGGGATCGGAGTAGTGTCGGACGGGTTGAGGTTTGGCTGCGCAGTCCGCGGGCGGGGCAGCCAGGCATCAACGCCGCGATTAGAGAGCGCGGCCGACGGCGGCAGGTGGGGGCGGTTGTAGCAGCAACGCCGACCCTTGCTCGGGCGGCTATGCCACGCACCGCAAACTCGGATTTGAGCGAGGCGTTTTGCGGCGCCTGGGCGCCGTGGCGTTTGGTTTCGCCGGCGACCGGTGGTTTGCGACGCCGACCAGGAGGTTGGTCTTGACCAGGCGGTCCGCCGGTGACGCTGGGACACCCACGATCAATCCAGATCGGTCGCGAGCGCCGTTGAACTGTCACGGGCTGGAGCTTTGACCTGCTATCAGCGACTCTTGCTCGCTTCACCAACTCCGAGGTCGCGCTGCTGTGCGGGCGGCAAGGCAGCCACCCACGGTGATCCACTTGGAGTGCTCCCGGGTTTCGAGGACACCTGAGGGCTTTCGTCGAAAGACGACGGCCAGGAGGTGAGAGGTGCCTCGGAAGAGGCCTCCATTAACGGGAAGTACAGCGCCGCCGCCGCAGCCACGACCGACCCGCCGGAGCGGGGAGGAGCAGATTCCCGGGTCCATTGGGGCCGGGGGCACCGGTCGGGAACGGCGGCGAGGGTGGAGTTGCGACGAATTGTTGGGATTTTGGGCGGATGGTTGGAATAGGAGTATTGTCGTTGGTGGCGCTGGCCCTGCGGCCAGAATCTCCATCCCAGCCCGAATGCCACCAACGGCGCGATCCGCGCCACGAGGCGGGAGGCAGGGACTACTGGTTTTGACTGCGGGGCTGGCTGGTGGGGGCCGCCGGTACCGGCGCTGTCGCGTTGTATCGGTGGCTCGGTCACTACCGAGTGTGACCGCTCGGGGGATCGAGTCCCTCGTACTCCGTGCGGCTGTCAGGCGAGGGACGGACCGGCTTCAGAGGAGAACGGGACGACCCGATGACATCCCGTCAACTGATGGGAGCGGGCCTCAGCATCCGACATGAATGCCGTTTGTGACAACCCGAGGAGGACACGATGGCCCCAAGCGCGGTCGTTGCCCAGGTTTCAGAACGTAGTCCAGCCGCCGCCCCCGCGCGGTCGGTACGGCGTGCGACTGCGCGGCGCGCGAGCACCAGACGCGCCTACGCTCGCAGCCGACAGAGCGATAGCGAGGCGAGCATCATCGGCTTCGTCACCACCCACCCCAGCAGCACCGTCGGCGATCTCGCCCGAGGCCTAAACCTCGATCCCGAACACGTCGCGACCTGCCTGACCCAGCTCACGGGCTCCGGCGAGATCTACAAGGCATCGCACGGCTACACCACTCAGCAGCCGGGATGATCGAGCCGAACTCGACCGCAGGCCGCCGCAAGGTCCCGATCGCCGCGATCCTCCTCGACTACCTCATCGATCACCGCCTGGCGAGGAGGAGGGCTCTCGCGTCTTTTGGGTGAGCCAGCTGGTTCGCCTGTCTTGCGGTCAGGTTGGACTGGCGCGACGCTCCCCGATCGTCTGACGCAGCGCACTGTCGCCTGGCACGTTTCGAGCTGGCGCGCTCTGAGATCGCGCCACGAATGCGCGATGCGGGGTTGACCCGGGGCCCCAGTCCCCGGGGCCCCAGTCTCGTGTTGGTGCAGGTTGAGACTGAAGACGAGGTTGGTTGGAACGCCTGCTGATCGGTCAACGTGGTGGGGGGTTCAGCGTTCTTGACTCGAGGACGCCGTCCGCGAGCTTCTTTTCGCGTTCGATCTCGGCGTTGACCTCGGCGCCGAGGAGAAGCGCGACGTTGGTCAGCCACAGCCAGATGAGGAGGATGATCGCCGCGGCAAACGAGCCGTAGGTCACGTTGAAGCTCGAGAAATGGCCGATGAACACAGAGAACCCGGCCGAGGCGAGCAGCCACAGCGTCACGCCAACCGCGGCGCCTGGGGTGATCCACCCGAACGCGCGGTGTTCCACGTCCGGGGTCACGAAATAGAGGAACGAGAAGACGAGCAGCGCGCTGATGAGAGCTGCCGGCCACCGGCCGATCCGCCACACGGCGGCGGCACCGGGACCGAACAGGTCACGAACGACGCCAACACCCGCGAACATCAACACGACGGTGGCGAGGATCAGCGCCAGGAGTACGACCGTCGACGCGAGGTCGGTGAGCTTGCGGCGGACGAAGCTTCGTCCATGGTGTGAGTCGAAGACGACGTTGAGCGCCCGGCGCGCGGCCTCTAGGTAGCCGGTCGCGCCATAGAGCGCCACCAGAACGCCAAGCACCAGAGCGGCAAGGGCAGTGCCCTTGCTCTTCAGAGCGGCGCGCACGGCCGCGTCGAGCGGCGCCAACGTGGTCGCCGGAACGACACGGCGCAGGTAGTGGATGATCGAGTTGTAGGTCCCCGGAAACTCGCCCAGCAGCCCCAGCAACGACACCGCCAGCAGCAGCAGCGGGAACAACGACATCAGTGCGTAATAGGTGAGCGCCGCAGCGTGGTGGGTGCCCTGGTCGTCATAGAAGGACACCACCGAGCGCTTCACGACCCGCCATGCGCGCCTCACGAGCGACAAACGTATCGGTCACTGGCGACCGCCGTGTCCGAGACGGAGCTGCCGGTTGGCTCCATCGCAGCTGGCATGCCCGGGCGTACACGCGAGAAGGCCCGCGATTGCGGGCCTTCTCGGTGACGATGTGCGGGCTTCGAGGCGGTTAGGCCTCTACGAGCTCGCGCGTCCGGTGCATGACTTGCGTGCTTCGAGGCTGTTAGGCCTCTACGAGCTCGCGGGTCTTGTGCACGACGACTTGTCCGTTGGTGATCTTCGGCGGGTTCGGGAGGGCGGTCTCGAGCTTCTGCTCGCGCACCCAGTCGGCCGCGACGCTGGTCGACTGCTCCGCGTGTGCCGCGGTGTCAAAGAAGCCGACGGAGCTGATGACGCCGTTATCGGCCTCGATCAGGTAGTAGCCGTTGAATCCCGGCAGCTCACTCAGTCGGGGAAGGAGGGTGTCCTCAGCCTTCTTGACGAGCTCGTTGGTGCGGTTCTGGTCGATCGCTTCGTAGCGTCGGATGGTTCCGAACATGTGGTGCTCCCACTGTCTTCTTTCAGGGAGGAACAACTCGGTTGAGTCATCCCCTTGCGCCGCGAGTCCAAGGTGGCGTGGAGAGGAGCTTGCAAGCTCCGACCACGTCGGCGGGGGACTTCTTGGCGCAGGACGTACTGTAGCATCTTTCTTGACGACATACAAACACGTTGCTACGTTTATCTACGTTATCAACGTAACGTGCAATGTGCCCCTTCTCAGTCACCGTCCAAAACGTTCCCGATCGTGAGCTCGGACCGCTGCTGACACAGCTGTCGCAGGCGGGCTTTGACAGTCCGATCATCACGACCCTCGGCGCAGACGCCGCTTTCGAGAAGACCGACCCGCTCACCGCTCGACGGACCGCCGAACTGCCCGATGACTGGCGTCTAGTGCACCGGCGGGAGGAAGCGTCGTATCGATGGCCAAACGGTCGGGATCGGTACTCGCCCTACCGCGTGTTCATGTGCACCACGCGCCCCGAAGGCGCGGTTCAGATCGGACTCGGCGAGACCATCCGTGAGAACAAGTGGGGACGCGACCGAAAGTACGTCGTCGCCTTCCTCAGCGGCGGGTCCCCTCAGCAGCCGCTGGTCGAGTTCGTCGCCGCCGACGACTATCAGCAAACCCGCGAACTGGTCGCCGTCATTCGTGGCAGCGACGGCGGCAGGCGTATGTACGCCGCCGGCGAAGCCCTCCCGATCCTCTACGAAAACCACTTTCGAACCCAGATCTACAACGAGCGTGTCGACCATCCCGGCGCCTGGAACAAGATCGCCGTCATCGCGCGCGAAGACGACGATCAGGCGATCCTCAACCACGCGCTAATCCAAAGCCGACGCCGTCACCGCCGAACGTAACTGCGCTACGGCTGGTCCTGGTCAGAACATGGAACTTGCTCGAGCCGTTCCGGCCGTGCGAGCGGGAGGTTCACCTCGAGGTGACCAGCGCAGGCAAACCGGGCGGGCTCGTGCAATTTCGCGAGGCAGCGGTCTGAGGGCGTGCCCACCGTGCCAGAGGCCCGATCGGCCGACCGGTGATTTCGGATTGCGGGTGTATCGTGATTGGTGAGGTCATGCCCTGGCTCGCGGATGCTGACGTGCGCGCGGCGCACGGATTCGCCCGGGCGCTCTTCGGAGCCCGTACGGCGAGCGACCTGCGACGCCGGGCGCTGTCGGGCCTGGCGGAGCTCGTGCCCGCAGACGTGCTGATGTGGGATCGGGTCGAGCTCGCCACCGGGGTCGTGCGGCACGAGGCGATCCCTGCTGATGCCGAGCCGCACGGTGCGTTTGCGGCAATCGTGGGCGACCTGGCAGGTCATCCGCTGCTGTCGGCGCATGCCGTCCGCAGGCGTCCGGCATTGCGCTTGTCCGAGGCCGTTGAGCCGAGCGTTCTGTCCCACAGCGAGCTGTACGGTGATCTGCTCCACCCCTCGGGCGTCGAGTACGCCATCGCGATCGCCGTTCGCGTGGAGCGTCGTGAGATGGTCGTCGCGGGGCTCGGTCGCAGCGAGCGCCAGTTCTCGGAGCGCGACCGCGATCTGCTTGATCTCGTGCGCCCCGCGGTCGAGGTTGCGCTGCGGGATGCGCAGGCGCGCGAGCGGCTCGTCCGCGCGCTCGCCGCCAGCCCGCCGCCGGGCACCGCCGTTGTGCTGCTCGACCGCTACGGCGAGGTCGAACACTCGAGCCTCGACGCCGAGCGCTGGCTCGGCGAGCACTTCGGGGTGGCTGAGCACCCGGGCTGGCTGCCCGAGGCCGTCGCTGCGTGGCTCGCTCTGCCGCCGCTCCCTCCGCTCGTCAGCGTACGGGACGGGCGGCGCCTGACCGTGCACCTGCTGCCCGGTGATCCACACGCGCTGCTGCTCGAGGAGGAGGTCGCAAGCTTCCGCCCGGACGCGCTGGATCGCCTAGGCCTGACCCCGCGCGAGACGGAGGTGCTCTGTGCCGCCGCCGCGATCGTGGAAGAGGAGGACATCGCGTGGGAGCTGTGCCTCAGCCTCCACGCGGTCCGGGACCGGCTCGCGCGCCTAGAAGCCAAGCTCGGCGTACAAACGGCCGCCGACGCCGTCAGCCGGGCGCTTCGTGAGAGCACCTAGACAGCCGGCCCGGACGCCGCACGCTCAGGCCTGGTCGCGCTTGCCAGCGGTGCGACGCGCTCGTCTGGGCTTGAGCGCGAGCGTCCGCAGAAGGCGACCGGACGTTTCGCACCTCGCCCTGCGTGATCATTCGTGGCGCTTTCGGGGTGCGTTGAGGCCGGTCCTAAGATGGTGACTGCCAGGCGACGAGGGAAGACGAGGAGGCTTCGACGATGAGCGAACACCAGCAAGATGCCAATTGGAACGTCGCTGAGTGGCACGGCAGGATGCTGGTCGATCGCGACGGCGAGAGGGTCGGAAAGCTGCAGGACGTCTACGTCGACGTTGAGAATGACGAGCCGCAGTTCGCCACCGTCAAGGAGGGCTTGATCGGCCGCCATTTGACGTTTGTGCCGCTGGGCGGGATCACGGTCGGTCCCGACGACCTGCGGGTAGCGGTGAGCAAGGAGCAGATCAGGTCCGCGCCGAACATCGCACAGCACGGCGAGGAGCTCTCGCAGGCAGACGAGTCGGCGCTCTATCACCACTACGAGCTCAACTACACGCCGCCCGAGACCGAGAGCGGACGCCGACTCGCTCGCCGCTAACGCGTCATCGCACACGACAGACCAGCCACAGCCACCCGCCCCCGCACTAAATAAGCCCATGTCCACCGGGCATCTCGACGACCTGCGAGCGCAAGCCCAGCACGCCCGCCAGCGCTACGACCTGTACAAGGCCAAAGCCTATGGCCCACGCCCCACCAGCCCGGCCCGCATGCGCGAGCTCCAACGGGCCTCCGAGCAGGCAGAAGCACGTCTCCGCTTCGCTGAGGCAGCGGAACGGCGCGCTCGCACCGCGGGCGACACCCCGCCGGGTGCGAACTGACGCGAAACCTCAACGTGCAGCACGTGGGGCTCATCGATAAGCCGGATGTGGACCCAAACCGCGACCAGCAGCACGCACGTAGGGCCGCGAGGCTCGGGACGAGCAGAGCGAGACCGTTCGAGGCGATCGCACCCGATGAAGACTCAGGGTGCGCGCCGTCAGAGCCGTCAGTGTCTGACTAGCGTCTCGGGTTACATCATCCCGCTCATGTCGGGCATGCCACCGCCGCCCCCACCGGACTCCTTGTCCGGGATCTCGGCGACGATCGCCTCGGTGGTGAGGATGTTCTTGGCGATCGACGCGGCGTTCTGCAGTGCGGAGCGCGTGACCATGGCGGGGTCGATGACGCCGGCGGCGACGAGGTCGACGATCTCGCCGGTCATGGCGTTCAA
>DASSGR010000160.1:0-21361 GCA_035693425.1 Solirubrobacteraceae bacterium
TGGGACCGCCGCTCGGACGAGCACGTGGTCGGACTCGGTGCACGGCACGCCACCCAGTTGGACCAGGTCGGACGGACCGTCCAGCTCGGCGCCGACCGGCGCTACACCGGACCTGACTGCCCTCCGGAAATGCTTCCGGAGGGAGGCATCCCGCAGGGCGACTGCGCGCCGGTGCCGTGGCTGCTTTCCAGTCGGGGCTATGGCGCCTGGGTGCAGACCGACGCCAACGGCACTCGCGTCGACCTGGCCGGTGAGCGGCTCTCGGTGTCGACCCGGGCGCGCGCGGGTCCCATGCGGATGCTCCTGCTGTGCGGGGCCACGCCCGCCGCGCGGCTCCGGGCGTTCTGCCGGCGCACCGGCTTTCCGGCTCTGCTTCCCGAGTGGGGCTACGGCTTCTGGAAGAGCCGCGACGTTTACGAGCATCAGGATGACGTGCTCGAGGACTTCGACGGGTTCGCCGAGCACCGGATCCCGCTCGACGCGATCGTGCTCGACTCGCCGTGGGCCACTCAGTACAACAGCTGGGAGTTCAACCCCCACCAGTTCCCAGACGCGCCCGGAATGATCGCGAGCATGCGCCGCGCGGGCGTGCGCACCGTGGTCTGGGCCACCCCGTGGGTCAACCTCGACTCACGCGACGGGCAGGTGCCGCCCCAGCCCGAGTCCGAGCGCCTGCACCGCGAGCCGGCGCCGAGGTACGGCGAAGCCGCCGCGGCCGGCCACTTCGTGCAGGACAACGGCCGCACGTTCGTGACCCAGTGGTGGATGGGGACGGGCTCGCCGGTCGACTTCACCAGCACCGCCGCCGAGAAGTGGTGGCGCGCGCAGGTCAAAGCGGTTCTGGCTCTTGGCGTCGAGGGGATCAAGGCCGACGACGGCGACGGCTACTACATCCCCGACCGCGTTCGCCTTGCCGACGGCAGGTCGGGCGCCGCGGCCGCCTGGGCCCTGGGCGGGCTTCACCGCCTCAGCTTGCAGCGGGCGCTCGACGAGGTCCATCCCGGCAGCGGCGTGCTGTTCGGCCGCAGCGGCTGGGCTGGGCAGCAGGCCACCGGCCTGACCTGGGGCGGCGACCAGGTGTCGGACTTCTGGTCGCTGCGCGCGCTTGTCGTCGCCACGCTGTCGGCGGCCTGCAGCGGCATCTCGAACTGGTCGCACGACATCGGCGGCTACCTCGGCTATCGGCTCGTGGAGCGCTGCCCACCGGAGCTGCTGCTCCGTTGGCTTCAGTTCGGCTGCTTCACGCCGCTGATGCACGCTCACGCGCGGATGCCCCAGGAGCCCTGGCGCTACAGCGAGCGGGTGCTCGACCTGTACCGCGGCTACGTGCTGGCGCACGAACAGCTGGTCCCGTATGTGCGTGCGGCCGCCGCCACCGCGGCGCGCACGGGCCTGCCGATCATCCGCCCGCTTTGCCTGATCGATCCGGCCGACCCACGCGGCTGGACGATCGGCGACGCCTACGGCTACGGGCCGGCGTTGTGGGTTGCGCCCGTGCTCGACGACGGCGCTCGCGAGCGCGAGGTCGCGCTACCGCGCGGGGAGTGGATCGAGACGTGGTCGGGCGACCACGTCATCGGGGGCTCGGAGATAGTCGTGCAGGGACCGGTCGAGCGGATCCCCGTGTGGGTGCGCGCGGGCTCGATCGTGGTTACGCATCCTGCCGAGCACGTCGCCGCCGGTCTCGGGGACACGCCGGAGTCAGAGCGGCCACTGGTCGCCACGCTGTGGGGAAAGCCCCGGCTCGGGCGCGCCGCCGCGCGGCTTGCCGACGGCACTCACGTGGCGTGGCGGACGGGGCGGTGGTCGCTCGACTGCCCGGGCGATCCGTCCCCGCCCCGGGGGGTCGAGTTCTGTCTGCGTGACGTCTGAGCCGGCTCCTCGTGCAGGCCGATCCGCTCGTACAACCGCCGCAGCGGCGCCGGCGCCCACCAGTTGCGCGAGCCGAGCAGCTCCATCAAGCTCGGAACCAGGAGCGCGCGGATGATCGACGCGTCGATCAGCACCGCCAGCGCGGCGCCGACCGCAAGCTCCTTGATGAACACGATCTCCGACACGGCGAACGCGCCGATCGCGACTGCGAACAGGACGGCCGCCGACGTGACCAGGCGTCCGGTGCGCTCGAGGCCGATCGCGACCGCATCGGAGTTGCTGGCGCCGCCGTCGTAGGCCTCCTTGATCCGCGACAAGAGCAGGACGCCGTAGTCGGTCGCGAGGCCGAAGCCGACCGCGAACAGCAGGATCGGCTGGGTGGCGTCGAGCGCTCCCTCGCTGTGGAATCCCAGCAGGCCCTCCAGGTTCCCGTCCTGGAAGATCAGCACCAGGATCCCGAACATCGCCGTCAGGTTGAGCGCGTTCATCAGGACCGCCTTGATCGGCAGCACCACCGAGCCGGTCATCAGGAACAGGATCACCAGCGTCGAGACGATCACGATCGTCAACACGAGCGGTAGATGAACCGCAAGGCTGTGCTCGAGGTCGACCTGAGAAGCGGTCTGGCCGGCGACTCCGAAGTAGAACGGCTCGTGAATCGCGCGGACGTCGTGCACGAGCTGCTGGCTTGCGTGGGTGAGCGGCCCCTGACGCGGTGCGACCAGCAGCAGCGAGCTGGCGCCCGCGGGCTGCGCCGGTGCCACGGCCGAGACGTTCGGCAGTCGCTCGATCCGCGCGGCCAGCTGCTTGACCTGCGCCGAGCCAGCGGGGGCTCCGACGACGACGTCGAGCGGCGTGGTGCGGTTGGGCGGGAACTGCTGCTTGAGTGCGTCGTCCACCTGGCGCGAACTCGTCGTGGTGGGCAGCACGCGGGCGTCGACCGAGACGAACTTCACGCCCCAGAACGGAATCCCGGCGACGATCAGGAACGTGGCGCTGGCGATCGCGATCTGTGCCGGGCGGCGCATCACGAACTGCGACAGGCGATACCAGGCTCCGCTCTCGGCTGGTCTTGCGTCGCGTTCGGCGGCCCGCGCCAGTCGCTTCGGCGCCAGCGCGTTCACGCGTGGCCCGAGCACCGCCAGCACCGCAGGCAGCACCAGCAGTGCCAGGGCGGCCGCTAGCAGCGCCACCAGCGAGCCCGCGATTCCCATCGAGTACAGGAACCGCTGCGGAAAGATCGCCAGCGATGCAATCGCCGCGGCGATCGTCAGCGAGCTGAATAGGATCGTGCGCCCCGCGGTCTGCAGCGTGCGGCGCAACGCGGTGGCGCCGAACCCGGACACGGCGGCCTCCTCGCGATAGCGGGAGACCGTGAACAGGCTGTAGTCGATCGCCAGGCCCAGCCCGAGGCCGGTGACGAGGTTTAGCGCGAACACCGACAGGTCGACGAAGCTCGCCACGATCCGCAGCACGAAGAACGTTGCGACGATCGCCAGGCCGCCGAGCAGCGGCGGCAACAGCCCCGCCACCAGCGAGCGGAAGAACAGCAGCGACAGTAGGAAGATCAGCGGGAACACGAGCAGCTCGGAGCGCTCGAGGTCGTGGCCGACCTGGGTGTTGACCTGCGCGTTGGCCACGGCGCCCCCGCCGAGCGTCACGTCGTCACGCCCCTTGAAGTGGTCGACGATCACCTGCGCGTCGTCCTTGAGCCGGTTGTCCGACCGCGGCTTGAAATACGCGAGCACGTACGTCGACCGGCGATCCCGCGAGACCATCGCCGGGTCGTGCGTGTCGTAGAAGCTCACGACCCGCGCCACGTCGGGCTGCGAGCGCAACTCGCCGGCGATCTGGGTGACTCGGTGTCGCGCGGCGGCGCTGTCCGCGTTACCCGAGCGAACGAGCGCCACGACGCCGGCGCCGATCTCCCGACCGGCGGTGTGCTCGTAACGGTTGGTCGCCTGCACGCTCTGGGTCGCGGGATCGTCGGCGCCGTAGGGGCTCATGTGCTTGGCGACCGACGACCCGAACACGCCCGCGATCACCGCGCCGATGACCGAGACGACGATCACGCGCCGGCGGTTGGAGTAGAGGAAGCCTCCGAGCCGTCCAAGCATCACTGCGCCTCCTTGAGCGCCTGCTCGGTCGCCCGGCACCAGTCGATCACGCACTCCTGCATCCTGATGCCGAGCTGCAGCGTGAGATATGGCCCCTTCGGGGGGACTTGGCTCGCATGCGGCTCGAGTGCGCGCAGTTGCGCGAGCGTGCGCTCGTGGAGCTCGCGCATCGCTCGGATGTTGTCGATCCGCAGCCGCGGATCGCCGGTGTCGGAGAAGAACAGCTTGAGCATGCCCTCGTCGCGCAGTTCGTTCACGGGCTCGGTGTCTGAGCCCAGCCAGGCCAGGAGTGCCTCGCGGCCGGCGTCGGTCAGCTCGAACACCGTGCGCGCGCGGCCCCCGGTGGGCTCGAAGCGCCCGCGGACGAGCCCCTCCTCCTCGAGCCTTCGCAGCTCGGGGTAGATCTGCCCATAGCTCGCCGCCCAGAAGTGGCGCGTGGTCTTGTCTACGAAGTTCTTAATCTCGTAGCCGGTCTGCGATCCGAGGGAGAGCATCCCGAGGATCACGCGGCCGGTAGCGGTCAGGGGTGCAGCCATGCATCGGCAGGATATATCGTTCCGATGTATCTGTCAACTACATCGTGCGGTCTGAGCCTGCGGACCGGACCGCGGAAAACTGCCCACTCGTCGACAGCTGCCCAGAGGTCCGGGCACTTTGCCCCGTATGGCAGGGTCAACTGCCCGAACCTCGGGCCTCGAGCGAACGTGTGGGCACTTTTTCCCGGGTGCGGCCCGGTCGTGGCGCCTTCAGCGCCGCGTCGGGCCGGCTCGCTTGGTCTCCCAGGCGTCCTCGAGCAGCTCGCGCAGCAGCGCCGGATCCGCCGCGTCGAGGTCCACCCGGACCGCCGCCAGCCGCTTGCCCCAATACACCTCGCTGCACTCCCCGGGATGGTCGGCGACCGCAGTCATGATCCCCGGCTCGTCGAGCATCACGTTCATGTGCCGCTCGTCCCAGAGCGTCGCGAAGATCCGCTTGGCCACCCGAAACGACGGGCGGCCATGGTGATCCTGCTCGACGGTCTCCGGCAGGCCGAGAGCCAATCGCCTGGCCTCGTCCGTGGTGACCATCACCGGGCCTGACGCCGATCAGGCCGGGCGCAGCCGCAGCGCCGACCAGACGTCGTCGATCGCGATCTGGCGCACAGGCCGGACTCCCCCGGCCTGGACCAGAGCGGCCAGCGTGTCGCGGTTGAGGTCGGTGCCGAGCTGGCCCGCCTTCGGGTAGGCCACCCAGGTCAGGGCGTCGCGCCGGGCCGCAGCCAGCAACGGCGCCGACAGCTGCTCGAGGTCGGCGCTGCTCGAGCAATAGACGAGCACCGCGTCGGACTCGGCCGGGTCCCCCACGAGCGAGAGCTCCTGCCCGAGATCGAGCATGGCGTCCTCCGGGCGCCCGATCACGCACACCGATTGCCCCGGCTTGATCTGGAGCTTCGAGGCGACGCTCGCCACGCGCCCAATTCTGCCAGCGCCCCGGGGTCACGTGAAACCGGCGCGGGTTATCCTCGGCGCGTGCATTTCGACGAGCTGACCCCGCCCGAGCAGCGCGTCCTCGGCTGCCTGATCGAGAAGCGCTGGACGACCCCCGATCAGTACCCGCTGTCGCTCAACGCACTGCGGCTGGCATGCAACCAGTCGACCAATCGCGACCCCGTCACCACGTATGATGAGGCCACCGTCCGCCAAGCCGCCGACCGTCTGACCAAATACGGGCTGGCGCGCCTTGCCAGCGGGCACAGCAGCCGCGCCACCAAGTACCGCCACCTGGCAGAGGAGGGACTGGGCCTCGGTCGTGAGGAATTGGCCGTGCTCGCCGTCCTGCTGCTGCGCGGGCCGCAGACTCCCGGAGAGCTCAAGGCCCGCAGCGACCGGATGGCCTCGATCGCATCGCTGTCGGAGGTTGAGCGGATCCTCTCGACTCTGGGCGACCGGGGCTACGCGCGGCGGCTGGGCCGGCGCCCCGGCCAGAAGGAGGATCGCTTCGAGCAGCTGCTCGGTGGCGCTGGGCCACACGCGGATGCCGGCGAACTGGTCAGCGCGACCGCGCCGACCGCCCCCGCCCCGACGGCGCCCGCCCCGCCCGCGCCCGCCCCGCCCGCGCCCGCCCCGCCCGGAACCGACGGCGACCTCGAGTCCCGGGTCAGCGCACTCGAAGCCGACGTCGCGGCGCTTCGAGCCGAGCTCGCCCGACTGCGCCAGACGCCACCGCCGGCTCAGGTCGGCAGCGCCAGCCCCACGACGTAGGTCGCGCCGCCGACGATCACGCCGGCGAGCGTCATCTCCAGTCCCGCCGACCACCAGCTGCGCAGGGTCACCAGCGACTTCGCGGCACCCACCAGGAAGTGCGCGATCAGCGAGATGACCGCCGCGATCACGATCGCGACCGTGCCTGTCGTGAAGATGAACGGGATCACGGGCACGATCGCGCCCAGCCCGGTCGACACCCCGGCGGCTAAAGCCGCCTGCGCCGCGTTGTCGCCGCCGGCCCCTCCCGACGCGGCCCCAAATTCCTCAACCGACAGCGCCTGCAGCATCGCCTCGGGGTGCTGCGCCATCCGTTCGGCGAGCTCGTCGGCAGTGCGCTCGTCGATCCCCTTGAGCTGGTAGAAGAGCGAAAGCTCCTGCCGCTCCTCCTCGGGGTGCTCGGCGATCTCCTGGCGCTCGCGCTCGACGTTGGCCTCGGTCACCTCGGCCTCGGAGCGCTCGGCGAGGTAGGCGCCGGTTGCCATCGACAGGGCCGACGCAACCGCTCCGGACACGCCCGCGGTGAGCACGAACGTCGAGCCGCCGGTGGCGCCCGATACGCCGGCCACGATCCCGAAGACGGCGGCGAGGCCGTCGTTGGCGCCATAGATGGCCCCCGAGATCCAGCCGCCTCCGGTCTGATGCCACTTCTCCCGCCCGAGGATGCGGTGGAGCTGGTCCTGGACCCCGGGCGCGACGGGATTGGGATCTCGTCCCTTGTCGCCGTTTGAGGACCGAAGCTCCTGCACGGCGCGCGAGTGGGAGCGCTCCTCCCTGCGTATCTCGTGCAGCAGCTTGTCCGTCGCCGCGTCGCCGGTCGGGCGCTTGTAGAGGTCGTCGACCTCGTCCTCCTCGGCCGCCTCGCGCGCCGCCAGCAGTCGGTCGACGGGCGCGATCCGCGCCTGTAGGCGCAGCCACAGCGGCAGGCGCACGCTCGACGGATCCGGTCGCTCGATTCCGAGCTCGTGCATGCGCTGCTCGAGGCGCCGTCGGTGCCCGGCCTCCGCCTCGGCCATGCGCCTGAGGATGTCGGCCTCACGATCGGGCATCCGGCGTGCGATCAGGTCGTACACGCCACCGGCGACGATCTCGCCTTCCCACGCCTTGAGCAGGCGTTCGCGGACCTCGGGCGATGCGTCGGCCATGGCACCCGGAGCGTACTGAGACGTTCTCGGAAAACTCTCATGACATTCGCAAAAGCCGCCTCCCTGTCCACTAGCCTTGGCCGCAGTGCGCAGGTCCGCGCTGATCAGTACCTTCGCAGCGCTCCTTCTGGCGCCGGCACTCGTGGGATGCGGAGGCAGCGGCAGCAGCTCCACGACGTCATCGCTGGCTCGCGTGCGCCACGTGACCCGACGCTCCGGAGGTAGACCCCCGGCCACATTCAAGCGGTCAGTGGCCGTCCTCGAACCGCCTGCGGGCGCACCCGTCCGGACGGTTCATGTGCCGGTGCTGACCTACCACCGCGTCCATACGATGCCGGCGGTCGGACAGCTGGACCTGATCGTCGACCCGGCCAACTTCGCGGCCGAGCTCCAGGCGCTGCATGACGGCGGCTACCACACCGTCAGTCAGGCCCAGCTGTTCCACGCTCTGTACGAGGGCAAGCCGCTGCCCCCCAAGCCCGTGCTGATCTCGGTCGACGACGGCTACGTCGATGACGTGCGGACGATCCTGCCCGACCTCGAGCGCTGGCATATGGTCGCCACGTTCTTCGTGATCACCGGACGCATGACCGAGCCGGGCTTTCTGAACGCATCCCAGATCCGCGAGCTCGACCGCGCCGGGATGGACGTCGGCGACCACACCGCGCACCACGTCGACCTACGACTGCTTACGCCGTCGCAGCTCCAGGCCGAGACGGTCGGCTCGCGCAAGACGCTCGAGGCGGTGCTCGGGCATCCGGTGTACTTCTTCGCGTACCCATTCGGCTACTTCAACGATCGCGTGGTCCAGGCCGTGCACGACGCCGGCTTCTCGATGGCCTACACGACCCAGGGCGGGACGACCGAGAGCACCGCCTCGCCGCTGGAGATGCCCCGACTTCACGTGGGGCGCAGCGAGGACCCGAGCGGTCTGCTGTCGGTACTCGGGGGCCAGTGACGCCCGAGATCACGTTCTCCGCCGGCAGCGTCGACTCCGGCCCGGGCGGGGTCCTCGCGCAGGCGATGCGCGACGAGATCGCCGTCATATACGACGGGCTCGAGCTAGACGGCGACAGCATGCCCAGGGCAGGCCAGGCCGAGCTCGGCCCCCCGGCAGGCGCCTTCTTGCTGGGCTGGATCGACGGCCGGGCGGTCTGCTGCGGCGGCGTGAAGCGGCTCGACGACCGCATCTGCGAGATCAAGAAGATGTACGTGGTGCCGGACGCCCGCGGCACGGGCCTCGCCCGGCGGCTGCTGTATGCACTCGAGGACAAGGCGCGCGAGCTCGGCTACGAGACCGCACGGCTCGACACCGGGCCTAGACAAGGAAACGCCCAGGGCCTGTACGAGTCCGAGGGCTACGTCGCAATCGACGACTTCAACGGCAATCCGGTCGCCGTGTTCTGGGGCGAGAAGACGCTTACTGGATAGAGATCTCGGAGTTGTCTCCGACCAGGAACCGGTACGCGCGCGGCTGGCGATCGTCGCGCGCGATGGTGGCGTTGCGCCCGAGCAGCGAGGATTCCATACGCCCGTTGAGGTCGCGCACCGCCGAACCGGCGAGCAGGATCGAGTGCTCAACCTCCGCCCGGTCGATCGTGCACCCGTCGCCGACCGCGGTGTAGGGACCGACGTAGCAGTCCGTGAGCCGCGCGCCGGCGCCGATGATCGCCGGGCCTCTGACGGAACAGCGCTCGAGCCGGGCGCCGGCCTCGATCACGACGCGGCCGTCAACTTGGGAGTCGACGAGTTCGCCGTCGATCCGCCGCTCGATCGTGTCGAGCACGAGCCGATTGGCAGCGAGCATGTCCTCGAGGCGGCCGGTGTCCTTCCACCATCCGCGCACGATGTGCGGCTCGACGCGCCGGCTGCTGTCGACGAGGTGCTGTATCGCGTCGGTGATCTCGAGCTCGCCACGGGCGGATGGCCTGATCGCTCGGGCCGCATCGTGCACGCACGAAGTGAACATGTAGACGCCAACCAGAGCCAGGTCGGTCTTGGGCTTGGCCGGCTTCTCCAGCAGTCGCACGACCGAGTCGCCGTTGAGCTCGGCGACGCCGTAGTTCTCGGGATCCGGTACCTGGGTCAGCAGGATCAGCGCATCGGGCTGGTTTGAGCGGAACGCCGCGACCAGATCGTCGATGCCGCCCTGAAGCAGGTTGTCGCCGAGATACATGACAAACGGCGAGCGGTCGAGGAACCGCTCGGCGGTGAGCACGGCGTGGGCCAGCCCCAGCGGCTCGTCCTGGAGGATGTACGTGATCCGAAGGCCGAACTGCGACCCGTCGCCGGCGGCGGCCTGCACCTCACCCCCGGTCTCCGGGGCGATGATGATCCCGACCTCCTCGATCCCCGCCCGGGCCATCGCCTCGATCCCGTAGAACAGCACGGGCTTGTTGGCGACCGGGACGAGCTGCTTGGCGCTGGTGTAGGTGATCGGCCGCAGGCGCGTCCCCCTGCCGCCCGAAAGGATCAGGCCCTTGAGCGGCTGCATCAGTACACGCCGCCTAGCTTGCGGTGGTCCCAGGTGGCGACCCGGCGGGAGCTGAACTCCAGCGCGACTCGCTTGGCGGCCTGCGCGCGCACCGCGTCCATGAACTCGGGCCCCGTGGCGCCGGCGCCGTAGCGATGCATCAGCTCGGCGCCGAATTCGACGATCAGCTCGGTGTCACGGTGGATCTCCGTGTCGGCCTCGATCATCACGCCGCGCAGCTCCTGATACTCCTCGCCGGTCTCGACCTGCAGCGTGGCCCTGCCGTCGCGCTCGAGGTTGCGGACCTTCTGGGATTTCGCGTACGTCCAGGCCCACAGGTTCCCACCCCGCACCACATACCACAGCGGCATCAGGTGAGGCCAGCCATGCGGGCCGTTGGTCGCGCAGATCACGACCCGCTGCTCGTCGAGGAAGCTCGCGACCTCCTCGTCGCTCATCGTTATCTGCGAGCGGCGGCTCACTGTTCGCGCTCAGCCGGAGACGAGCGCGGCCGCCGCGCGGGCCGCCTGGGCGCCTGCGAGGACCGCCGCACGCGCATCCTCGGGCGCCAGGACGACCGCGTCGCCCGCCTCTTTCAAAACCTCGCGCACGAGCCAGTCGACTCCCGCAAACCCGAGCTCGACGATGACGGCGCCGTCCTCGAGCTCGGCCGTGACGGTGCGCTCCTCGCGCGCCCAGCGGGCTCGCTCGGGGGAGATCCAGACGCGCGCTCGCTGTGATGCCGGGACCTCGCCGGTTCGGGGCCAGCCGTCCACGTCGGCCGCCGGGTCGACGTCGGGCCGCGGCTCGAAGCTCTCGTCGGTGACCGCCGCCGACTTGATCCGGTCCAGCCGGAAGTGGCGGACGCTCTCGCGGGCGGGGTCGAAGCTCGCCACGTACCAGCCCTCGCGGCCGTTGATCAGCGCGTACGGCTCGACGGTCCGCGCCGAGAACTCGTCCTCGTTCTCCTTGTAGTACTCGAACGACAGCAGCCGGCGCTGGGCGATCGCGCGCGACACCACCGCCGCGATCTCGGCGTCGTCGCCGCCGGGCGGCGCCATCTGGAGGCCCTCGTGCACGGGATCCTCGCCCAGCGCGGCGACCACCTTGTCGCGCACCGAGGACAGCGACCCCTGTGGGATGTGCTCGCCGATCAGGTCGATCGCAGCGATCAGCGCCTTGGCCTCCACCGGCAGCAGGCGGGCGGGGCGCGCAAACGAGTCGCCATACGGCTCCGGATCGACCTCCACCATCCCGTCGGGCCCGATCTCGGCATACAGGACGTAGGTGCCGGCGCCGAAGTTCACGACGTTGAGCACCGAGATGTCCTCGCGCAGCTCCTGATCGGAGATCCCGAGCTCCTTGTGCAGCTCCCGGGCATCGAGGCTGCGGCCCGCGCGCCCGGCGTCGATCAGGATGCTTGCCAGCGTCACCAGCCGGGCGAACCGCTCCGGTCGGATCGCGGCGTCCGGGTGGTGTCCGTTGGTCTCGGGTTCGGCACGATCCGCGTGATCAGACACCGCGGAGGCCGACGCGGCAGCGAGGGCGGCGACGCGAGGCTCGCCCGTGTGGCGCTCGATCAGCAGCTCCACGCGGTCGCGCAGCTCTGCGGCCAGCGCCGGCGGGCTCAGGATCCGGGCGTGCTCGCCGAGGCCGAGCACCCAGGCGATCAGCTGGCGCGCGTTCGCATACGACGTGACGAACACCCGGTCGCCGTCGTCGTCGGGGGCTTGCATCTCGCCGTAGCGACCGAAGTGCCGCTCGATCTGCCATGCGATCCGGCCACCGATCCAAACCTCGGCCGTGCCGATCGGATCGCCGAACTGCCAGTCGATCCGATTCGCGTACCCGCGAGGGTCGAAGTCCACGGGCCGCTGGAAGTCGTGCTCGGCCTTGGTCGCGTAGCCGACCTTGCCCTGTATGCGCGAGAGGCGGAAGACGCGGATCGCGCCGCGTTCGTGCGAGCGCCCCACTACGTAGAACTGTCCTCCCTGGAACAACAGCTGGTAGGGATCGACGCGGCGCGTGCCGAGGTCGTCACGCTCCATCGTGTAGTAGTCGAACACCACGGTCTTGCGGCGAAAGATCGCGGTCTCGATCTTCGCCAGGCGCTGGGAGATCTCGTGACCGCCGGCCGACCCCGTGATGCCCAGCGCGACCGTGTGCTGCTCGGGAGCTCCCAGCGGGCTCGGGCGCCCCCATGAGATCTGCTGGAGCGCCAGCCGCAAGGGCTCGGCATAGGCGAACTCGCCATCGAGCAGCTGCAGGGCGGTCCGCAGCGCCGCGAGCTCGGCATCGGTGAACTCGATCGCCGGCAGGTGGAAGTTCTCGGGCGGAAGCGAGTAGGTCTCCTGCTCGACCTGGCCGTCTGCCGGCTTCTCCACCGACAGCACGATCCCCAGCGCCTCGAGCTCGGACCGGTCCGCGTAGAAGCGCCGCGCGAACGCATCCTCGTTCATCGCGCTGTAGCCCTCGACATCGCGCCGGATCTCCGGAGCCGTCACCGGACGGCGCTCGGCCATCAGATAGGAGATCAGCGAGAGCTGACGGATCAGCTTTTCTGTGTCCTTGGCCATCGCAGCAAATGTAGTTGGGCGCTCCTTCGCCGGAGCCACGACCGGTTCGGCGGAACGCTATTTGCGCAGTTTTGGAGCCAGAGCGTCAAACGGCGTGACACGCATACCGTTTTCAGCCTGCCTGCAGCGCCTCCGGCGAGAGCTCCTCAGCGAGGAGTCCGAAGAGTACCCCGTCGAGCCAGCCGCCACGGCGCCAGTAGGCGCGGCGCCGCGTCCCCTCGCGCGTGAACCCGGCTCGCTCGAACAGGCGATGCGCCGCGGGATTGTCCCCGTAGCACTCGGCCTGGATGCGGTGTATGCCGTGATCGTGCAGCGCGTGGCGGCACGCGAGCCGGATCGCCGTCAAGGCGACGCCCGAGCGCCGGCTGTCGGGCCCAACCATCACGCGCGAGATGTCGCAGATGCGGCTGCGGGCGTTGACGACCGTCAGTGCCAGGCCGCCGAGCGGCTGCCCATCGGGTGACTCGATCACCAGTAGGCCGCCGCTGCCGGGCGCCGGGCCAGGTGCGGCGAGCAGCGCCACCAGCCTGTCCTGGTCGGCGGCTGCAAACGCCAGGAACGGCTCGACCTGCGGATCTGCGGCCAGCGCCGCCAGGAAGGCGACATCGTCTTCGGTGGCCTGGCGCAGAGTCACCGTCGGCGATGCGACCGCGGTGGCGAGGCGGGTGTCGGGCAGATGCGCGATCCGAGCGAGGATAGGGGACGCAGTTGAGCCACCGTAGCCGTTCTGTTACGGTAACCGATCTGTTACGGAATATCGGCAAGCTCGGTCTGATCTGGCGCTCGATGCCCGACCTCGGCCCGTCGTTTGAGAAGTTCGCCCGCGGACTGAAGGAGCGCGCCGAGCACGGTGCTTGAGTCCGGGCATCGACCGTCGTCGGCCGAGCGAACGCTCGCGGGCGTCCCGGGCGATCCGTTCGACGCGCTGGGCGATCCGAATCGCAGGACGATCGTGGAGCTGCTCGGCCAGGGGAGCCGCTCGGTCCAGGAGCTCGCCGACGAGCTGCCGATCAGCCGCCCGGCCGTCTCGCGACACCTGCGGCTGCTCAAGGACGCGGGGCTCGTCGAGGAGCAGGCGATGGGCACGCGACGCATCTACCGGCTGCAGGAACAGGGGGTCGCGGCGGTGCGCGCCTACCTGTTGCAGGTGTGGGGTGAAGCCGGGGCGCGATTTCGCATCATGGCTGAGAACACCTCGGCCGATGACTGAGCCCATCCACATCAGCTTCGACGTCGACTGCCCAGTAGCCCACGCGTTCGACGTATGGACGGCGCGGGTCTCGAGCTGGTGGCCGCGCAGCCACACGGTGTCGGCCGAACCCGACGCCGACGTGGTGCTCGAGCGCCGCGTCGGCGGGCGGATCTACGAGCGGACCACGGCCGGCGATGAGCACGACTGGGGCGAGGTGACGACATTCGAGCCGCCACGCCGGCTCTCGTACCCGTGGCACATGCGGCGCGACCGTAACTACGCCGCCTGGGGCACGTTGCTCCCGCGCTACCACGACGCCCTCAGCGCCTAGTCCGGGAAGGTTCGCGGGTCAGAGGCGTCGGTTTAGGTAGGGGGACCTACCGCGTAAGCGACGCAAGGAGTTCGAGAAATGACTATGCGTGCGGCGCGCCTCCTCGGCGCGCTCTCAATTCTGGGTGTGGGCGCCGTCCACCTCCAGCAGTACTCAGGCAACGGCTATTCGACGGTTCCGACGATCGGGACCCTGTTCCTGCTCAACGCGATCAGCGCGGGGGTGGTGGGCTTTGGCCTGCTGCTGCCGCTCAAACGACTGCTTGGCCCGCGTCGAGGCACTGCCGCCGTCGGCGTTCTGGCGCTGGCGGGCGTCGCGATCGCGGTCGGCTCGCTCGTCGCGTTGTTCATCAGCGAGACCGGGACCCTGTTCGGCTTCTCGGAGGGCGGCTACAGGACCGTGATCGACATCGCGATCGCCGTCGAGGCGGTGGCGACCGTGTTGCTGACGCCGCTGGCGGCCGTGAGCATCCGGCGTGCACTCGCGAGCAAGCCGCAGCGACCCCGTCGTTCGGCTGGCTACGCGGCTTCGCGCTCGGCCTGAGCTGAGCGCGACGCGAAGTAGGCGCCGCCACCGAGCGCCTTGTCATAAGCCGACCAGAGCTCACCCGCGGGCAGCTGCTTCTCCAGCCGGTCGAAGCTGCCGAGCCGGCCGCCGAGGTTGTCGATCATGTGCACGAGCGTTGCCTCGCGCGTGCACGGCACGACCGGGCTGCCGTGCTCCAGCGACCCATGGTGGCTGAGGATGATGTGAAGCACTGCCCGCGCGAGCTCCCTCGGGAAGCCATCGAGGCGCTCGATCGTGCGCCTGACCCGGTAGTAGCCGAGCGGGATCTCCCCGTACAGGCGGCCGTCGTCGGACATCGAGATCTGCGCGCCGTGCACTTCGTAAGCGTCGAGCTTGCCGATGTCGTGAAGGAGCGCGCCGGTCACGGCGACGTCGCGGTCGATGCCGGGGAACGTGGCGGAGATCGCACCGACCGCCTGGGCGACGGTCAGCGAGTGCTCAAGCAGTCCGTGGCGGTACGCCTGGTGATAGCGCTTGGCGGCGGGCGCCTCGCGATAGCTGGCCCAGACCGGGGAGCGCTCTCCGAACACGGCGGACAGCAGCCGTCGCAGGTGCCGGTTCTGGACGGTGGCGATCAGCTCTCGCAGGTCGGACTCCATGTGCTCGGGCGCACGCGGCGGCCCGTCGAACAGCTCGTCGGGATCGAACTCGCCGTCCAGCGCGGCGCGCACGCTGTTGACCGCCAGCTGCGGTCCGAAGCGCGGGTGGATCGCGTAGCGGCCGCTGACGAAGACCACCTCGCCGGGTCGGCACACCTCGCGGGCTTGCGCCACGTCATCCCAGATCAGCGCCGGCACCGTTCCAGTGCGGTCGCCGATCAGCGCCTTGAGGTATTGGCTGCCGTCCCGGTGCGTGCAGACCTCCGCGTCGCGCACGAGCAACGCCTGTCCGACGTCACAACCGTCTGCAAATTGCCGGACTTCCATGCGCGACGAAGATAGAGTGGCGAGCGGACGGCACACGTGGAGCACACGGCAATAGTCACCGGTGGAACCGGCGGCCTGGGAGCCGCCGTCGTGACGCGGCTGCTCGACGACGGCTGGCGCGTCGTGGTCCCCTGGATCGTCGAGCGCGAGCTCGAGCGCGTCGAGCGCCGGCCGGGGCTCGAGCTGGTCCGTGCCGACGTCACCGACCCGGCGGAAGTGGCGACGATCGTGTCCGCCGCGGCCGCTTCCGACGGTGCGCCGCTGGGCGGCCTGGTCAACCTCGTGGGTGGCTTCGCGATGGGCGCCCGCGTTGACGAGACGCCGGTGGACGACTTCGAAAAGCAGTTCCGGCTCAACCTCCGGCCGACCTACCTGATGACCCAGGCCGCCTTGAAGGAGATGCTCGCTAACGGCGGCGGCTCGATCGTGTGCGTGGGTACGCGTGCTGCGCTGCATCCGTTCAAAGGGGCCGCGGGCTACATCGCCTCCAAGGCTGCCGTGATCGCGTTCTCACAGGCGGTCGCCGTCGAGTACAAGGACGACGGCATTCGCTGCAACGTGATCTTGCCGAGCGTGATCGACACGCCGGCCAACCGGGCGTCGATGCCTAACGCCGACCACGACCGCTGGGTCAAGCCCGCCGAGATTGCGACCGTGATCTCGCACCTCCTTTCGCCGGACGCGGCCGTCACGAGCGGCGCCACGATCCCGGTTTACGGCCGCGCCTGACGCCTCGTCTGACTAGCCGGCGCTGTGGGCCCCGCCGCCACGTTCCACCCGCAGTGGCGGACCCGGATGACCGCCATGCGGCGTCCTCGAAGCCTCGCGTAGCGCTGCTACGCGACGGCTTCTGCGTCCTTGCCTGGCGGCCCCCGGGCCTCGCCCCTGCTGGCGAAACGTGACGGCGAGACCCACTAGCATCAACCACTTATGGAACGTAAGTGGTGGACGCTGATCGTCGTCTGCGTCGGGACGTTCATGCTGCTGCTGGACATCACGATCGTGAACGTCGCGCTGCCGAAGATCGCGACCGATCTGAAGGCCAACTTCTCCGACATCCAGTGGGTCATTGATGCTTACGCGCTGACGCTGGCGTCGCTGCTGCTGACCACCGGAACGCTCGCGGACCTGTTCGGCCGCCGGCTGCTGTTCTCGATCGGTCTGGCTCTGTTCGCGTTCACCTCGCTGCTGTGCGCGTTGTCGCCGAGCGTGCTGTTCCTGATCCTCGCGCGCGCGGGCCAGGGCGTGGGCGGGGCGATCATGTTCTCCACCTCGCTGGCGCTGCTGGCCCAGGAGTTCCACGGTCGCGAGCGGGGCACCGCGCTCGGCGTCTGGGGAGCGACGATCGGCGGGGCCACCGCCATCGGGCCGCTGCTCGGCGGGGTCCTCACCGAGGCGTTCGGCTGGTCGTCGATCTTCTACATCAACGTCCCGATCGGAATCGCCGCCGCCGCCCTGACGATGACCAAGGTCAACGAGTCCCGCAACCCGGACGCAAAAAGCGTCGACTGGATCGGCACGGTCACGTTCACCGCGGCTCTGTTCCTGCTCGTGTTCGGTCTGATCCGCGGCAACTCCGAGGGCTGGGAGAGCGCCCTGATCGTCGGCCTGTTCGCGGCATCCGCGCTGCTGCTGGTGGCGTTCGTGATTGCCGAGACCGTCCAGGACAACGCGATGTTCGATCTGACGTTGTTCCGCAAGCCCACGTTCGGGGGCGCTTCGATCGCCGCCTTCACGCTGTCGTCGTCGATGTTCGCGATGTTCCTGTATCTGACGCTGTATCTCCAGACGATCCTGGGGCTGTCCCCGCTGCAGACGGGCCTGCGGTTTCTGCCGGTGACGGTGGTCGCATTCGTGGTCTCAGCGGTGTCGGGCAACCTGTCGGCGCGGGTCCCGGTGCGCCTGTTGCTGGGAGGCGGTCTCGCGCTCGTCGGGCTGGGGCTGCTGCTGATGCGCGGCCTGACCGCCGACTCGCATTGGACGGCGCTGCTCGCCGGCTTCATCGCCGGAGGCGCGGGGGTCGGGCTGGTCAACCCGGCGCTCGCCTCCACCGCGATCGGCGTGGTGCCCCCGCAGCGAAGCGGGATGGCGTCTGGCATCAACTCGACATTCCGCCAGGTTGGGATCGCGACCGGGATCGCCGTTCTGGGGGCGATCTTCGAGAGCGCGATCTCCACCAAGCTCGCGCCCAGCCTCGCCGGCACCCCCGTGGCGGGCCATACGGAGAGCATCGCGCACGCGGTAGCGGGGGGCGGCGCCGAGCCGGTGATCGCCTCGATTCCCGCGTCCCTCAGGGTTCAGGGCACGGACGCCATCCACGCGGCGTTTGCAAGCGCGATGAACGACATCCTGCTGGTGGCCGCGATCGTCGCCCTGGCCGGGGCGGTCCTGTCACTTGTGCTGGTGCGAGGCCGCGACTTCGCCACCTACGGTGCCCCCGAGGCGGCCGCGGCTCCCGCAGCCGGCTGATCGTTTACAGCCCGGCGGGATGCCGGACCACGAAGCTCTTGAGGTCGGGCTCGTTGGCCGAGCGGTTTGACCAGCGCGAGCCCGTTTCAGCGAGCGCGACCGTGTCGAACCGCAGGCCGGCGACGTACATGAACGTGTGGCCTGGCGCCGCGAACACCGTGATCCACTTGCCGGGACCCGGCTTCCCCCAGCTCATCAGCTGTCCCGAGGTAACCGTCGTGTTCAGCAGGCCGGCGGCCGCGAACACGAAGCTGAGCGAGCCCGAGCAGTCGTACGCGTTGTCCTCGAACGTGCCGTGGCCGCCGCCGAAGCGGTACGGCAGATGCGCGATCTGGTTGCCCGCGTCGATCACGTTCTGGACGGCGGCGGGTGCGTTGACCGGTGCGATCGCCAGCCCGTTCGGCGTGATTTCGGCCTGGCTCGTTTGTGCCGACAGCCCGCTGGCGGCGAGCTCCTGACGGATCTGGGCGTCGGACACCGGCTGGGCGACCGACCCCGACCCGGAGTCGACGCTGAAGCTCGACGGCGGGCTCGACGACTCGCTTGCCTGCCCCACCACGCCGGCGACCGGCTGAACCGCCTGGGGGTGAGCGTGCAGCGTGGGCGCAGTCTCCTGCGCGGCCGCGGACCGCTGCGAGCTCGAGTCAGACTGCGTCGTTTGCGCCTGCCCGCAGCCGGCCGCCAGCAGGGCCACGAGAGCAACCGTGGGGGCCAGCTTGCGTCCCATCCGTGCCCTCAGTATGACGCGAACCGCGCCAACGTCCGCAGGTTCGCCTGCTGTGCTAGGCGTCGTACTCGCCCGCGTACAGCGCGAACACGCCGCCCTGTGGGTCGCGAACGATCGCTATCTGACCCGGGCCGGCCGGGAACGGCCCGGCCAGCTTGGTGCCGCCGAGCTCCTCGACCTTCGCCGCGGCCTGATCGATGTCGTCGGTGCCGATGTACACGAGCCAGTTCGGCGGCTCATCGGGCATGAGCCCGCGGATCCCGCCGTTGGTGTTGCCGGCCGCCGTCTTGATGATCGAATAGGGCATCGGCATGCCCTCCATCGGCTCGAGGGTCCAGCCGAACAGCTCGGAGTAGAACCGCGACGACGCCTCGACGTCGGGCGTCGCGAGCTCATTCCAGCAAAGCGCGCCCGGGGCGTTGACGAGCGAGGCTCCGATGTGCGCCTTGGGTTGCCAGAGCAGGAAGTAGACGCCCTGCGGGTCCTGCACGACGGCCATCCGGCCCACGTCCATCACGTCGAACGCGTCGGCGTGGACGGTGGCGCCAAGCTGCTTGGCGCGCGCCAGCGACTCGTCCGCGCTCTGCACCGTGATGTAGGAGTTCCAGATCGGCGGCACCCCGGCGTCGCGTTGCTGCTCGGGTTGTGGAGAGATCGCGGCGACGTCCTTGCCGCCGAGCTTCATCATCGTGTAGTAGACCCCGTCGCCGACAGGGTTGTCGGTCGCCTCCCAGCCGAACAGGGTGGTATAGAAACTCTTTGCGCCCTCCTGGTCTGTTGTGGTCAGGTCGGTCCAGGAGAAGGTGCCCGGTGTGTAGCTCGTTCGTTCGCCCATGCCAGCGACCCTACCACCGCTCCGGCGCCCCGAGCGGTAGGTTCCGTGAACACGAGAAACCAAGGGGAGAGCAGATGCCAGACTTCACGATCAAGAACCTGATGACCGACGTAGACAACGCCGCAGCCGAGCGCGGCCCCGAGGGGCTCGAGGCCAGATTCGGGCGGCGCCACATGGACTCCGACCACCTCGGGGTCAGCTACTTCCGCTACAACCCGAACTTCCGGACGCCGTTCGGCCACCACCACCGAGAGCAGGAAGAGGCGTACGTCGTCGTCGGTGGCTCGGGCCGGATGAAGGCCGACGACGAGGTCGTGGAGCTGTCGAAGTGGGATCTGGTCCGCGTAGCGCCAGCGGTCGTGCGCGCGTTCGAGGCGGGTCCGGAGGGGCTGGAGCTGATCGCAATCGGTAACGACCGTCCCGAGGGTGGGGATGGCGAGATGGTGCAGGACTTCTGGCCTTCGTAGCTCGGGCTGGGGCGGGTCCCGGGTCGCGAGAGGGGGGAATTCGCGACAACCGGGATGGCTCGAACGAAGTGTGTCGTGTGGACCACCGCATACGGTGGTCAGCGCGACACGCCTCGCCTGGATCGTCGTGGTTGTCGTGAAATGCCCCCTTCAAGGCCCCAGACGGGCCTGTGAACCTCGCGCGTCGGAGATATAACCCGTCCATCCCACCCTTCGATGAGGTCTTTGACGTTCGGACCCGCGCCACCTCACCCCGCATCCCACGGCGCCAGCGCCGCCTCAATCCCCTCGCGATCGAGCCCCGCACCCAGGCAGCACAGCAGCGCCATCCGCGCCGCCGGCGCCGAAAGGAACGGTGCGCAGAACGCCCCCGAGCTGCGCAGGTCGCCTTCCGCCCCCTCGAACCCGTAGGTCGAGAACAGCATCGACGAACGATCCGGGCGGCAAGTGATCACGACCGGCACGCGCTCGGCCGCCACCCGCAGCTCACCCAGCACCGTCGGCGGCAGGTGCCCGGCGCCCAGGGCCACGAGCACGATCCCGTCGGAGCTGCGCGCCGCGTGCCTGAGCAGCGCGCCGTCGTCGCCCAGCCCCGTCGCCACGACCGCCACGCGATGGGCCAGGCGCTCCACCGGCAGCGGCTGCGGCCGAAGCGGCATGGCGTGCAGCCAAACGCGCCGCTCGACGATCCGGCCCACCGGACCTGCGGTCGGCGAGCCGAACGCCGTCGGCCCTGTGCTGTCGATCTTGCGCACCGTCATCGCCGCATGGATCTCGCCGCCGAACGCCACCACCACGCCCAACCCCGCGGCGGCGGGTGTGCCCGCCAGCACGACCGCGTCGAGCAGATTGGCCGGCCCGTCGGCGCCCGGGCTGCTCCCGGGGCGGTTGGCGCCGGTGATCACGATCGGCGCGTCCTCGCCGTGCAGGAGCGCGCACAGCACCGCTACCTCCTCCATCGTGTCGGTCCCGGTGGTGATCACAACCCCCTCGCCCTCGCGTGCCGCGGCCACCGCCCGGCGCGCGAGACCGAACGCGTCGTTCAGCGACAGTTGCGCGCTGGGGAGCGCCAGGATCGTCTCGGTCTGAAGCGATGGGCCCGATGCCAGCTGCGGTAGCTGCTCGATCAGCTCGTCTGCGTCCAGGGCCGGAACCGCCTGCTCTCCGCGCATCGCGATGGTGCCCCCGGCGGCCAGCAACCGCACCGGGCGCAGCTCCCCTTGCCTGCGCTCACGTTTCGTCATAGCGCGTAAGGTGTACAGGACGATGCGACTGCTGGTCACCGGCGCGGCCGGGATGCTCGGGAAGGATCTTGTGCGCGCGGCCGAGGCCGCGGGCCATGACACCGTGGGCCTGACGCGCGAGGACGCCGACATCACCGACCTCCCAGCCATCGAGGCGGCCGTCCGCGACAGCGCCCCCGA
>DASSGR010000161.1:0-34602 GCA_035693425.1 Solirubrobacteraceae bacterium
GGCGTCGGCTCGTCGCCCCAGGCAAACTTCGCGCCGTCGAGACCGCCACGCGCCGCATACTCCCACTCGGCCTCGCTCGGGAGGTGCTTCCCCGCCCACCGGGCGAACGTCTCGGCGTCCTCGTAGGCGATGTGCGTGACCGGGTGATCTCGGCGCTGGCTGTTGTCGCTGGCCGGACCCCAGGGGTGGCGCCAGCTGGCGCCGGGCACGTATGCCCACCATCGACCGGGGTCATCGAGCGGCACGGGGTGGGGCGTGGGGTGGAACACGGCCGAGCCGGCCACGAGCAGCGCCGGGTCGGCGTCGGGGTAATCGGCCGCGTTAGGCGGCCGCTCGGCGACGGTGACGTAGCCGGTCTGTTCGACGAACCGGGCGAACTGGACGACCGTCACCGGTCCCCGGTCGATCGCGAAATCGCCGACTTGCACCTCCCGGACCGGGCGCTCTTCGGGGTAGAACTCGGCTGAGCCCATCCGAAACGTCCCTGCCCGCATCTCGACCATGTCCGTATCCGTCCTGCCGGGCTGTGTCGACGCACCCATGAACGTCACGCGATCAGCGTGACCCGCCGGTGATCTAGCCGAATCATCTGATTCGGGTGATGCCCCTCGCGCGGCGGATGCGACGCTGAAAACGAGCAGTCATCAGATCGACATCAGCCGGGGATGGAGGGTTAAGTGAGCAAGCCGTTCAGAGGCGTCATCAACGTCGACATTCGCGACTCGGAGCCCGACTGGACGCCGTTTGAGCCGCCAAGGGCTCCCGACGGCGCGCCAAGCGTGGTCTACATCGTGCTCGACGACGTCGGGTTCTCGGCGATCGGCTGCTACGGAGGACCGGTCGAGACACCGAACATCGACCGGATCGCGTCGCAGGGCGTGCGCTACACGCAATGGCACACGACCGCGCTGTGCTCGCCCACGCGGTCCTGCCTGCTCACCGGCCGCAACCACACCCGCAACAGCATGGCGTGCATCACCGAGGCCGCGATCGGGTTCCCGAACGCGAGCGGGACGATCCCACCGGAGAACGGGATGCTCCCCGAGATCCTCGGAGAGCTTGGGTGGAACACCTACATGACCGGCAAGTGGCATCTGTGCCCGACCGATGAGATGCACCTGGCCGCAACCCGTCGCAACTGGCCCGGGGGCCGTGGGTTTGAGCGCTTCTACGGGTTCCTGGGCGCCGAGACTGACCAGTGGCATCCGGATCTCGTGTACGACAACCATCCCGTCGACCCGCCTGCCCAGCCCGAGGATGGCTACCACCTCACCGAGGACCTGACCGACAAGGCGCTCGAGTTCATCAAGGACGCGAAGGCGGTCGCGCCCGACAAGCCCTTCTTCCTCTACTACGCGCCGGGCGCGTGCCACGCGCCACACCAGGCGCCGCGTGAGTGGATCGACAAGTACAAGGGCCGTTTCGACTTGGGACACGAGGCGATGCGGGCCGGGGCGCTGGCGCGTCAGAAACAGCTGGGCATCGTTCCCGACGACACCGAGCTGCCGCCGATGAACCCGATCGGCACGCCGCAGACGCGGAGCGGCCCGGACGGCCAGCCGTTCCCCGCGGTGGACACCACGCGCCCGTGGGACTCGCTGTCGGATGAAGAGCAGCGGCTGTTCTCGCGGATGGCGGAGGTGTACGCCGGATTCCTGGCCCACACCGACCACCAGATCGGACGTCTGCTCGCCTACCTGCAAGAGTCAGGCCAGCTCGACAACACGCTGATCGTGCTCGTCTCGGACAACGGCGCCAGCGGCGAGGGCGGACCCAACGGGTCGGTCAACGAGAACAAGTTCTTCAACGGTGTCCCAGACGAGATCGAGGCCAATCTCGCCCTGCTCGACGACCTCGGAAGCGAGAAGACGTACAACCACTATCCCAACGGGTGGGCGATGGCGTTCAACACGCCCTTCAAGATGTGGAAGCGCTACGAGTTCAACGGCGGCACCAGCGACCCGTGCATCATCTCCTGGCCCCGCGTGATCACCGCAGCGGGCGAAATCCGCCACCAGTACCACCACGCGATCGACATCGTCCCCACGGTTCTCGAGTGCCTCGGCGTAGACGCGCCCGAGACGATCAAGGGTCACGTGCAGAGCGGCTTCGACGGCGTCAGCATGCGCTACAGCTTCAACGACGCTGACGCGCCGGGCCGCCGTAAGACCCAGTTCTACTCGATGCTCGGCTCCAGGGGGATCTGGCACGAGGGGTGGAAGGCCGTCAGCACGCACCCGACGATCAGCGGCTGGAGCCACTTCAACGACGACACGTGGGAGCTCTACCACGTCGAGGTCGACCGGGCGGAGCTTCACGACCTGGCCGGCGAGCAGCCCGACAAGGTGCGCGAGCTTGTCAACCTGTGGTTCGCGCAGGCCGGTGCCAACGGCGCGTTCCCGCTCGACGACCGTTCGGCGGTCGAGATCCTGAACACACCCCGGCCGCTGCTGACGAGCCCCCGCGACCGCTACCTGTACTACCCGGGCACCGCTGGCATCCCCGAGGCGCAGGCGGTCAACATCCGCAACCGCAATTACATCGTCGGCGCCGTGGTGGACATTCCCGGTCCCGGTGCTTCGGGCGTGCTGTTCTCACAAGGCTCGCATTTCGGCGGCCACGCGCTGTACGTCAAGGATGGGCGCCTGCACTACGTCTACAACTTCGTCGGGATGCTCGACCAGCAGATCGTCGCCACCGAAGACGTCCCGACCGGCGAGAACCTGATCCTGTCCGCGTCGTTCGAGAAGGACAGCGAGGACTTGCCGGGCGTGTCGACCGGGATGGTGTCCCTGTTCCACGGCGACCACAAGGTGGGGGAGGGGCGCATCAAGACGCAGCCGGCGGCGTTCGGGCTCTCCGGAACCGACCTCACGGTCGGGCGGGCGATCGCCAACGTGACCGACGACTTCCCGGGGCAACGGCCGTGGGCGTTCACCGGCGGCACGATCAGAACCGTCGCGGTGGACGTCAGCGGCGACCCGTACGTCGACCTCGAGCGCGCCGCCGCCGCGATGATCGCGCGCGAATAGGTGCTGTGATGCCTGGGTTCGTATACCGCCTGATCGCGCCGCGCGACACGTTCTCGGTCGATATGACCGATGCGGAGCGTGCGACGTTGGCAGAGCATGGCCGCTACTGGACCAGGCTGATGGAGGAGGGCAAGGCGGTCGCCTTCGGCCCTGTCCACGATCCGGCCGGCTCGTACGGGCTCGGTCTGCTGATCGCCGATGACATCGCCGAGGCCGAGGCGTTGCGCGACGCAGACCCGGCGATCCTGGCCCCGCACGGTCTGTGGGCGGAGATCTCACCGATGCCTCGCCTGGTCACACCGACCGGCGTGTACGACGCCTGATCCGGGCGGGCCAGTCCGTCAGCGCGCCTGCTGCGAGCGCAGCTCGCGTAGCCGCCGCTCGGACCGCTCCCACTCACGTTCGAGCAGTTGCAGACGGGCGCTCGAGCCCGAGCCCCTCCCGTACAGCTTGGCTCGTAACAAAGCGACCCGCTCCCGGTTGTAGCGTGCATCGGCCTCTGCGAGCTCGAGTTCGTTGCTCGAGCTCACGAGTCGAACTCCACCACTGAATAGGCGCTGTTGCGGAGGATCTCCCGGATGCCCGCCGGAATTCCGCCGTCCGGTCTGCGCCAGACGACGAACGGCCGGCGCTCGCCCATGTCGAAGATCGCCAGCACGATGCCGCCGCGCAGCGGGTCTGGCGTTCCCACCTCGGTGACGCAGTCCATGCTCCCGCGCCGTGTCCACAGCTTCGCGATTCGGCGGGCGCTCGGGGGGCTGCCAAGCTCGAGCTCGACCCGCGTTCGCATGTCGCCGTATGCGCGCTCGATGACGTGCGGGTCAGTGCCGATGCCCGGGATGAAGAACGTGGTCACGGCCGGCGATCACAGCCCGCGATTGCGCGCATCCTCGGCGAGGGCGGCACTCATCGCTCCGGGCTGGGTCTGCGCCTGAAGATCGGCGATCAGCTTGGCGTGTCGCTCGGATTCCCGGTGCACCGAATCCTGTAGGCCCTCGACGAGCCGCTCCAGGTCCGTCACCCGCCTCTGGAGCGCCACAAGCGGATCAGGCTCTGGATCCGCGGCGCGCGGGTCCGGTCGATCTCCGGCCGCGACCACACGGCGGATCTGGCGGATCCTTGTGATCAGTCCCTCACGTTCGCGCATTGTCACCGCTTCTTCGACCTTTTCGCCGGCTGATCGGGCTTGGGCGGATACTGCCGACGCTCATCCTTCGTCATCTTGCGAATCACCAGAGAACCGCTCTCTACCTGCTCGCGGACCAGATCCAGCTTTTCCTGGCGCTTCTCCTCGGCCCTCTCACGCGATGTCTTCAAGATCGCATCGATCCTTCCTGCGCCGGCGCGATCGGGCTGATCGAAGGGAGATTCGCTGCGTCGGCGGGGAGAACCTCACGGGCAACGATGTGCCCGCTCTCCCACAGTAGCACCGCAACATCCATGTCTACGACGTACGTGTCCTGCGACTTTGAGATCCCGCGGATTGCGCTATGTGGTGTCGGGGAGTAGCCTGGCTGTGCGCTGACCCCGCGAGCAGGACTTCAGGCTCAGGCTCGAGTGCCACCGACGCGCTACGCGCTGAGGCGAGGAACCTGAGACTTATGATCGAGACTCGCGGGGCCGGCTGCGTACCCTCTATACGCTCCTGGCGAGAGTCGTCTCGCGCAGGGCGTGTCCCAAATCTAGCGTCATGACCTCGACAACGGAGATCACCGTCCTTGGTGGCGAGCGATATCGCGTGGAGGGTGACGCCAAGCAGGTCGAGCGGAAGATCCTCGACGCGGCGCGTGGATCGATCATGGAGCTCGCGTGGTTGATCGAAGCTGACAGCGGAGAGGCCCTCGGCGTCAACCCCGAGTGTGTCGTGATGCTCCGTACTGTCAGGTCTGAGTAGCCGGCGGTCTTCCGCGGTGCAGGCGAGCGTCACTGATGCGCACGACGTCCCACGCGAGCCCGAACATCTCAAGCAGGCGGATGACCCCGGCCGAGGGATCGATCTGCCAGCGGCGCAAACCGTGACGGTAGGAGGTCGGAAACGCGTGGTGGTTGTTGTGCCAGGCCTCGCCCCAGGTCGGAATCGCGAGCCACGCCAGGTTGCGGGATTCATCGGACGTCTCATAGTCGCGCCGGCCGAAGAAGTGGCAGAGCGAGTTGATGCTGAACGTCGCGTGATGCAGCAGGAAGATCCGCGCCGCGCCACCCCAGAGGAGCCCTGTGAGGCCGCCGACGACGGACCCGCTGAGCGCAACGCCGAGGCCAAACGCGCAGGCGAGACCGGCAATCACCCACAGCACGAACGTGCGATCCACGAACCGAATCATCGGATCCGCCAGCAGATCCTTGGCGTAGCGCTGCTCATCGGCCACTTCCATATCGGTGAACACCCACCCGATGTGCGCATGCATGAGGCCACGAAGCGCTCCGGTCCACCCAGTTCCATGTCCAACGTGGGGGCTGTGTGGGTCGCCCTCCACGTCGGAGAACTGGTGGTGCTTGCGGTGGGTGGCGACCCAGTCGATCACTGGGCCTTCCGCAGCCGCGGAGCCGAGCGCTGCGAATGCGGCACGCAGGAGTCGACTGGTCTTGAAGCTGCGGTGCGTCAGCAACCGGTGGAACCCGACCGTGACGCCGGTGCCGATCACGACATAGCTGAGCACGAGGATCAGGATGTCGCGCCAGTCGAGCAGGTTGCCCGCCCAGCCGAACCACATCGCGACCGCCAGCATGATCGGTGGCACAGCGGTCACCACGCCACTAGCGATGCGATCGACCACCGGCATCGCGACCGGACGCACCTCGGCTGGTGCTCCCGCGGTAGGAAGAGATGTCATCGTGCCTCCTCAGAGATCGCTGGTGCCCCCCACCCGAGCGCGGCCTTCGAAGCCCGGGCAGTCATCTCCGGCGCCGCGACCGCGCGCCGGGCCCGAGTCGGTAGCCACGCGATCAGCCCGCCTAGGCCAGGGACCCAGATCGCAATCGCGTGATAGATGATCACGGCGCCGACCGAAGCCGAAGGCGACAAGCCGTAGAGCACCAGCGACCCGGCAAGCCCCGAGTCGAGCACGCCAAGGCCGCCGGGCATCGGCACGAGGGTCGTCAGATACCCGATGCAGTAGGCGATCGCCAACGCAAGGAAGCCGATGGAATGGCCGGTCGCGGCGCACGCCGCCCACAGGGCCGCCATATCCAGGCATAGAAACCCGGCCATTCCGAGCAGCCGCCAGTGCGGCGCACCGACTGATCTCCAGGCGCCCTCGAGCCCAGCGGCGATCGCCCGGACAGGGCGTGGCGCGCCCGCGCCCGCCCGCCGCGTGAGCACGCCGAGCACGGCAGCGCACGACAGGACGCCGATGGAGACGAGAATCGGCCCACCGGTGTGGAGCAGGTCGTGCGGACCACCGGATACGCCGGCGAGCAGCAGGACGCCTGCCAGTCCGTTGACGATGAAGCCGAATGCGGTTAGCAGGAAGAGCAGCGCGGCACACTGTCCAATCAGCCGTTGCGTGCCTATCCCATGCCGTCGCAGCAGCCAGCCGGTAGTCGCGGCCGAGGAGATATTCCCGCCGGGCAGCACCGCCCCGGCTCCCATCGCGATCCACGCAACGCGGCGACCGACCGCCGGCGGAGGCTGCGGAAAAAAGCGACGGAAGACGATCACGTAGCTCAGGCAGGAGCCCAGCTCGAATGCAATCGCCGCCAGCAACCAGGCCGGGCTCATGCTGCCGATCTGCTCGATCACCTCGCGGGGTGGCGCGACCCACAGCAGTAGGCCCGCCGAGGCGAGGCCGAGGAGCGCCGTCCAAAACACGCGCCGGCTCATACGCCGCTCGAGGGGCCTCCGCACGGATCGCCGCAATGGCTCCAGAAGGCCTGGCTCAGATCCGCGCGTGCTGCGTGCATTTTCTCGCTCCGAGGGAGTCGCGTTGCCTCTTTGCAACGCCTCCGCTAGCCGCCGAGAGGCCGCAGCAGACGCGCCGTGGCGCCTTCACGTTTCCGAATCCAGTCGTCGCGCCCGAAGGCCACGACCGCCGGCATCCAGATCTCGCCTCGACTCTACCCCTCTGAAGGCGGATGGCAACCGAGATTGCTCGTCGGTACGATCACCGCCAGTCTGGGAGCGGGCGCTCCGGCGTACCAGGAGAAGTGGCGCCCGCCGAGCATCCGCAGCACCAGTGAGCACTGCACAACGAGAAGCATCCCAAGGGAAGACGTGAGCGCCGGCGGCATGGACGAGCCGGGCCTCCCGCCGCTCGTCGGCGGCAGGCTGCTGGCGGAAATCACGAATCGGATCGTCGCGTTCATGCGCGAGCACTACGGTCGCGGCCCGATCAAGGCCAAGACCTATGTTCTCGACAACCTGATCGTGTGCGTGCTCAGCAACGGGTTCACCGCGATCGAGCGGACGATGGTGGAAGGCGGCGAGCCAAATCGCGTGCTGGATATGCGCCGGGACTTCCAGCGGATGATGAAGACGCGCTACAGCGAGATGATCGAGCAGCTCACTGGGCGCAAAGTGCTTGCCTTCCTGAGCCAGGCCCACATCGAGCCCGATCTGACGATCGAGATGTTTCTGATGGACGGCCCGGTTCCTGGCTTCGGCGCGCTCGAGCTCGTTGACCCCCCGGTCGCCGAGGACTCGTAGGGCGTAGCTGTTTTGGCTCTCGCCCCCTCAGGAGGACGCCGAGGCAGCACCGCGGGAAGGCGCCGGGCCAGGTTCTTGTAGGCGTTCGTCCGAGGGGTCGTCGGGTCCATGCTCGGGCGCGGGATGTGCCGCCGCGTACTTTCGCGCGTCCTTCCTGGCCTGTTTCTCCAGGCGACGTTCGCGGAGTCTGCTTTCGCGGGCGAGCTTTGCCATCGTGGTCTTCCTCTTGCCGGATGAGGCCATGCGTATCCGTCCTTTGTGGCGGTGTTGTCCTCCAGCGAGCGGGTGATCCGGAGGCGCGCCGCCGATCTCGCGAAGAGTGCGTCGCCGGCCCGTGACGAGCGACGATGAAAGTGAGGAGGGCGCGTGTATGCGCCCTCCCGTGCCGGTCGGGCGGCCGACTCTAGATCGGCTGGACGTTCGCGGCGGCGGGGCCCTTGGGACCCTGCTCGGCCTCGTAGCTCACCTTCGCGCCCTCGGTCAGCGACTTGTAGCCGTTGCCTTGGATTGCGCTGTGGTGTACGAACAGATCCTTGCCGGAGTCATCGGGTGTGATGAATCCGAAGCCCTTCTGGTCGCTGAACCATTTCACGGTTCCTGTTGCCATCTCTTCCTCCAGACGTACGTGCGCTGCGATACGCGGAGGGTGCTGTGAGGCAACAACTGCGAAAACGCGGGGCGCTACTTTGGTCGAACTAGGCTCGACCCGTATGAAACTAGTCTAGCGATCCAGCGGATACCGGGGGCGCGAACGCGGATCGCGCTCCCGCGCGGATCGTTCAGCCCAGGTCGTCCTGGCGACGCCTCCGGGCCTTTTCGTACTCGCGCGCGGCGCGAAGCTTGCGACCCTCGTTCTGCGTTTGCTCGTTGCGCTGCGCGATCTCCCTCTTGACCTTGGCGAACGCCGCGTCCGACGTCGAGCGTCCTGGTCCGGGGCCTGGCTCGGTCGAGCGTCCGGTTCCGGGTTCGTGAGTCTGCTCGGTCACTACATATCAACTCCTCGTCGCTCCCTACGCAGAAGATTGGGGTCACCGGGCGAGTGGAGAGCGAGACACCGAGCGGTGGAGATGGCTACTCCCACTGTACCGGCCAGTGGCACCCGCGCGGGACCGAGGGCCCGGAGTCCGGGACCCGAACTGATAGGCTCGAAGTCCGCTCGGTGAGCCCAGCTCTTCTCGCTTTCGGGGCGGAGTTCCCAATCAGAAGGGCAGAGAGGGTCGCTCATGACCCACGTAGGTTGTCCTTGCTGCCAGTTGCGCTTCTCCGCAGCGACGGCGGCGCACCTGCTCGCTTGCCCGGAGTGCGGTCGGCCGCCGCGACTGATCGGCCCGGCTGAAGGCGTCGTGGGCTTCAGACTTTTCATCCCCCAGGACGTGCCCAACCCGCAGCCTGAGGCCATCGCGGTCTCTATCCCACTTCCAGACCCGGGCGCGGATCGGTCGTGACGGACGGCGGAGGGCGAGCACACGTCGGGACAGACGGGAACATGACGATCGACGAAAAGACGATCCGCGACGTGGTCACGCGCCTCGCGCGTCGACACGAAAGCGGCGGCACCGTGATCGAGCGCGCGGCGATTGTCGCGGAAGGTGCCGAGTCGCAGTCGATCGTGGCATGGATCGTCGCCCACGACGGGCAACCAGAGTTCCCGGCTCCTGCGCCCGCCCGAGGGGGTCTGTACGGCGGCCGCATGGGCGGTCGGGCCACAGTCGGGGATGCACCGCGGCGGTACGTATTGCCGCCGGGCGCGCTGTCCTGACACTCAGCTCTGCGCTTCGCCGCTGGCCGGCAACTCTTTCGTCAGCCGCAGGCGCTCTTCTTCGACGAGCCTGACCATCTGCCAGTACGCGATGAGATCTCGCTCGGTCTCCGTCGTGTTCGCGAAAAAGCGGCGGCCGATCGTCAGCCTGTCCTGGTCGGGACCGGCCGCTTGCTCGTCGATCCAGGCCCGGTCGATCCGTTTTCGAGCGATGAGGCGTATCGCCGACTCGATCTCCGACCCGGTGCAATCACCGAGGCGCTTGAACACGCCGGGAGCGATTTCCAGAGCTTGGTCTGGGTTGACATCACCCATCGCCACATACTCCTCTCCTGCCCGATCGGCGGTTGGTCGGAGGCATAATTCCGAGTTGATAGATCGGAATTATGGTAGTCTGGTGGTGCGCTCGGTCAGCCCCAAGCTCTTCTGGCTCTCCGGACGAGTGATCGGCCAGGAGAGCAAGAGAGGCGGTCGGCCATGGCCACCGCAGCACACAAGTCCCGCGCCGCTCGGCGGCTTCCGCGGCTAGCGTCGGACATCCGCGGACCGGACTCAATGGAGTTTCTCGTTTCTGAGTACGAAGACCGCGCCGTCGTGGCCGGCTTGGCCGACCTTGTCTTGCGCTGCGATGTCACAGGTTTGCCGGCCGAAAGGCGCGACTTCACCAGCGAGACGGTGACGACATGGCAAGCGCCACACTGATCGCGCCGTCGGAACGGCTGGCGTCGGCACGCGAACTTGACCCAAGACAGATCCACTGCTGTGGGGAGTGCGCATACATCCTGCGTGTGTCCGGTCTGGGGCGCCACGCGATGTATTTCGAGCTGGACGACGAGCGTTCATCCGACCCCCTGATGAACCGGGCCTGCCCTGTCTGCCGGCACGGCTTGCCTGGGAAGAACTCGCGGTGATCGTGACCTCCACCGATCTGCGCTGCCCACCCGGCCCGGGCTAACGGTGCTCAACCTTTGGCACTGACCGCGACGGCTTGGCCGCGCTGATCGGACATCACGCGAACCGGGGCTGGCATCAAGGCGGCGCCCGCAATCACCAGGCAAAACGCAAGCAGACGGGCGGTGATTCCGACTGCACCTGACCCGACGGACTCTCCGAACACAAGGATGCCGCCCAAGACCGCGGCGAGGTTGGCAGCGACGGAGGTGATCGCGATGACCTCCACTGCGAGCCCGAGCTGGAGGCTGCGGGCAGATGCGTAGAAGGAGATCACGAACGAGATCGCGGCAGCAGCCGTCCATGGGCTGAGCAGACCGAACACCGGCCCGGACGCATGCGTGAGGTACTTGATCGCGACGTCCGAGACGCCGAAAAGAACGCCGGCGGCGGTCGCCAAAAGGAGCGCCTCGGGGCGGTGGTCGACATCGTGCCGGGTCGAGATCCTCACTAGGGCGATGCCAAGGGCCAAGATGCCGGTTTCGACGGCGATCAGTGCCGCCAGGGAGGCACGCTGTGGTCCTTCTGCCTGGGCGGTGAGACCTAGCACCACTAATCCCGCGGCGGTGATCAAAACCCCGGCCCATTGTCGCCGGCCGAGCTCAAAGCCAAAGAATCGCTCGGCGAGCACTGCAAGGAACACCAGCCCGCCGGAGAGGATTGCCTGCACGCTCGAGAGCGGTGCCAGCGCGAGCGCCTCCACGTGCAGAGCCCAGGCGACCAGCGAGACGAGCCATCCGATCGCGAACCACCGCGACCGAAACAGACCGGCAGCGCTGCGCAGCGGGTGACGCACCTGGACCGGCCGCGCAAGCCCGGCCCCGCGCGCCTTGAACAGAGCACTCAAGTTGGTGCCCAGTGCCGAAACCAGCGCGATGCAAAGTCCGAGGATCATCACAGCGGGACGATCGAATGTGAGGACAGGTGCATGTGCGCCGCATCTGAAGTACCCGCAAGTCAGTGGGCGCAACCCGTCGTGTCCCTTCGCCCTGCCACCGGGGCGTTTCCGTCGGTTAGAGTCACTCCAAATGGAGGGGCAACGGGGGCGTTCCGGCTCCGGAATTCATCGCTCGCTCGCGGGCGCGCTGGCGACGGCGCAGTTGCGCCGGCTGCAGCTCGGCTGGGCGGTGTCCGCCGTTGGTGGGTGGGTGTTCTTTGTGGCCCTCGCGGTCTACGCCTTCGACGCCGGCGGCGCGACCGCGGTGGGGGCTGCTGCGCTCAGCCGCATGGTCCCCGCCGGTCTCGCAGCGCCGGTCGCGGGCGTTCTCGCTGACCGCTACTCCCGGCGCGACGTCCTGTTCGGCGCGATCGTCGCCCGAGCGTTGATCCTGGTCGGGATCGGGGCGGCGGTTGCGGCCTCGGCGCCGTTGGCCTTGGTTCTCGCGTTGGGGGCGCTGTTCACGATTGTCGCCACCGCCCATCGTCCCGCTCAGGCCGCCCTCCTACCCAGCTTGGTCGAGACCCCGCATCAGCTCGCGGCCTCCAACGCAGTGTGGAGCGCGATCGACAACGGCGCGTTCCTCGTGGGCGCTCTGCTGAGCGGCGCGTTGATCGCGACGACGAGCATGGCCGATGCGTTCTTCGTCACTGCGGGGCTGTTCGCGGTCGCCGCGTGGCCGGTCGCGCGCATCCGGCGCGATCCGGTACCCGCGTACCGCGCCGGCGCCGAGCGGTCACGGCCGATCGCGGACGCCGTTGAAGGGTTCCGCGAGGTGGCGCGCGATCGACGCCTTCGCGTGGTCGTGGGCGTGCTGTCGATATCGACGATGGTGGAGGGCGCGATCGACGTGCTGATCGTCCTGGTCGCAATCGAGATGCTCGGCCTCGGTGGCTCGGGAGTGGGATGGCTGAACGCTTGCTGGGGCCTCGGTGGCGTTGTCGGGGGCGCAACCGCGCTGGCTCTGCTCCGTCGCGGGAGACTGACGGTGGGGCTGTCCACGGGCGGCCTGCTGGTGGGCATCCCGCTGATGCTCATCGGAGTCGCCCAAACCTTGGCCGTGGCCGTGGTGATGCTGGTGTTGCTCGGCATCGGGTACGCGCTGATCGAGGTGGCCGGCCTGTCGCTGCTGCAACGGCTGCCCTCCAACGACGTGCTAGGCCGGGCGTTTGCCGTGGTCGAGAGCTCCTACTGGATCACAACCGGGCTGGGGGCGATCGTCGCACCGGTGATCGTCGACCTGGTCGGCCTGCGCGACGCGCTGCTGCTGGTCGGGTCATGCCTGCCGTTGCTGGTGGCGCTGCGGTGGCGGCCGTTGGCAATGCTCGAAGCCGCGACCAGCGTTCCCGAGCGCCCGTTCAAGGCGCTCCGCGCCGTGGAGATGTTCGCCCCGTTGCCACTGGCAACGATCGAGAACGTGTCGCGTCGCGTCGACGCGATCGAGGTTAACGCCGGCGAGACCGTGATCCGGGAGGGCGAGTACGGCGATCGGTTCTATCTCGTCGCCGACGGTGTGCTCGATGTGAGCTGCGAGCGCGGCGCCTTTCCGCCGGTGAGCGCCGGCGGGGCGTTCGGCGAGATCGCGCTGCTCCAGGACGTCCCGCGCACGGCGACGGTGACCGCTCGCGACGACTGCCTGCTGTACGCGCTCGACCGCGAATCCTTCCTATGCGCCGTGTCGAGCCACCCATGCGCGGCGAGCGCGGCCCGAGCGCTTGCGACGACGCGGCTGGAGAGTGTCCCGGTTGCCTGAGCACCGCGATCCGCTCGGCCTCGAGCCGGAGGCGATGCGGGCGCTTGGCTACCGCACGGTTGACATGCTCGTCGGACAACTCGCCGCCGTCCGGGACGGCCCGCCGCTGCAGCGGGCCTCGGCGGCGGAGATGCGCGAGCGGCTGCCGGAGCCACCCGACAGGCCGCGCGATTTCGAGTCGTTGCTCGGCCAGCTCGAACGTGACGTCCTGCCCTACATGAGTCGCTGCGATCACCCGGGCTACTTCGCGTTCATCCCGGCATGCGGCACGTTCCCCGCGGCGCTCGGGGACTTCATCGCCAGTGCACTGAACATCTACGCCGGCTCGTGGATGGAGGCGGCCGGGCCCAGCCGGATCGAGCTGCTGGTGCTCGACCTGTTCAAACAGTGGATCGGATATCCGGAGCAGGCCTCGGGCGTGCTGGTGAGCGGCGGGTCGGCAGCGAACATGACCGCACTGGCCTGCGCTCGCGAGGAGCTGGCACGCCGCAGCCAAGGCTCTGCTGACGACGGTGTCGCGTACGTGTCCGACCAGGCGCACTCATCGATCGCCCGCGCGGCGCGAGCTCTCGGCATGCGTGTCGACCAGCTGCGCGTGCTGCCCAGCGACGACCGGCACAGGATGCGCCTCGACGCGTTGGCCGGTGCGATCGCTGCCGACCAGCGGCATGGCCGCCAGCCGTTCTTCGTCTCAGCGTCCGCGGGGTCGACGAACACCGGCGCAATCGACGCGTTGGCCGAAGTCGCCGCGATCTGCCGGGACGCCGGGGCCTGGCTACACGTCGACGCGGCGTACGGCGGCTTTGTCGCGATGACCGATCGCGGCAAGCGCTGGCTCGACGGAATCGATCAGGCCGACTCGGTGACGCTCGATCCGCACAAGTGGCTCTACCAACCGTTCGAGTGCGGCTGCGTGCTGGTGCGCGATGGCGAGTTGCTGCGCAGGGCGTTCGAGGTCGTTCCCGACTATCTCAAGGACGCCGTTCCCCACGCAGGCGAGGTGAACTTCTCGGATCTCGGGTTCCAGCTGACGCGCTCGTCACGAGCCCTGAAGGTGTGGCTCTCGCTCAGCTACTTCGGCGTCGACGCGTTCAGGGAGGCGATCGACCGGTCGCTCGACCTGGCCGCCGAAGCCGAGCGGCTCGTCACTGACAAGCGCGACCTGGAGCTGATGTCTGGAGCGCAGCTCGGGATCGTGTGCTTCCGACGCCGCTTTGACGGCGCCGAGAAGGAGTGGCAATCGGCGAGGTTGAATGCGGCGCTCGTGGGGCGCTTCGAGCAGAGCGGCCTGGGGCTGGTGTCCTCGACCGTGCTCGACGGCCGCTATGCGATCCGGGTGTGCATCCTCAATCACACAACGACCCAGGCCGACGTACAGCGCGCGATCGAGTGGTTTGCGCACTCGCCGGTGCCGTCGCTTGCGGACGAATCCGCTGCCATCGCCTTTTCGATCGAGGACCGCGCGCCCTCGGTCGTTGACGGGCTGAATGGGGCGGGGGACTTTAGGGTCGAGGAGCTCGCCGCGATACCGCTGTTCGCCGACATGCCGGCAGAGCAGGTGGCCCGCGCGGCTCGGTGGAGTCGAGAGATGTGCGTCGGCGCGGGGGAGACCGTCGTCGAGCGCTGGGACGGGGCCCGCGACTTTTACGTGATCGTCGATGGCGACGCCGACGTCTACATCGAGGGCGAGTACGTGCGGCATCTCGCGCGCGGGGACTTCTTCGGTGAGGTCGCGGCGCTCGACTGGGGATCGGGCTTCGGATACGTGCGCACGGCGACCGTGCTCGCCGCATCGGACCTGCGGCTGCTCGCGCTCGACCCGGCGCACCTTGGAGTCCTGGTTCGCGCTTGCGCCGGGCTCGGCGAGAAGCTCCGCGTAGCCGCGGCCGAGCGGCTGCGTCGGATCTGAGCGCGCCGCCGAGCCGCCGGATCCCAGGGCTACTCGGGGAACTTTGTCAGCAGGAGCCAGGCGCTTGTGACGCCGCCGGCCAGGGCCGTGAGTACGGGCAACACGAGGACGTCGAGCCCGGCGTGGACGTCGAAAACCAATAGGAGTGCGGCGACGAGTAACAGGGCCGAGGTGACGGCGTTGGGTGCCACAGCGTCGAGGATCGAGGCGAGCGTATGCGCCCCGGCGTCGCGCGGCCTGGGGTCGATTGCGGCACGCCGATTCAGCATCAGGTGGCCGACCGCGGTGATGACCGCCAACGCGACGAGCTCGACCCCGAGCACGCGGTAGGACTGGCCGGGGATCGCGAGTAGGATCGTAATGAACAACACGGTCACGAATAGTGCAAGGGTCTGCGCCGCGCGGGTTCGGAGCTCCTGAGATCTCGCGATCACGTCGGTGCGGATCGAGACGGCCACGAACAGCAGGCCGGCGAGGCTCGCGGCAGCAGTGCCGGCAACCGTCGCGAATGTGCCCCATTTCTCCAACCGGATCGGCCCCCGGTTCAGCCCAACGATGCCCGCACGACGGTCACGTCGCGGGGGCCTACTTGCTGGCAAAGCGTTCAAGCATCTGATTGACTAACCGGCAATGGACTCCCCCGATGTGACCGACCAGCGGCGCGAGACGGGTCTGCGGACGCGGACGCGCTTGAGGGACGCCGCGCTGGACCTGCTCGCCGAGCGCGGCGAGGACGGCGTGACCTTGCGCGAGCTCACCGATGCCGCTGGGGCGAACGTGTCGGCGGTGAGCTATCACTTTGGCTCGCTGAAGGCGTTGTGCGACGCGGCGATCGAGGACGCGCTGGAGCACTATCTGGACGCTCAGCACGAGGCGCTCAGCGAGCTAGGTCCGGAGTCGACGGTCGAAGCGTTGGCGGCGGCGTTCGCTTCCCCGATGATCCGTGCGCTGGCCACGGGAGGTCGTGATCTCGCGGTGATGCGCATCGTGGCGCGCGCAGGGATCGATCCGCCAGGGGGGTGGGATCGCCTCGCGGCTCGCTTCGATGGCGTTCGTGCGGATGTCCTCACCGTGCTGAAGGCAAACGTTCCGGGCGTCAAGGACCAGGAGCTGCTGTTTCGCACGCGCTGCGTGGCCGGAATGATGAACTGGCTGGTCCTCGCGCCGATCGGATCTGAGCTCAGGAGCAAATCCGAGAAGCAGCTCGAGCGGCTGCTTGTCCCGGTCATCGCCGGAGCCTTCAGCGGCGCGAGCTAAGCGCTGGCGTTCGCCCCAAACAATTCAATCGCTCGCTTGACAAATCATTCGCTTTGGTCATAAACTAAAGCAAGCGATTGATCTAATAGATGCTTCCATCGAGGGATCGGATCGCGAAACAGACCCACGAAGGAAGACAGGAGGCCGCCGGCCATGAAAATCGCACTTACCGGTCCAGCGGGATTCATCGGATCTCACGTATTGACGGAACTGCAAGAGCACGGACACGAGGTGACGGGGTTGGTCCGCGACGATGCTCAAGCCGAGCTCGTGGCGGCTCGCGGCGCGACGCCGGTCGCGGTCGACCTCTACGACCGCTCCGCCGTCGTGAGTCTGCTTGGCGACGTGGATGGGGCCATCCACACAGCCAGTCCGGGCGACGCAACGAGCGCCGACCTGGACGCCGCGGTGGCCGACGCGGCGATCGAGGCATTCGCCGGCAGCGGCAAGCCCTACCTTCAGATCAGCGGTCTGTGGATCTACGGATCCAACGCGTCGATCAGCGAGCACTCCCCGATCGCTGCGCCCGCGCTGGTGGCATGGAGGGAGCCGATCGAGCAACGGGTGCTCGGCGCGACCGACATCCGTGGAGTCGTGATCGTTTCCGGCGTCGCCTACGGTGACGGTGGGGGAGGCGTCCCCGGCGTACTCCTCGGATCACCCGGAGACGAGGCCGGCAACCTGATCATGCTCGGCACCGGGCAACAGCACTGGGGAACGGTTCACGTCGCGGACTTGGCGGATTTCTTCCGGCGTGTGTTGGAGAACGACGCGGCTCGCGGGCGCTATGTCATCGGGAATGGCTTGAACGAGAGCGTTGCCGAACTGACGGAGGCGGCGGCTGTCGCGGTCGGTGCACCGGGAGCGGTCCCCGGTTCTGATGACGAGGCGCGCGCACGCCTGGGCGACTACTTCGCCGAGGTTCTGCTGCTCGATCAGGGCACCGACGCGGCCAAGGCTCGAGCCGACCTCGACTGGCGCCCGTCCCACCCAGGACTCGCCGACGAGTTTCGTCATGGGAGTTACACGCCGGCTGACGTCCAAGCATCGAGGCAGGCCTAGTCCGATGCGCGTCCTGGGCATCAGCGGGTCGCTGCGCCGCGACTCACACAACACCAAACTCCTGCGTCACGCCCGCGAACTGTTCGAGGCCGAGGGCGTGGAGTTCGAGATCTACGACGGCTTGAAGGACGTCCCGCCCTACGACGAGGATGACGACTCCGAGGACGCTCCCGAGGCTGTCTCGCGAATACGCGAGGCGGTCCTGGCGGCGGACGCGGTGTTCTTCACGACCCCCGAGTACAACTCGTCGATTCCCGGCGCGCTCAAGAACGCGCTCGACTGGGTGTCGCGGCCGATCGCCACCAACGCGATGCGCAACAAGCCCGTCGCGGTCATCGGCGCCAGCGCCGGGATGTTCGGGGCCGTGTGGGCGCAGGCCGAGCTGCGCAAGGTGCTGGGTGCAATGGGCGCTCGCGTCGTCGACGGTGAGGTCGCCGTCGGGCATGCGATGGACCGCTTCGACGCCGAGGGTCGCCTGAACGAACCCAACCTCGAGCAAGAGGTGCGCGAGGTCGCTCGCACGCTCGTCGCAGAAGCTCACGCCGCCCACCTCAGACGGCTGGCGGCCTGAGATGACCGCCACACCTGGGAAAGCAGAGGCGCGCGGTCTGAGTCCGAGCGACCACGTACGCCGGATGTTCGCGACGTTCGACGCCAAAGACGTCTCGGCGCTGGCGGCGTTCATGACTGATGACGTTCGCCTGCGTCTCGGCAACGCCGAGCTGGTCCAGGGTAAGTCGGCGTTCGTCGCTGCCGTCGACGCATTTCTCGATTCGGTTGCGGGCTTCAGGCACGAGGTGCTCAACGTGTGGAGCGACGGGGGAGCGCTGATCGCCGAGTTCGACGTGCACTACACGCGCCTCGACGGTGGCGAGGTGACGGTTCCGTGCTGCAATGTGTTCCGGCTGCGGGACGGCTTGGTTGCCGAGTACCGCAGCTACATCGACGCGACGCCGGTCTACGCCTGATGCCGGACCGGCTGTCGGGCAAGGTGTGCATCATCACGGGCACCGGGGGAAGCATGGGCCGCGCGTCTGCGCTGGCATTCGCCCGCGAGGGTGCGTCGATCGTCGGATGCGACGTGGCCGCCGAACCCGCACAAGCCACCGTCGAGATGGTTCGCGCTGCGGGCGGAGAGATGATCTCCATGCAGCTGTGTCATCTCGACGATCCGGCCGACTGTCGGGCGCTCGTCGAGCTCGCGGTGAGCACCTACGGTCGCCTCGATGTGCTGTTCAACCTGGCTGGGAGGCAGTACTTCAACTGGCTCGAGGACATCAGCGACGAGGAGTGGGATCGCGCGCGCCGCGACGAGGTCGACCTCGTCTTCTACCTGACCCGCGCGGCGTGGCCGCATCTGAAGGTCAACCGCGGCGTGGTGGTGAACATGGCTTCCCTGAACGCGTCGCTGAGCTTCAAGATCCTTCCCTCGCTGGCCCACACGACCAACAAGGCCGGAATCATCGGGATGACCCGGCAGCTGGCGATGGAGGGGCGAGAGCATGGGATCCGCGCCAACTCGATCTCGCCGGGCCTGATCGAGAGCAACGCCACACGCGAGCAGCTCAACGATCCTGAGTGGGCGGGCTACATGCTCGGCAAGACGTTGCTGGGTCGTCTCGGCCGGCCGGAAGAAGTCGCGAACGTCGCCGTGTTCCTGGCCTCAGACGCGAGCTCGTACGTCACGGGCACCGACATCGTGGTCGATGGCGGCATGAAGGTCTGGTAACCGACGGCTACTGGCGCACGCCGGTCGTCACTGCTCGATGAAGCCGACATACCAGTGGTGGAACAGGTCTCCCGCGCACAGCGCCACTGCGAACCGACCGAGAACAACTGGAACGTCGCGAGCCATTCAACGACGCTGACAGAGTGGACAGGCTGTTCGCATCCATGAGGCTCATAGATGTTTGAGTTACAGGAAGCGACCCTCGGACCGGCCGGCCAGCTGGCGGTATGTGTTGGCCTGTCCAACTCGACGAGGCGCTGCCCGGCAAGCCACCGCCGTCGTTCAGCAGGCTCATGACGCGCCTGTTGGAGCTCTGGCGCGAGATCCCTGCCGGCGGCTGGCGCCCGCTGCGAAGCACCCTGACCACGCGCGAGTGGGAGATCGTCGACCTACTAGGCGAGGGTGCGTCGACCGAGGCCACCGCTGAGCGGCTGGTGCCTCGCCGACCACGGTCTACAGCCACGTCAATCGCGTGCTACATAAGCTAGGCGTCCACTCGCGCTGGGAAGCCGTCGCCGCGGCCCAGCGTCTCCGTCAGCAGGAGGCGTCGATCGAAAGCCCTCGGTGACGGCCAACGAAGCCCACCCGGCTCACCAAGTCCACAGCGGCGCGAGCCGCCACGCCGCACAGAGCGGCCACCCTTTGGTTCAGAGTTTCGAGCCCGGTGAGGACTGGTTCTACGACTACCGCACCGAGCAGTTCTCCGACGGACCGACGCTCGCTCCGCCCACGCATCATCCGCTCGATCAGCCGGTGCCCGGGCCACGGGGCCGTGTGCCGGCCGACTGGCAGCGCCACCTGCACTGACGTCAGAGAGCGCTAGTCGCTCGTGCCAGCCGAGGGATCAGCCGCGCGGCCGAGCCGCCCAGAACGGCCTCGCGTTCGCCGTCGTCAAGCTCAGCGGTGTTCTGGACGTGACGTAGGCCACCGATCGAGATCGTGTCGTGGGGGTACGGATAATCGGTCCCGAACACAACGTTTCGGAGTCCCGTGACGGATCGCAACATGTGGAGCACAGGGTCGCTGAACGCCGAGGCGGTGTCCCAGTAGAGGCGAGGGAGAACGTCCGCGAACGCTCCTCGCTCCTGTGCGCCGGGGATCACGTCCATCTGATCGACGATCCCGAAGCGGGAGGCCACGAACGGGATCGTGCCGCCGGCGTGCACGAACACGTACTTGATGTCCGGCGTACGGGCGAAGGTGTTGCTGTAGTGAAGCTTTGCGATCGCCCGCGACGTATCGACGGGGTAGTCGAGCAGCGTGTCCGGCAGGCCGAGCGTGTGCGCGATCGGATCGGGCGACGCGGTCGGGTGGACGAATACCACCGCCGCCCGCCGTTGCAGCTCCGCGAAGACCGGATCGAAGCGGCTGTCTCCGAGGTAGCTACCGCCGGCGTTGGTGAAGATCGATAAGCCGTCGAGCTCGAGCACGTCGAGTGCGTGGGCGATCTCGTCCAGCGACCCGTCGACGTCTGGCAGTGGCAGAGCTGCGAATGCTCCGAACCGGTCCGGACGGTCGTGTCTGATCCCGGCCAGGTACTCGTTGACCTGGCGCGAAAGCGTCCGGGCCGCCGCATCGTCACCGAAGTGCACGCCGGGCGTGCTGATCGACGGCACCGCGAAGTCGATCCCGGCTTCGTCGAGGTACGCGATCGCGCCCTCGAGACTCCAGCGCGGAGGGGTGATGCCTCCCGCGGCATTCCCGTCCTCGTTGGTGGCCGACCAATAGAAGTCGGGAATGACGTGCTGATGGAGATCGACGGTGAACGTCATACCGAGGCCCCGACTTCGTCTGTCTCCTTCAACAGGCGATCGGTCAGGACGATCTCGATGAGTGCCGGAACGGTTTGCTGACGAGCCCAATCGCGCTGCAGCTCGCCGGCAAGCGACACCCAGCTGACCGGTTGCGCTCCCGCCTGGACGGTTCGCTCGAGCCCAGCGCGATGAGCCTCCAACGAGGTGCCGCCGATCGCATCGACCACGGGATACACCTCGTATCCCTCCCGAAGGGCGTCGAGGGCCACGAACGCCATGCAGATCTCGGTCCACAAGGCGCAGATGATGAGCTTCCGCCGGCCGGTCGCCCGAACCGCAGCCACGAACTCGACGTCTTCCCAGGAGTTCATCGTCGTGCGATCGAGCGGCTCGTCGTCCTGTACGAGCTCCGCGAGCTCGGGCACCGTTGGTTGCTGTTGTCCGGACGCGACGTTGACAGTCGACTGCACTACCGGCACGCCGTAGGCCTTCACGGTCCTCACCGTGGAAACCGCGTTTTTGAGCAGCAGGTCTTGGTCTGCCGACCGGACCGTGGCGATCTGGCTCGGCTGCCAGTCGATCAGCAGAAACGCTGAATTGTGCGGTGTGATGAGATGATCTGCGAGCGGGTCGCGAATCGCTTCACTGGTCATTGGGTATCGACTTCCTTTTTGTTCGGGGCGTGACAGCAGTTACACGGTGGCGTGCTGATCGAGCACCGCATCGAGGTTGCCCAGCACGCCCAGCTGGCCGAGGATCACCGTGCCCGACGGGTAACAGTCGAACAGCTGGATCTTCCCGTTCTCCAGACGAAAGACGTCGCAGCACGGGGCGTCCATGCGGTTGCCGGTGGGCGGCAGGATTCCCTGTGGGAGCCAGAGCGGCCCGTCGTGGGTCCCCTGCAGTGCCAGCTCGACGACCACAACGTCGGCAGTGACGTACACGTCGTAGAGCTCGCGATGCATGTCGGAGAACGCCCTACCGTAATTCTCAACTGGTTTTCCAACCTCGCTCGGCCCGCGGTAGGTGACTCCCACCGATTCGTCGACGAACACTCCGTCGGGGTTGAAACATGCGACCCACGCCGGAAGGTCCCTGACCTCGGCTACGGCGTATGCCCGGCGGACGAACTCTTCGTTTGTCATGTCGTTCCTTTCGGTCCTAGGAGGTCTTTCGTCGAAGCCAGCACGACGCACGCGCTGGGAAGTCGGCAAGAGGGCTCCCGAATGCGAGCGGGCGGACCGCGAGCCCCATCCCCGCGGCCGCGAGGGCCAGCTCGCGTGCTTCGCGCGTCTCCATGCCGACGATCGCGATCTCTTTGGCGTCGGTCAAGGGCTCAGGCCGTCGGAGCCACTTCAACCCCGCGTAGCCCACGCCCGGTCTTACTCGCGTACACGGTCTTCGCGATCCGCTCGGCAATCATGATCGTCGTCGGGTTCAGCGCCACCGACACAACGACCGGCATGATCGATGCGTCGACGACACGGAGGCCATCGATCCCTTTGACAGCGCCGTGTGAGTCCACGACTGCCCACCGATCTTCGGGGCCGCCCATCGGCGCCGTTGCGACGGGGTGGCCGTAGGAAGCGAGGTTGGAGGCGATCACCTCTGCGAGCTGGTCGTCCCCGACAGCGTCGCCGGGCAAGATCTCGATTTCGAGGAACTGAGCGAGCGCCGGGTTGCGGCCGATCTTGCGGGCCAGCTTCACTCCTTCGAGCATCCGTCGCGCGTCGCGCCCTTCGTGCAGGTAGTTGCAGTCGATCTCGGGCTGCTCGTGCGGGTCGCGGCTACGTAGGGACAGGGTCCCGCGAGAGTCGGGCTTGACGACCGCGACGCTCAGCGAGATCGCTCCACCGGTCGGGCTGTACTGGGGCGGGAACAGGTGCGTCACGGCAATGTGGATGTCCAGCTCGTCGCCGCTGGCTTCGCTGGACTGCGTCCACAGCAAGGCGCCGACCGCGGGCCGCATGTCGAGCGCGTCCGTTTTCAACGCGTACGCGTTGTAGTAGAAGGGCTGGTCCTGCAGGTGTTGGCCCACGGGCAGATCGGCGACGACAGCGATGCCAAGCTGGGCCAGGTCTGCGGTCGGGCCGATGCCAGAGCGCAGGAGGATCGCCGGGGTGCCGTACGAGCCCCCGGAGAGGATCACCTCCCCCGCAGGGATCTGGGCGCCGTTTGCGGTGACGACGCCGACCGCTTGGCGCTGATCGAAGAGCACCCGATCGACGAGTACGTCGCCGGAGATCTTCAGGTTGGGCCGGTTGCGGACCTCCTCGGTGAGATAGACCAGGCCGGTGTTCTGACGCACGCCGTCGATGACGTTGACCGGGTAGCCGCCGACACCGGCTGGATCCGGTCCGTTGAAATCGTTGCTATGCCGGAACCCCTCGGCCACGGTCGCGTCGATGAACCCGCGCAACGAGGTGCTCAGATCGTCGTACTTCAGCTGCCGGATCGGGAACGGTCCCGTGCGCCCGTGGTAGGCGTCGTCGCCGTCAGGCGTGTTCTCCATCGCGCGGTAGGTCGCGTCAACATCCTCGATCGTCCAAATGTCAAAGCCATGTCGTTGCCAATCGCGGATGTCGCTCGGCCGTGCGCGCATCGCCACCGTGGCGTTGTGGGCCGAGCAACCGCCGAGCACCTTGGCGCGCGCGGCATCGATCTGCGGGGAGGCGGGTCCACCGCGCGCGGTGAAACCCCACTCATGCTCGGGGTTGGCCGGCACCCGCGCGGCGTCCAGCAGGTCATCCGGGTAGCCATCGACGCCGTAGGCCGTCCCTGCCTCGAGCAGCAGGACCGAGCGCGTCGGATCTTCGCTCAGACGGGTGGCGAGCACCGAGCCCGCGGAGCCGCCTCCCACGATGACTACGTCGGCGCGCCCGGCGCGACCGTTGCCGATATCGGACATGGCACTCGTCCTCCTGAGGTCGGTAACTCGCGACCGGATCCTGGCCGGCGCGCGGGTGATGCGTCATCGCCGGATCCCGGTGATTCAGAGGACCTCCTGCGATGCGGTGACGCGTTGAGCAGCGGCGAGATGCGCCGAGAGGAGTTGTCCGGCTCTGTCCAGTGCGGCGGCCGCCTCGTCAAGGATCGGTGAATAGGCCTGAAAGACGTGAGGCACCTCGGCGGTGATGTCGAGCATGACCTCCACGTCCGCGCTGGCGGCTCGTTGCGCCAGGCGGACTGCGTCGTCGAGCAGAACCTCGTGACTTCCGGCCTGGATGATCAGTGGCGGCAGGCCGGACAGGTCGGCGAATATCGGGCTGATGAGGTCAAGCGCGGCGTCTTGTCCCGCCGTGTAGTCGCGGATTCGGGCTTCGAGGGCTTCCCGGCTGAGCAGCGGGTCGACCTCGCGCTTGGTGTCGATCGTCGTCCCTGCCAGGGTGAGATCGGCGTACGGTGACATGACGAAAGCCGCGGCTGGCAGGGGCAGCCCGCGATCGCGGGCGTTGACCAGGGTGGCGATGGCGAGCCCGCCGCCGGCGGAATCTCCCGCGAACGCGACCTCCGAAGGAGCGATGCCGCTCTGCAGCATTCCTTCATAAGCTGCAAGAGCGTCGTCAACCGCTGCCGGATACGGGTGCTCTGGGGCGAGGCGGTAGTCGACGGAGATGACCTTCGCCTGCGTGCGCCGGCCGACCTGCGAGGCCAGTCCAGCGGCGAGGAAGGCGTCCGACATCACGTACACGCCGCCGTGGAAGTAGAGAACGACGTAGCGAGGTTCGATTCCGTCGACCGTGATCTCGGCGGTTGGTACGCCGCCCAGTTCGGCTGCGGTCACGGTCACGTCTGCGGGCAGCGGCTGCGCCGATATCGCCGCGCGGAGGAGTTCCCGTTGCGCGTTGACATCGGCGTCGGGGGGGAGGGCCGACTGTCGCAGGATTGCGTCGAGTGTCGCTCGTTGCTCGGTGCTCACGGAGGATCTCCCTTCGGTAATTCGCGCGACCCTGGCCGCTACGAGTGGGCAAGGCGGGTGCGCACACGGCGGCCGAACGCCACCGCGCGCGCGAGGTATCCGCAGTACGGCGCGCCTGGGCAGCGCGCGAACGACAGCGCCAAAACCTCGACATGCTCGTCGGCGGCTTCGCGCGGCCGACCCGGCAGCAGCACGATCGTCAAGACCGCGCCCAGCGCGCACAGAGCCGCACCGACGACGAAGGCGCCCTTGAATCCGTGCGTCAGCGCGGCTGGCAGCGCCAAGCCGGTGTGCAACGCGCTGGTCGTGCGGCTCGTTGCGACCGAGGAGAGGATCGCCAGGCCGAGCGAACCGCCGACTTGCTGGGTCGTGTTCAGCAGTCCCGAGGCGAGCCCCGAGTCCTCGGGGGCCACGCCGCTTGTCCCGGCGATCGTGACCGGAACGAACGACATTCCCATGCCGACCCCGAGGATGATCATCGCGGGCACCACGTGGGTGCCGTAGTCGCCATGACCGGAGACCGTGGTGAGGACGACGAACCCCGCGGTCGAGATGAGGAGACCAGCGACCAGAATGGGTTTTGGCGTGAAGCGGTCGACGAACCGCGAGGCCACGGCGGAAGAGGCGATCAGCGTCAGGCTCAGCGGCAGGTACGCGACCCCCGTCTTCAGCGCGCTGAAGCCAAGCACCTGCTGAAAGTAGAGCGTGAGGAAGAAGAACATCCCGAACAGCGCGGCCACCACGGCGAGCAGCGTCGCGTTGGCAGCGGACAGGCTGCGGTTCGAGAAGATCCGCAGTGGGACCAGCGGGTCCTCGTGACGGCGCTCGATCACGACGAAGGCGGCGATCAGCACGACCGACACGGCGAGGCCGGCGATCGTGCGTCCCGACGTCCAGCCCCAGCTGTTGGCCTTGATCAGCGTGAACACCAGCGCCATCGTCCCGAGCGTGATCGCGATCGCACCCTCGACGTCGTATCCGCTCTTCGCGACCGCCTCCGACCGGCTCTCGGGAACGATCCGCGGCGCCAGCGCCAGGACCGCTATGCCGATCGGCACGTTCACGAAGAACACCCATCGCCAGCTCAGCAACTGCACGAGCACGCCGCCCAGCAGCAGGCCCACCGCACCCCCGGCGCCGGCGATCGCGCCCCACACCGCCAGCGCGCGATTGCGCTCTGGTCCTTCGGCAAACGTGGTCAGGATGATCGACAGGGCGGCCGGCGACACCATCGCCCCGCCCAGCCCTTGGAACCCGCGGGCGACGAGCAGCTCGCCCTCGGACTGGGAGACTCCGCAGACGAGTGATGCGGTGGCGAACAGCGCGATGCCGGCCATGAACAGCCGGCGCCGCCCAAGCCGGTCGGCAGCCCGGCCGCCGAGCAGCAGGAAGCCCCCGAAGATCAGGGTGTACGCATTCAGGATCCAGGAGAGGCTCTGCTCCGAGAACCCGACATCGCGCTTGATCGTCGGCAGCGCGACATTGACGATGCTGGCGTCGAGGATGACCATGAACTGAGCAACGGCGACGATCGCCAGCACCGCGTTCGCGTTGACGCCAGCGGTCCGACCTTCATCGAGCTCAGCAGCCGCGGCCGACATATCGCGCTCCGATTTCGGGCATAGACCTCGACCTCCTCAGGTCGGTAACTCGCGGCGGGATCTTCGCCATCAAGCAGGTGACGCGTCGTCGCCAGATCCCGGCGATTGGGCGCACGGGCATCCCTCGCGAGCGTCCACCGGTCGTCAAACGGGTGATTGATTAACTACCCTGGTCGAAGCACCCAACCGTTGGGACACCATGACCAGCATGGCGACGACGCAACGCGAGCGGCACACGGGGCAGCCGACCCCAGGAGATGCTTCGGTCGCACGCGGCCTGCTCGAACGGGCAGACCTCCTCCAGCAGCTGGACCGCGCCGTGACCAAGCGGGTCACGGTCATCTCGGCGCCACCGGGAAGCGGGAAGACTTCGCTCTTGCGTGCGTGGGCTGATCGCTCCACCGAGCTTCGCCGGGTCGCGTTCGTGTCCGTGAAGCGAGACCAGCAGAATGCGCAGCAATTCTGGTCTGCGGTCCTCGACGCGATCCGCAACCCCGCACGCCCGACCGATCCAAAGGCGCAACCTGCCGCGACCGCGGGCCTTGACGCCGACCAGCTGGCCGACGCAGCCCTGTCGGAACTCACTGACCAAGTTGAACCCGTCGTGCTGATCATCGACGATCTTCACGAGCTCAAGTCGGCCGACGCCCTCACGCAGCTCGAGCGTTTGCTCACGATGCTGCCGGGCTTTGCGCGCCTGGTGTTGTCATCTCGCCGGGATCCGCCGATCAAGCTCCACCAGCTCAGGCTTGTCGGGCAGGTCGCCGAGATCCGTGCCGGCGATCTACGGTTTACCGAGAGCGAGACGCGCGAGTTACTGGCTGCGTCGGGGATCGGTTTGTCAGACGCCGGGGCGGCCGCGTTGTACCAGCGCACAGAAGGTTGGGCGGCTGGTCTGCGTCTAGCGGTGATCTCGCTCAGCGCTCACCCGGATCCCGAACGGTTCGTGGCCGAGTTCTCTGGCACCGATAGGGCGATTGGCGAATACCTGATCGCCGAGATGCTCGAGCGCCAACCGACCGAGGTTCAGCGCATGTTGTTGCGAACTTCGCTCGTCGACCGGCTGAACGGTGACCTCGCCGACCTGCTGACTGGCCGCTCGGGCTCGGAGCAGATGCTGCTGGAACTGGAGGACGCGAACGCGTTCGTCGTGTCGCTCGACGCTGAGCGCACCTGGTTTCGCTACCACCAGCTCCTGGCGGATTTCCTGCGCCTGGAGCTTCGCCGAACGTCGGCCGATGAGCTTGGAGATCTCCACCGTCGGGCCGCCCGGTGGTTTGCCGATCACGGGGACGTCGTCGAGGCCGTGCGGCACACGCTCGCGGCCGGCGACTGGCCTGATGCGGCCCGGCTGGTCGCAGACCACTCGTTCAGATGGGTGCTAGAGGGACAGGCGGAAACAATCGACGCGGTGCTGCAAGCTTTTCCTGAAGGAGCATCAGCCGATCATCCTGACCTAGCGCTAGCTCACGCGGCCGCTGAGCTGAACCACGGACGGCTGGAGGACGCGGCTACTCAGTTGGCGCTCGCCGAGTCCCACGTCCAGAGCGCTCCGCCGGCTCGCCGCCGGCGCCTTTCGGTGGCGATCGCCTCGCTGCGGTTGGCGCTGGCACGGCGTAGCGGTCGGTTCAGTGAGGTGATCGAGCAGGTGAACCTGCTCGATGCTTCGATGTCAGACGAATCGAATGATCAGATCGCGATGGATAGCGAACTGCGGGCGGTCGCGCTGCTGAATCTCGGGATCGTCGAGACGTGGTCCGGGCGACTCGCCGATTCTGAGCGTCACCTCGCCGAGGGAGCAGAGCTCGCCCGGACGATCGGCCGACCCTACCTCGAGGTCGCGTGTCGCGCGCATCAAGGTTTCCCGTCAAAGACGGTCTCGGTCGCGACCGCGCGCGAGCGAGGCCGTCAGGCGGTAGCCCTGGCCGAGCGTTATGGCTGGGAGGATCGGCCGATAGTCGCCCCCGCGCTTGGGGCGGTTGGCGGCATGGCGATCTGGATGGGCGAGTTCGACGAAGGAGAGCGCTGGCTGCGCCGCGCCTGGGAGGTCGCCGATCCAACCGTTGACCCGGCCGCCACCGTGCTTCTGCACGTGGCGACGGGCATGCTGCACGCCGGTCGCGGGCAGCAGCAATCAGCCGTTGAAGCATTTGCCGCGGCCGCGCGGATGGAATCGCAGCTCAGCGGCGTGCACGCGCTTGCGCCGCGGATCACGGGATGGCTAGCGGCCGCGCAGGCTCGCCTTGGGATCCCAGACAAGGCGCGCGCGACTCTAACCGGATTCTCCGCCGAGCCCGAGCAAATTGGTCTCATTTACGACGGGCAAATGGGTGCCATCTACAACGCTCGTGCGGTGATCTGCCTGACGGAGGGAGACCCTGCGGGAGCACTCGATGCACTCCAAGGTGTTTTGGACGCCACGCCGCCACTCGTCCCGACGTTCACAGTCGTTGAGTCCCATCTGCTCGCTGGTATCGCGCACCTAAGCCTGGGGGGTCGGAGCGCGGCTGCCGCCGCAGCCGAGGCGGCGCTCGCGGCCGCGGAGCCAGACCGGCTGATGTTCCCGTTTGCCATGACCCAAGCCGCGGAGCTGCTCAACGCGCTACCCCGTCACGAAACGGCCCATCGCGCCCTTCTCGCTGACATCGTTGACCTGCTGAGAGGCGAACCGGTCCCGAGCGTCGAGCGAGAGCGGCTATCGCAGCCGGAGGAACTCAGCCCGAGCGAACTCCGCGTGCTGCGATATCTGCCGACCAACCTGACACGGCCCGAGATCGCGCAAGAGCTCTATGTATCTATCAACACGGTCAACACCCACATCCGCAACCTCTATTCCAAGCTCGGTGCTCGTGATCGCTCGTCCGCCGTTCAGCGGGCACGTGAGCTGCGGCTGCTTTCGACCGGCCGCTCCTGAACATCGCCGCAGCGGCGCGAGCGTCGTCGCGCGAACAATCACCAGATTTCGGCGTTGCCAGCTCACTAGGTCGCGCAGCAGGATGATTTCGTGGACACACCGCCGGGCTTGTACACGATCCGGATAAGGGGTCGGCTGGGAGCCACTGCCCTGTCCGCCTTCCCGTCAATGGAGTGTGAGCTGGAGCGCGGCGAGACCGTGCTCACCGGCATGCTCGAGGACCGCTCCGCTGTGTTCGGCGTGCTCGGGCAGATCGAAGCGCTCGGCCTCGAGCTGCTCGAACTCCGACGAATCCCAGGAACGCTCGATCAATGCCCCTGACGAACACCACCACGTTTCTCGGTGACAAACCCGTCCACCGCATGGGCTACGGCGCGATGCAACTCGCCGGTCCCGGCGTGTTCGGCCCGCCCCGCGATCCGAGTGCGGCTCGGGCAGTACTGCGTCGCGCCGTCGAGCTCGGCGTTGACCACATCGACACGGCGCAGTACTACGGACCGGATGTGGTCAACGATCTGATCCGCCAGGCGCTCCATCCGTATCCCGAGAACCTCAAGCTGGTCACCAAGGTGGGCGCGCGACGTGATGCGGCAGGAGGAGTGCTCCCGGCGCAGCGCCCCGACGAACTCCGCGAGGGAGTGGAGGAGAACCTTCGCTCCCTTGCCGTGGAGCGTCTGGACCTCGTGAACCTGCGGTTGGTTGAGACCGGCGACGACACCGCGATATCGCTCGAGGCGCAGCTATCTGCGCTCGAGGACATGCGCCGGGAAGGCAAGCTCGATCTGATCGGGCTGTCTAACGTCGATCAAGCGAAGGTGGAGCTTGCGCTCGAGTTCGTCGACATCGCCGAGATCCAAAACGGCTACGGCATCATCGACCGCCAGGACGACGAGATGGTCGACTTTGCCCGCGCGCACGAGATCGCTTTCGTGCCGTTCTTCCCCCTCGGTTCGGCGTTCGCGGGCGGGCCGAAGCGATTGGCCGCAGAAGCCGCGATCGTTGCTGTCGCCGAGAAGCACGGGGCCACGCCGACCCAGATCGCTTTGGCGTGGCTGCTTGCTCGCTACGACCGGATGCTGCTGATTCCGGGGACCGCCTCGATCGCGCACCTGGAGGAGAACGTGGGCGCGCTCGAAGTCGAGCTCGATGCCGCCGATCTCGCCGTTCTCGATCGCGTTGGACGGCGAGACGACGCCGCCGACTGAAACTCCGAGACGGGCAATCACCATCATCCGGTGAAGACACCTCACCTGGGTCCGCGCGAACGTCCGGCCCATGCAACTGGCCCGCACGTTCCAGTCCCGGGGAGGTCTGAGATGAAGCTTGTCGTCAACGGCGCCGAGGCAGAGGTTGACGACCGGCATGCGAAGACGCCGCTGCTATGGGTGCTCCGAGACGTCCTGGGTCTGCACGGAACGAAGTTCGGCTGCGGAGCCGGCTTCTGCGCGGCCTGCACGGTGCTCATCGACGGACGCAATACGAAGTCATGCCAGACCGCGACCGAGCGGGCCGTTGAGAAGTCGATTACGACGATCGAGGGAGCGGCGGGCCCGGTGGTCAACGCCGTCCGCGATGCCTGGCACCGCGGCAACGTCGTGCAGTGCGGTTACTGCCAGCCGGGGCAAACGCTGGCCGCGGTGTCGCTGCTCGAGTCAAATCCTGCCCCGGACGACGCGAAGATCGACGAGTGGATGAGCGGGAATCTGTGCCGGTGCGGCACCTATCCCCGAATCCGGGCGGCCATTCACAGTGCGGCCGGCACGCTCGCGGCGGGCGATGATCCGGCGCCGCTCGTCGCTGCGCCCGACCTCGAGGTGCACCGGCTGACGCCAGACGAGCTGGCGGATCCGGTCCATCCGTACATCCGGATCCGCGAGGACGGAACGATCGTCGCCTACTCGAGCCAGATCGAGATGGGCCAGGGGATCCACACAGGGCTGGCGACGATCGTCGCCGAGGAGCTCGACGCCGATTTCGATTCGGTCGTGGTCGTCAACGCGGCGAACGGGGGCGGGCCGCCGAAGGACGTATACGGCAATCCCGACTCCGGTGGCGCACTGCAGATCACCGGCGCGTCCAATTCGACGAAGGCCTTCTGGGCCCGCTACCGCTTGGTGGCGGCGCAGGCGCGAGCCCGGCTGGCGGCAGCAGCGGCGGAGCTTTGGGAGGTGTCCGCCGACGAGGTCGTGTTCGAACGCGGTGTCGTACGCCACGGGAGCGGCAAGCAGGCGACGTTCGCACAGCTTGCCGCACGTGCGGAGCGGATGCCGGTTCCCGAGGGTGCCAAGCCCAAGGAGCTGTCGGACTACACCCTGATCGGGGGCGCACGGCTGCGCGTGGACTCCGTGCCGAAGATCCTCGGCACTACTCGCTTCACGATTGACGTGAGCGTTCCGGGAATGCTGACAGCGGTGGTTCTCCACCCCCCGCGGTTCGGCTCGAGGATCGCATCCGTGGATGACGAGGCGGCGCTGTCCGAGCCCGGCGTCACGGCGGTCGTCCAGATCGACGAGGGAGTTGCCGTTGTCGCCGACACGTTCGCGGACGCGCAGCGAGGGCTCCGTGCCTTGACCGTGGAGTGGGACGACACTGACGCCGAGCGGCGCAGCTCTGCAGAGCTACTGGCCGAGCATGTCCGCCTGCTGGAATCAGGCGACCAGGCGGTGGTCGCGCGCGACGACGGCGACGCCGGGGCGATGCTCGCAAGCGCGCCGACGGTTGTCGACGCGGTGTACGCGCTGCCATACGTCGCCCACGCCACGATGGAGCCCAACAACGCGGCGTGTCGTATGCGCGAGGACGGAGTGCTCGAAGTGTGGGCGAGCACCGAATCGCCCGAGTACACGCTGATGTCGGCCTCCGAGGCGGCGGGGATCGACAAGGAGCAGGTCGAGGTTCACGTCACATTCGCCGGGGGATCCTTCGGGCTGCACTCGAGCTCGGGGCATGACCCCACCGCCGAGGCCGTACAGGTTGCTCGGGCACTGCACTGGAAGCACCCGATCAAGCTCCAGTCGCCGCGCGAGGAGGATTTCAAGAGCGGCCGCTACCGGGCGATGGCACTGCATCGTGTGCGGGCCGCAGCCGACTCAAACGGGCGGCTCACCGCCTTCCACCAGCAGATCGTCGCCGAACCGACGTCGGTGAACCTGCCGTTCGTGCGGGATGTGATGTTCACGAACGGAGTCGATTTCTTCACGACGACCGGCGCCGCCGACCCTCCGTACGCGTTGGAGAACTTCAAGCTCGAGTCGACGAACTTCGAGTCCGGCGTCCCGACGATGGTGTGGCGCTCGGTCGGCAACTCGCACACTGAGTTCGCGCGCGAGTCGGCGATCGACGAGCTCGCCGTGGCGGCCGGCCGCGACCCTGTCGACCTGCGACGTGAGCTGCTCGCGGACAGCCCGCGCACGCTGCGCGCGCTCGAGCTCGCGGCCGACATCGCGCAGTGGACGACGCCACCGCCGGAAGGTCGAGCGCGGGGGATCACATGCTCGAGCTTTCTCAGCCACAGCGCGAACGTGACCGAGATCTCTCTCGATGCCCGCGAGCGTGTGCACGTCGAGCGGATCGTGTTCGTGCTCGACTGCGGCATCACGATCAATCCGGACCTGGTCCGTGCTCAGGTCGAAGGCGGCCTCCTGTTCGGGCTCAGCGCAGCGGCATGGGGGGAGGTGGTGCTCGGTGACGGCGGCGAGATCCTCACCCAGAACTTCGACCGTTACCCGATCGTGCGGATGCGCTCCGTCCCGCAGATCGACGTGCATCTCGTCGACTCGACGGAGTCGCCCACTGGTGTCGGCGAGGTCTCCGTGCCGTCCGTCGCCCCAGCTCTGGCGAACGCCATCGCCGCTCTCACCGGTACGCGAATTCGCAAGCTCCCCTTCTCCAAGACCATGAAGATCTACTGAGGAAAGGTCACAGCCATGCCTGACGTCAGCATAACCCCCAGTGAAGACGGTCCGTACATCGTCTCCGGTGACGTGCGCCTGACCGCTCCGGACGGGCGTGTGATCGAGCATCCGGACCCGATGTCGATGTGCCGATGCGGGCACTCATCGAACAAGCCGTTCTGCGACGGGACGCACGCCACGATCGACTTCGACGGAACGCTCGCGAACTGACCAGTGATCCCATGGCTGAACCGTGAGCTCGGACCAGCTGTCCCAAGCAGAGCCGCTGGACGCGTCCGAAGCTCGCCGCAGCCTGCGCAACGGCTTCATCACGCTTGTCCTGGCGCTTGCGCTGGGCGTCGGGCTGCTGCTCGGAGTCCCGGGGCTCAAGCACGTTGCAACCACGGTGTCCAACATGCAGACGCAGTGGGTTGTTGTCGCCGTGCTGCTGGAGGTTCTTTCGTGCGGGAGCTACGTGCTGGCGTTCCTGCAGGTGTTCGACAGGGCGCCCTTGCGGGTCGGGGCTCAGGTGGCGCTCAGTGAGGAGGCGTTCGGGGCAGCGGTTTCGCTGGGAGGCGTCGGTAGCCTCGCCGTGGGCGCATGGTTGATGGTCGAGCGTGGCGCGCCTGCACCGCGCATCGCCGAGCGCTCGGCAGTGCTGTTTCTGTACACGAGCGCGATCAACGTGATCACGCTGATTCTGGCCGGTCTGGGCCTGTTCCTCGGCCTCCCCGGTCCTCGCAACCCCCTGCTCAGCATCGTGCCGGCGGCGGTGGGGGCGGTCGTGCTGGTTCTGTTTCTGCTGTTGCCGCGCTACCTCGACCGGATTGTCGGGCGGGTGGCACCGGGACGACTGCGCACGTTCCTGACCGAGACGGCGGCGAGCGTCCGCGACACCGAGCGACTCGTGTTCCGTCCCGACTGGCGGATCGTCGGCGCGATCGGCTACCTGTGGTTCGACATCGCGGTGCTGTTCGCGTGCTTTGCGGCCGCCGGGGAGATGCCACCGGTGGCCCCGGTGGTGTTGGCGTATCAGATCGGGTACCTGTCGAACTTCATCCCGGTGCCGGGCGGGATCGGTGTGCTCGACGGCAGCATGATCGGCATGCTCGTTCTCTACGGCATCGGCGGTACGGTCGCCGCGGCAGCCACTCTGGTTTACCACGCGATTGCGCTGTGGGTCCCTGCCCTGTGGGGTACGGTCGCGTTCATCGTGCTGCAGAAGACAAAGAAGCGACCCATCGTCCTGCGCAACCCGTCTGAGGAATTGCGCGCGCGCCCCGACTGATCTACTTGCGGCTGGAAGTCACCATCAAGCGATGACCCCGAAACACGAGACAGATGCCGTGGCGGGTTCCGCGGTCGCCGACCCGACGGCGCGAGAGTTCCTTCGCCGTACCGACCCGGTCCTACGCAAGCTGATCGACGCGCGCCCGGACTTCCATCCGCGGGCGTGGCTGGACGAGCTACCCCCGCTCGATGCTTTCGGG
>DASSGR010000162.1:0-56139 GCA_035693425.1 Solirubrobacteraceae bacterium
CGCCGGAGCCGGCGCCGCGAGGTCGCGGCCGCACTTGCCGGACGGCTCGGACTGGGCGAATGGCTGGTCGGCGAGGGCGCCCGTCAGACGCGCGAGCCGGCGCCGAGCGCGGCGCGTGCGGCGGCTCGCCCCGTCCGCACCGCCCCCTCCATGTAGCCCGCGACCCAGTGGTCTGAGCCGGCCACGTAGAAGGGCGGCTCGTGCGTTCCGTGCAGCGGCCCCACGCGGCCCAGGTCCCCGGGCGCCCAGCTCGTGATATAGCCGCGCGTGAACGGATCCACGCCCCAGGCGCGCTCGAGCAGCGCCCCGGGCACGCGCGCCCGCTCGCCATACAGCCGCGCGAGCCCGTCGAGCACGGCCTCGGCGCGCGCCGGGGCGGGAGCGGCGAGAAACGCGGACAGTCGCTCGGGCGGGACCAGCAGCGAAAGCACGCCCGGCCCCTGTGGCCAGGTCGAGCCGAACAGCCACTCGGTCTCGGCCAGGCCGTTCTGGCCGTTGTCCTGCCAGAAGGGCGAGTCGTAGGAGACGACCACCTTTGCCGCGAGCGCGTGGCGCAGCGCGCGCAGCGATGCCAGCCGCGCATCGGACACGCCGGAGATCTCGATCTCCCGCAGCGGCCCCGCCGGGATCGCGCACACCACCGCCTCGGCCTCGACGAGCTCGCCGTCGGCGAGCGTCACGCGCACGTGGCCCGGCTTGACCGCGATCCGCCTCACCACCGAGTTCAGGCGCACCCGCGCGCCGAGCTGCACCGCCATCCGCAGCGCCACGGCCGCCGAGCCTTCGCTCACGCGAAGGCCTTCCCACTGCTCGAGGTCGTAGAAGCGCTCGCCGCCGAGCGCGGCGTGCTTGCGAAGCTCGGCCAGCAGCGACGTGCGCTCTGGCCCGTCACACGACAGCGACAGCGACGTCAGCTCGTAGCGGCGGCGCACCGCTTCGAGCGCGCCCTCGGAGCGCAGCCACTCGCCGAGGCTGGTGGTGTCGAGCGCCGCCGCGTCGGGATGCGCCCACGGGTCGTCGGGATCGACTCCCTGCGCCAACGTGGCGAATGCCCGCTCCACGCGCGCGAGATCGGCCAGCTCAAGGTCGCTCATCCACGGCGGCTGCTCGCCGATCAGCACTCCGTCGACCAGTCCCCAGGTCATCTCGCCGGGATCGGCGACGTAGCTGGGCTGCACATCCATCCCCAGCTCGGCCACGAGCTCACGGTAGGCCTCGTGCCCGTACCCGAACACCTCTCCGCCGGCCTGTACGACCCGTCCGTCGGGTAGCGTCACGGCCTCGACCCTTCCGCCGGGGCGGCCACGGGCCTCGAGCACGACCACCTCGGCGCCGGCGCGCATCAGATCGCGCGCGGCGGACAGGCCGCCCAGCCCGGCGCCCAGAACCGCGACGTCGATCAACTCCAGCAGTCTCCTTTAACAGGCTCTACACATCCGGCTCTTGACATTCGGTTCACCACGGCGGTAGTTTCCTGAACCGCCGTTCAGTATACGAATTCGTCCGTTGTGAGTCCACGGCCTAAGATCGAGCACCTACGCAAGCCGCAGATCGTCGCAGCGGCTGCCGAGGTCCTGTACGAGCGGGGGCTGTTCGACACGCGCATCGGCGACATCGCGCAGCGCGCGGGGACCAGCTCCCCCACGATCCTCTACTACTTCGAGTCCAAGGACCGGTTGCTCGAGGAGGCCGTCGACCGGACCGACCAGGAGTTCTATGCGCGCGTGATGGAAGGGCAGGCGCGCCAGAGTCGCGCAAGCGACAAGCTCGTGCATCTGATCGAGGAGACGAGCCTCGGTCCGCAGGGCATCACGGACTGGACTCTGTGGATGGAGATGTGGGTGCGCGCCCGTCGCGACGAGAAGGTCCGCGAGACCTACTTCCGACTGGACCGCCGCCAGCGCGGGCTGATCGCCGACATCGTGCGCGAGGGACAGGCCGCGGGCGAGTTCGACCTGGCGGCCGACCCCGACGACTTCGCGATCGCACTCAGCGGGCTGATGGACGGGCTCGGGGTGCAGGTGACGCTCGGGCAGCCCGACGTGACCGCCGAAGGAATGATCGAGCGCTGCCTGGCGCTCGCGTCCTCAGAGCTTGGATACACGTTCAGCCGTAACGGCGCCGACCCCAGACGGCGCAAGAGAGGAGCCAAGGGTGATGTCTGATCCGATCAATCCCGCAGACCGCGGCTCGGGCACCACCCGCCGCACGTTCATCCGGCGTGCCGCGACCGCGGCGGCGGGCGTTTCGGTGCCGGGGCTGCTGGCCGCCTGCGGGACCACCTCCCCCACCGGCGGCGCCAGCAGCAGCGGCAGTTCGACGACGCCCACAGGGCCCGGCGGCCTGCCGCTGGCCCGTCCGAACCACCCGGTGACGCTGCCGATCTACGCCGACAACAAGGCGATCGCATCCGGCCTCACACCGGAGAAGGGACCGCTGCAGTTCTACAACTGGGACCAGTACATCAACACCGACGTCGTCAAGGCGTTCGAGAAGAAGTACGGCGTGAACGTCCAGATCAGCACGTTCACGACGATCGACGAGGCGGTCGCGAAGATCTCGAGCGGCACCGTGCAGTTCGACGTGTTCGTGCCCGAGCTCGTGTTCCTCGAGCGGCTCGTCGTCGGCAAGGTCCTGCAGCCGCTGAACCTCAGCTACATCCCCAACCTCAAGGCCAACGTGTGGCCGTCGCTGAACAATCCGTGGTACGACGTGGGCGCGCGCTACACGGTCCCATACACGATCTACACCACCGGCATCGGCTGGCGCGCCGACAAGCTGCCGGGCTTTAACCCGGCCACGATGGAGAACCCCTGGAGCGCGCTTTGGGTGGAGGGCCCGAAGATCTCCGGCAAGGTCGGGCTGCTCGACGACCAGCACGAGGGCCTCGCGATGGGCTTGCTGCACAACGGGGTCACCGACGTCAACACCGAGGACCCGAAGCTGATCAACGCGTCCAAGAACGCGTTGACCAACCTCGTCAACACCGCCAACCTGAAGTTCGACACCAACGAGTACCAGCACCTCGCCGACGGCTCGCTGTGGCTGCACCAGGCATGGTCGGGTGACATGGCGTCGACGCCGTTCTACGCACCGAAGGGCACCAAAGCGTCGGTGTTTCGCTACTGGTGGCCGTCCGACGGTCGCGGGCCGATCAACAACGACACGTTCGCCGTTCTGAAGGGCGCCAAGAGCCCGGTCCTCGCCCATCTATTCCTCAACCACCTGCTCGACACCAAGCAGGTGTTCAACAACTTCAACTTCACCTACTACCAGCAGCCGATCAATGCGATGACCCCCGAGGCGCTGGTGTCCGGCGGCGTCATCGCCCCGAACCTCAAGTCGACGATCATCCGCGAGTCGCAGTTCACGAACGGCCTCGTGCAGGGCCCGCTGAGCCAGCAGGGCGAGGTGCTGTGGGAAAACGCCTGGGCCGCGGTCAAGTCCACGTGAGCGACCGCACGTGAGCGAGCGCACGGCCACGAGCGGCTCGTATTGGCGCGGCTTCGCGCTGCCGGGCGTCGTGTGGCTGTGCCTGTTCGTCGTCGTGCCGGCTTACGCGGTGCTGGCGATGGCGACCGGCAAGGTCAACCTGCTGCTGACGCCGGTGCCGGCGTGGAATCCGGCCACGTGGAATCCGGGATACCTGTCCAAGGCGTTCTCCGGGTCGCTGCCCGGCGGCGAGTACTGGTCGGCGGTGCGCAACACGCTCGTCTACGTCGGGGCCTCGCTGCTGCTGTGCGTCGCGATCGGCTACCCGGTCGCGTACTACGTCGCGCGCCACGCGCGCCGCACCAAGAAGTTGCTGATCACGTTGCTGGTGATCCCGTTCTGGGTCAGCTATCTGCTGCGGATGCTGGCCTGGATCGGGCTGCTGTCGACCGACGGTTACGTCAACAAGCTGCTCACCGACATCGGCATCCCCAACCCGCCCAACTGGCTCGACGGCAACGCCTACTCGGTGATCCTGGCGCTGCTGTACGGATACATCCCGTACTTCATCCTGCCGGTGTTCGCCGGGCTTGACCGGATCGACCGCAGCCAGATTGAGGCGGCCCGCGACCTTGGTGCGACCCCGTTTCAGGCGTTCATGCGCGTGACGCTGCCGCTGAGTCGGCCCGCGCTGCTGGCGGGCTCGGCGCTGGTCGTGTTGCCGATGTTCGGCGACTACTACACCAACGACCTGATCTCCGCCTCGCCGCGCACGAACATGCTCGGCAACGAGATCAATTTGTTTATTCAGGGCGGCCCGCAGAAGAACCTCGGCGCCTCGCTGGTGATCGTGCTGATGGTGATCCTCTCGATCGGGGCGCTCTATTACGTCTTCCAGACCGCCCGCGACGCGCGGAGGCTGGCATGAGCGCGCTGAGCGCGAGGCTTCGCAATCCCTGGGGCAAGCCTCGCTTCCTCGTCGTCGTCACCTGGCTGTACATCGTCTGGGCGCTTGTGCCGGTCCTGATCGCGATGCTGTTCTCGTTCAACAACGGCCGCTCGCGCAGCGTCTGGCAGGGCTTCTCGATCCGCTGGTGGTGGGGCGATCCGAACCTCTCGATCTTCCACGACCCCGACTACACGCACGCGCTCGTCCACAGCCTGACGCTGGCCGCGTTCGACATCGTGATCGCGGTCCCGCTCGGCGTGATGCTCGCGCTCGGGCTGGCTCGCTGGCGCGGGCGCGGTTCGGGCGCAGCCAACGGGCTGATGCTGGTGCCGCTGATCACGCCCGAGATCGTGATGGCGGTGTCGCTGCTGCTGGTGTTCACGCAGCTGGCGATCGTCCCGTTCACGCTCGTGCACCTCGGCACGCCCGCGCAGGTCATCGGCCAGGTGACGTTCTCGCTGTCCTACGTGGTGGTGATCGTCCGCGCCCGGCTGGCGGTGATCGGCGGCGAGTATGAGGAGGCCGCACGCGATCTCGGCGCAACGCCCGTACAGGCACTGCGGCTCGTGCTGCTGCCGTTGCTGATGCCGGCGATCCTCGCGAGCATGTTGATCGTGTTCGCGCTTTCGATTGACGATTTCGTCGTGACGCAGTACATGTCGTCGACTTCGACGACGACCACGATCCCGATGTTCCTGTATGCCAACGCCCGCGGTGGCACGACCACGCCGGCGCTCAACGCGCTGGCGACCGTGCTCGTGTTGACGACGCTGCTCGGGATCGCAATTGCATATGCGCTGTACGCGGCGTTCGGCCGGCGGGCTTCGACCGGCGACGTTTCGATGGTGCGCGAGCTATCAGGATTGGAGGCGACTGCGTGACGCCAACCGGCGAGGTTCGGCTGCTCGGCCTGACGAAGCGCTTTGACGAGCAGGTCGCGGTCGACGGGATCGACGCGACGATCGAAGGCGGCGAGTTCTTCTCGCTGCTGGGCCCGTCGGGCTGCGGCAAGACGACGACGCTGCGGATGATCGCGGGCTTCGAGCGCCCGACCGCGGGCGAGATCCTGCTCGACGGCGTCGACGTGAGCTCGGTGCCGCCGCACCAGCGCAACGTCCACACGGTATTTCAGAACTATGCGCTGTTCCCGCACCTCAACGTGTTCGACAACGTCGCGTTCGGTCTGCGCCGGCGCAAGGTCGCGCGTGACGAGGTGCGCCGCCGCGTGCGGGAGTCACTCGAACTCGTCGAGCTCGGCGATCTCGGCGCCCGCAAGCCCCAGCAGCTGTCCGGCGGCCAGCAGCAGCGCGTCGCGCTCGCCAGGGCGCTCGTGCTGCGCCCGGCCGTCCTGCTGCTCGACGAGCCGCTCGGCGCACTCGACGCGAAGATCCGTAAGCAGCTGCGGCTCGAGCTGAAGGCCCTGCAGGAGGAGGTCGGGATCACGTTTGTGTTCGTGACACACGATCAAGAGGAGGCGCTGAGCATGAGCGACCGCGTGGCCGTGATGAGCGGCGGGCGGATCGAGCAGGTCGGCACCCCGGCCGAGGTCTACGAGGATCCCGCCAGCGTGTTCGTGGCCGACTTCCTCGGCGTCTCGAACCTGATGGATGCCGAGCCCGTCGGCTGGAGCGGCGGCGAATGCAGCGTCCGGATCGGAGAGACGACGCTGCGGGCCCGGTGTGGCGACGTGACTGCGCGGGGCCCCGTGCGGATCGTCGCACGACCCGAACGGCTTGAGCTGCTCGAGCACGGGACACACGGCGACAACTGCCTGGTCGGGATGGTCGAGCGCACGGTCTACGTGGGCGCCAGCCTGCAGGTCATCGTCAGGCTCCCCGTCGGCGAAGCGATCCAGGTCTCGATCGCGAACATCGGCGGCGCCGACGACTACTCCCAGGGCACCCCGGTGTGCGTGCGCGTGCCCCCCGAGGCGCTGCGCGTGCTGTCGGACAGCGCCCCGCGCCCGCCCGCGTCTGAGCGCGAGCAGGCCGAGCCGCCTGCGGTGCCCGCCGGCGCGGGTTCCTAGACTGACTGTCCGTGAGCGTCGCGGAGCTGCTTGAGGGTAAGCGCGTGTGCGTCTGCGCCGGCCCGGGCGGCGTCGGCAAGACGACCACGTCGGCGGCGATCGCGCTGGGCATGGCGGCGCGCGGCGCCAAGGTCGCCGTGGTGACGATCGATCCGGCGCGAAGACTGGCCAACGCGCTCGGGTTGGAGGAGCTGCAGAACGAGCCCCGTCGCGTGGAGCCGAGTCGCCTGAGCGGCTCGAGACTCAAAATCCGCGGCGAGCTGTGGGCGATGATGCTCGACCCCAAGCGCACGTTCGACGACCTGATCGACCGGATCGCCCCCGAGCCCGCGCGCGCCGAGGAGATCAAGGCAAACCGGATCTACCGCGAGCTCTCCACGGCGGTCTCGGGCTCCCAGGAGTTCACGGCCGTGGCCAAGCTGTACGACCTCGACCAGCAGGGCGACTTCGACCTGCTGGTGCTCGACACGCCGCCGTCGCGCAACGCGCTCGACTTCTTCGACGCGCCCGGACGGCTGACCTCGTTTCTGGAGGGACCGGCGATGAAGGCGATCGTCCGGCCCACCGGTATCGGTGTCCGGGTACTCGGGCGCAGCGCCAGCCCGCTGCTGTCGGCGCTGCGGCGGGTGACCGGCGTCGACCTGATCACCGACCTGACCACGTTCTTCGGTCTGCTGGGCGACATGACCAAGGACTTCAGCGTCCGCGCGGCTCGGGTGCAGAAGCTGCTGCAAGCGGACAGCACCGGGTTCCTGCTGGTCACCTCTGCCCAGCGCGAGCGGATCGACGAGGCGATCTGGTTTCGCCGCACGCTGGAGGAGAGCCGGCTTCCGTTCGCGGGAGTGCTCGTCAACCGCGTCCATCACGACCTCCTCGGCAACTCGGAGCCAAACGGCGTCGAAACGGCGCTGGCGTCGAGGCTGGGCGCGGACCTCGCCGCAAAGGTGACGGCGAACTTCCTCGACTATCACCTGCTGGCCCGGCGCGACGGCGCCAACATCGCGCGCCTCGAGGCGGAGTTCGGCGACGGCCCGCTGCTGCTCGTCCCGCACTTCGACGACGACGTGCACGACATCGACGGGCTGCTTCGGATCCACCGCTATCTGTTCGCATCGCACGCCGAGCGCGCGCGGATGATCGAGAAGGTCGTCGCTTGAGCTAGCCGCTCGCCTCGACCGTCACGTCGGTGCCGGTCCAGCTCGACCACGAGAGCAGCACCGGCTGCCACCGCTCGTGTGGCACCTCGTCCCCGTGACGCAGCAGCCGCAGTCGACCGGCGTGCAGCAGCTCCCACACGCCCTGCTCGGCGGCTCCCAACAGCTCGCTCGGCCGCCGCTGGGGCTCGCGCGCCGCAGCGACCGTGACGACCTGGGCAAGCGGGATCGCCGAGCCCGCGCAGGCGGCCACGATCGCCTCCTTGAGCTCGTCGGCCGGCGCCTGCTGGGTATGGCGGACCTCGTCCAGCAGCTGCGCGGTGACGTCCTGGCCGCTCTTGGTGGCGTTGTTCCACCCGCGGCCCAGTCCGATCTCGTCTGTGCGCAACTCGGGTCCAGCGAGGATCGTCAGCTTTGCCTTCTCAGACGTCCAGCGCCGGTCCTGCAGCTCGATCAGGGCCCCGGTGATCCACGGCTGCAGAATCCGGGCGTCGAGCTCCTCGCGGCTGAGGTTGAACGCCCGCGCCTGGTGGGGGAATTGGCGCAGCTCGACGTGGAACACGGGTGGCCCCGAATCGCGGGCTAGTAGCCGCCGTTTTCGCGGAACATCTCCCGGGCCTTCTCGATCGTCTCCAGCGCCGCCTGTCGGTCGGCCCAGCCCTTGACCTCGGAGTGGCGATCCGGATCGAGGTCCTTGTAGATGTCGAAGAAGTGGCCGATCTCTTTGCGCAGCTGCTCGGGTAGGTCGTCGACGTCCTCGAGCGTGTTCCAGGTCGGGTCGTTGAATGGCACGCACACCACGTGATCATCGGGGCCTTTTTCATCGGCCATCCTGAACAGCCCGATCACCTTCGTGAGGATCACGCAGCCGGGGAACGTCGGCGCCGACACGCACACGAGCACGTCGAGCGGGTCGCCGTCCGGCGCTAGGGTCTCCGGGACGTATCCGTATTCAGTCGGATACACGACAGACGCCGAGATGAACCGGTCGAGCTTGATCGCGCCGAGCTTGGGGTCCCACTCGTACTTGTTGCGGCCGCCCTGGGGAATCTCGACGACGCAGAGGAGCGAGTCTTCGGGCACGGCCCAGGCCGCCTCAGTTCATTGCGTTGCGCGAAACCGCGAGGCAGGCCTCACAGTGCGGCCACGGCGGGTTCCACGGGTACCCGGTTACATCGCGGCCGCACAGCGCCGTGTCCGGGTCCTCGTCGGTGACGAGGTGGCACAGCTCCTCGAACCCGTCGTCGCTGATCCGCGGCGCGTTCACGCAGTTGGGGTGAACGTTCGGGGCCACCGAGGGCTGTCCGGCACGGGTCGGCACGCGGCCAGCATACCCACGAGCCTCTTCCGATATACAGAATCGAGCCAAATACAGAACGAGCGGGCAATTGCCCGCTCGCTCAGAGATCGCGCTCCCCTTAACTTCATAGAGCTCCAGGTCTTACACATGTCGTCGCCTGGCGGCCGCGACACTCCCGGCCCCACGAATGAGACCGAGTGGGGAGCGGTCGTGTGTGAGCCTAGCGGCTGAGGCTCAGCCGTGGGTTAAGAGCCCCGAAACGCCCGTTTATGCGGCCGGGGCCCCCGCCGCCTCGGCGAGCAGCTCGTCGGCCACCGAGCGCAGATCGGGGTCGAGGTGCCCGCAGATCACGTCGCGCAACAGCGCCCGCAGGTGCTCGGCAAGCTCGTCGACGAGCGCGTCGACGCCCGGCTCGGCCGGCGCCAGCCCCGCGATCACGGCCCGCTCAAGCGAGATCGCGTGGGCGGTGCGCTCGGCGAGGTGGGCGCGCTCCTCGGGCTTGGCGCAGATCGCCGCCAGGCGCTGGGCCAGCCGGCCGCTCCCGGGTCCCTCGGGCTCGAGCAGCGCACGCAAGGCGAGCAGATAGTCGGTGAGCGACTCGAACGGCGCCAGCCGCTCGCACCCCATCTCAAACCGCGCCAGGGCCCAGGCGACCTCGCCGCTGGTGGGGGCCCGACGGGCGATCAGGTTGCAGAACGCGCGCAGCTCGTCCTCGTGCTCGGCGCTGATGAACGTCACAAACCGCGGCCGGCCGCTCGAGCCGAGCGCGACCGTGCGCCACGCGCCCGTGTCGGTACGCGTCCATCCGATTGGGCCGAGCGCGTAGCCGCCGCGCTCGAACAGCCGCAGCGCAGTCAGGATCCGCCGGAACCTTCCGCGCGCCGTCGACACCGGCGAGCGCGCGGTCCGGTCGTGGGCCACGGTCAGCACCGCCAGGACGTTCGGTTCCTCGCCGTTCCCCCAAACCGCCTCCGCCGGCGCATCCGGCACCACATCGCCACGCATCAGCGACAGCCCGTCGCCGAGGGCGAGCTCCTTCGTCGAGCTCTCGAGCGCGATCCCCAGCAGCGGCGCGATCACGGTCGCCACGCAGCGGCCCTCGTACAGCGCCCGCTCGAGCTCGCGGTACGCCTGCTCGAACTTCGCCGGGTCAAAGCCGAACTCGCTGCGCTCGGCGAACACGCATGACAAGAACGCCCGCAGCGCGGCGTCGGCGCGCTCTCGCGCGTCACCCGGGATCCGAGCTTCGCCCCGCTGGCGAAGGTACGCATCGACGCCCTCCAGCGCGGCCAGCGCCCGGGCTGCTGGTGGATATGTCGGCAGCGCCGCGAGCATCCCCAGGCGCTCACGGATGAACGCGCCGGTCAACGGCCGGTAGCAGTACAGCGACGTCCGCGCCCCCGGCTCCTCGACGACCTCGAACGGGATCTCGGCGCCGCCGGCGGTCTCGGCTGCGAGCTGCCCGGCCGCGTCGGCTGCGAACGCTTCGAGCGTCGCGTGGAGCGTCGTGTTGTGCACGCCCGCCGTTTCGTCCCGGCCGAGGCCGATCCTCTACGGCGAACGCGAACTTGCAGCTCGGTCAGTGCTCGATGTCGGCCAGATGCGCGACGTTCTCGACGTCGTCGGCGTCGGTGCTCGGGGCGCCCGCGAACCACGCGTCGAGGATCTCTTCGAGCTCGGCCCGCGAGGTGCTGCGAAGGCTCAGCGCCAACACGTTGGCGTCGTTCCACTTGCGCGCGCCGTCGGCGGTCTGCGCGTCGGAGCACAGCGCCGCGCGGATCCCGGCAACCTTGTTGGCGGCAATCGAGGCGCCGGTGCCCGTCCAGCAGGCGACGATCGCCTGGTCGGCGCGACCGTCGGCGACATCACGCGCAGCGGCTTCACTGGCCCACGCCCAGTCCGGGCGTTCGCCCTCGTCATAGGCGCCGTGGAGGACCGGCTCGTGCCCGCGGCGGCGCAGCTCGTCGGGCAGCGCCTCGGCGACCCCGGTCAGCTCATCCGCGGAAACCGCGATCCGCACCGCTCGCCGGAATGGTCAGACGCTCGCGGCAGTGAGCGGCTCGCGAACGTCGAGCGGCTCGCCGGCAGGAACATCGTCGTCGTCGCAACCGGGGCCCAGCAGCCACTGCAGGCCGTACGCGCGCATGTCCTCGATCAGCGGCACGAGCGCCATGCCCTTCTCGGTGAGGGCATACTCGACCCGCGGCGGGACTTCGGGGAATGTCTGGCGCTCGACGATGCCTTCCTCCTCGAGCGCGCGCAGCCGCAGCGACAGCGTGCGCGGGCTGATTCCCTGCAACGATCGCTCGAGCTCGCAGAACCGCGAGCGGCCCTCAGCGAGGTCCCGGATCACCAGCAGGGTCCACTTGCCGCACACCACCTCGGCGGTTGCGCAGACAGGACATGTGTCTCGTGACGCCATCAGACAGTCGAGTCTAGCGCAATGCTTTACGAACTGAAGCAAAGCGATGCCCAGCTATGGGCGGGCTCAGCCGCCGGTGCCGACGATGGACGAGCGCTGTCGCTACGCCGCGAACGGCGGTGGCGTCGAGCTCGTGGCCCGGCCCGGGCCGCCCGCGGGAGGCGTGTGCTCTCTGAGCGGCGGCTGCTCTGCCTGGTCGCCGTGGCCGTCGTCCGAGCCACCGCCCGCCGGGAACTCCACGGGCCGCAGCGGCGACTTCTCGTCTGAGACGATGTCGTCCATCGACGTGGCGGTCCGACCGTCGCCGGCGACCAGCAGCTTGAAGTCGTGCGGGCTGGTGGACACGCGCAGCGCGTCCTCGAGCGAGACCCGCCCGGCCTGGTAGTGGCGCAGCAGCGCCTGGTCGAACGTCTGCATGCCGTAGAACTCGCCCTCGGCGATCACCTCGCGCAGGCGGCCGGTCTGCTCGGGGTCGGTGATCATGTCGCGGGCGCGCCCGGTCATCCGCAGGATCTCGCAGACGGCCACGCGGCTGTTGCCATCCGGGGTCGGTACCAGGCGCTGGGAGACGACGCCCTTGAGCGTGCCCGCCAGCATCGCGCGCGCCTGGTTCTGCTCGTGCGGCTGGAAGAAGTCGATGATGCGGTTGACGCTTTCGGGAGCGTCGAGAGTGTGGACGGTGGAGAGCACCAGGTGGCCGGTCTCGGCGGCCGACAGGGCCGTACGCACGGTCTCCTCGTCTCGCATCTCCCCGATCAGGATCACGTCCGGGTCCTGGCGCAGCACTCGGCGCATGGCCCGGCTGAAGGACGCGGTGTCCATCCCGATCTCGCGCTGGTTGACGATCGACTTCTTGTCCGGGTGCAGGTACTCGATCGGATCCTCAATCGTCACGATGTGGCGAGACTTGGTCTCGTTGATGCGGTTGATGATCGCCGCCAGCGTGGTGGACTTACCGGAACCGGTCGTACCGGTCAGCAGGATCAGCCCACGCTCCTCGTCGGCGATCTCGCCGATCACGGTGGGCAGCCCGAGCTCCTCGATTGTCCTGACCACCGGAGCGATCACACGCGCGGCGATCGATACCGAGCCGCGCTGGCGGAAGGCGTTGATGCGGAAACGCGCCAGGCCCGGCACCGCGAAGGCGAAGTCGACCTCGTTCTCGCGGTCGAACTCGACCATCCGGTCGTGGTGGTCGGCGAGCATCTCCTGCAGGACACGCTCGGTGTCCTCCGGCTTCATCGGGTCGTAGTACTCGAGCGGAACGAGCTGTCCGTGGATTCGCGCGAGCGGACGCGACGGAACCTTCAGGTGAAGGTCCGAGCCATCGCGCTTGACGACGTAGGTGAGCGCCTCTTCGAGATCGAACATCTCCCTGAAGATCGGCGCGGACAGGCCTGCGCTTGAGCGGACGTGGACACTGGTCCACAGCTTTCTGGACAGGGGTCCACGGCCGCCGGCGAACGTCTCACCGGCGGCCGTCGACCGGAATGCCTTCTAGGCCACGTCCCGAAGCTTCTGCGCTTCGGCGAGCGACTGAAGCTTCTTCAGCGACTGGTTCTCGATCTGCCGGATGCGCTCGCGCGTCACGTTGAACGTGCGGCCCACCTCGTCGAGCGTGCGCGGGTGCTCGCCGCCCAGCCCGTAACGGAGCTCCAGCACGCGGCGCTCCCGGTAGCTGAGGTTCTCGAGCGCCTCACGGAGGGCCTCCTTGGTGAGGATCTCCGCGGCCCGCTCGTACGGGGACTCGGCCCGCTCGTCGGCGATGAACTGCCCGAACTCGGACTCCTCCTCGTCGCCAACGGGCTTCTCGAGCGACACCGGAGCCTGAGCCGAGCGCTTGATCGACTCGACCTCCTCGGGCTCGATCCCGGTGACCTCCGCGATCTCCTCGGCCGTCGGCTCGCGGCCGAGCTCGGTGACGAGCTTGCGCTCGGCACGGCCGATCTTGTTGAGCTTCTCGACGACGTGCACCGGAATCCGGATCGTTCTGGCCTTGTCTGCCAGGGCGCGAGCAATCGCTTGCCGGATCCACCAGGTCGCGTACGTGGAGAACTTGAAGCCCTTGCGGTAGTCGAACTTCTCAGCGGCGCGAACCAGGCCCAGCGTTCCCTCCTGGATGAGGTCCAGGAACGGCAGACCCTGGTTGCGGTAGTTCTTGGCAATGGACACGACGAGCCGCAGGTTGGACTCGACCATCTTGTGCTTGGCGTCGAGGTCGCCACGCTCGATCCGCTTGGCGAGATCGACCTCTTCCTGAGCGGTCAGGAGTCGCACCTTGCCGATGTCCTTCAGGAACAGCTGAAGGGAATCGGTCGTCATGTCCGGCTTGAGATCGAGCGCGGTCTTCGCCTTGCGCCGTCCGCGGCGGTCGGGCGCACGCTCTAGCTCGGTCGCGGCAATCGCGGGATCGACCTCCTCGACGAGCTCGATCTCGGCCCGCTCGAGGAAGCCGTGTAGCTCCTCTACGTCAGCCTCGTCGAGATCCAGCTCGGAGACCGCGGTGGCGATGTCGGCGTACGTCAAGACGCCGAGCTGCTGACCACGAGTAACGAGCCCCTTGATCTCTTCGAGTTCCTGCAAGTCCGCTACTGACATCTCGTTCCGTTTCCGTCGTATGTACCGGTAGCTGGACACTTCCCGATACGGAGGACTACAAAGCGAGCGTAGCCACTGAAGGCGCACGCCCGCTACTCAACCATCTACCTTGAGTATAGGCGCTATATTTTTTGAAGTCAATCGGCCTTGGGCGGCCTGCGGGTACATTCGCAGGGGCATTTCCGGGCCAACGCCGAGCTCACGGCGTTCAGTAGTAGTACTACTACGTCGGACCGGGCTTCCAGTTTCAGATCTGGCCCACTTTCTGTCCAACATCTCCGAAATCTCGCAATGACCGACCAAAACTCGTCCTCCTCGGACGTCCTCTCAGCGCTTCCGCACCGCCGGCCGCACCGGCGCAGCGACAAGCGGGCTGCTCGGCCCGCCAGGGGTGAGGCGACAGCCTCGGCTCCGAAGGCCAAGGCCGCCACGTCGGCTCCGCGAGCAAAGGCCGCCGCCCCGACTCCGACACCGGCAACCCGCCCTGCGCCCAAGCGACTGCGCCAGCCCGCCCAGCCGGCCGGAGCCCCTCCGTCTCCCCGCTCGCGCGGCTCGGTCCCCACAACCGGCGCCGACGTGATCGGCACCGCCGTCCACGCCGCGGCCGAGCTCGCCGAGATCGGTCTCACCGCCGGCGCACGCGCCCTGCGCAACGCCGTCGCGCGCCTGCCCAAGCCCTGAGCGGCCGACCCGCTCGGATGGATCGAGCGGAGTTTTAGGCAGAAGGAGCGGAGTTTTGTATAGTTCCGCGCCGTTCACGCCGAGCGGTCGTCCGTCCGCGGACGATCGGCGGGGGAACCACTTGCGGATCGAAGTGATCCGCAGGGGCGAATCGGGCCCGTAAAGGCCCGTAGCGCCACAAGCGCGAGCCCGTCAGCTCACCCCGTAGGCGAACACGAATGAAAGGACCGGCTGATCGCGTCTCGTCGCGTCAACGTCTACGTCGTCTCGGCTCTGAGCGCAAGCATCGCCGCGCTCGCGTCGCCGACCCTCGGCCTGGCCGCCCCCGGCGGCGGAGGAGGATCCGGTGGCGCCGGGATGCAGCCCACCGCCGGCGCCGGAACGTCGGCCGTGCCGCCGACGCAGTCGGGCAACCGGACGGTCAGCGCCAGCGGCTCGGGAATCACGATCGTCTCGCACGCTTCCGGGTTCCTGCGAAACCGGGTGCGCTTCACCGGCTCCGTCCCCTCGAGCGCCTCCGGTCAGACCGTCGAGATCGAGCGTCTCGGCCACCAGACCAACTGGACCTGGGCGCCCACCGCGCACGCGACGGTCGCCTCAGACGGCTCCTTCTCGGTCGTGTGGCGAGCCAATCACATCGGACGTTTCGCGTTCCGGGCGATCCTCCAGAGCGGCTCCGGGCTACGGGCCGCCGGCGCCTCCCCGACCGTCACGGTCACCGTCTACCGGGTGGCGACGGCGACGCTCTACGGCCCGGGCTTCTACGGCAAGCGCACCGCCTGCGGCGTCAAGCTGACCCGCAACACGATCGGCCTCGCCAACCGCACGCTGCGCTGCGGCGAGCACGTCTCGGTCTACTACCAGGGCCACACGCTGTCGGTTCCCGTGATCGACCGCGGCCCGTACGCCAACGGCGCGGACTTCGACCTGACGATGGCCACCGGCCGCGCACTGGGCATCACCGCGACCGAGCAGATCGGAGCCGTTTCGCTGCCGCACGCGCCCCCGTCTGCCGGCTAGCCCCCGTCAAAGGGGTACTACGCGACAATCCGGCCGCGCGGGCGGAGCTGATCCGTGTGGACCACCGCATGCGGTGGTCAGCGCGACACACCTCGCCGCGCGCGACGCCGTTGTCGTGAAAACACCCCCGCCCCGGCGATCACCCGACCCACTCCGCGAGCCGACAGACGCAAGCCCCCCGATCAGCCCGCCTCGGGCCCACCGCCCACCGGCGGCTCGCCCCGCGCGCCCCCGCGGTACACCCCGACGCCCTCCGCCGCCGCGGCCAGCCTGGACTGCTCGGCGCTGTCGATCAGCTCCTCGCTGGCTGAGCCGTCCTCGCCGAGCACCGCCACGCCGATGCTCACCGTCAGCGGCGCGCCGCGCCAGGCCTGCGCCATCCGCACCGAACCCGCGGTCCGCGCGGCCAGCGCCTGCGCCCCCGCCCGGCTCGTATCCCGCGCGATGATCCACGCCCGAGCGTCTGACTCGCACGCCAAGATGTCCTGGCGGCGCATCACCCCGCGGACCGTCTGCGCGAACCGCCCGAACGTCGCCGCCGCCTCGCCCGGCGGCTCAACCGCCAGCACCCGCTCGGCCTCCTCGAGCTCGAGCAACAACAGCGACAGCGGCGAACCCGAACGCTGCGCCCGCGTCAGCTCGCGGTCGAGCACGCCCACCCACACCTGCTCGTCGCCCGCCAACGTCTCCGGGTCCTCTGGCTCCGGCGGCTCGGGCCGGCGCGCGGAGGGCCCGCCTGGATCCTGAGCCCTTGACGATTGCTGCGGATCAGGGAGCGGCCGCAGATGTGTCCCCGGCGGCCCACCCGGCGCGCTGGATGTCGCTCCGCCTCCGCGCAGAACCGCGGCGCGCACGAGCCCGACAATCCGCGACAGCCGCTCCGAGACCTCGGCCACGAGGTCGGGGTCGTCATCTCTGAGCTCCGAGCGAATCGCGCTCCAGATCACGGCCTCGAGCGTGTCGACCGCGCGGATGCTCGCCTCGGGGGTGGTGGCCCCCGCCAGCTGACCCGTGCGCGATACGAGCGGCTCGAGCTGTCCGTCGGGCTCGATCCGTCGAAGGTCGGCGTCGTCGGCCAGCGCGCGGACGACCGCCTCGCATACGCGCGGCCCGTCGCGCGGCAGGTCCGCGGCTAGGATTCCTGGCGCTTCGTCGAGCGAAGCATGCTCGAGCAAGGCAAGCAGCCAGCCCTTGGTGAGCTCGTCCAAACGAGCCAGTAATGGGTTGATCGGGGCATCGGCTACCGCACGTGCCGGCCGCCGCCGTGGAGGGCCTGCCTGCATCGACGTCCTTTTATCACGCGAGACCTAATGAAACCTCCTAAATACCACCAATGAGTATCGGGAGGGACAATGGTGTTATGCCAGGCGAGCCGGTCGAGATATGTCCGCGCCACTGATCACGATCGAGCGGGCACGAGAGCTCGTCCTGGCGCACACCCGCCCGCTCGGCCACGAGCGCGTCGACGTCCAGGACGCCCTGGACCGCGTGCTTGCTGAAGATGTGCACGCTGTCGGCGACGTGCCGCCGTTTGCGTGCTCGGCGATGGACGGGTTCGCGATCAAGGACGGCGCCGCCGGACGCACGCTGCGGGTGGTCGGCGAATCGCGTGCCGGGACCCCCTCAGACCGGACGCTGCACGACGGCGAGGCCATCCGAATTTCAACCGGCGCGGCCGTGCCCAAAGGCGCGACCGCCGTGATCCGCCAGGAGGACGCCGACGCCGACGGCCAGGCCGTGACCGTCAACGAGGCCGTCGCTGAGGGCGAGAACGTGCGTGAGCCGGGAGAGGACATGCGCGCCGGCACCAAGGTGCTGTCGGCCGGGGCCGTGCTGCACGCAGCGGAGCTCGGCGTCGCTGTCGCCGCCGGCCTGGGAGAGCTGCTCGTCTCGCGACGGCCGACAACCCAGGTTCTGAGCACCGGCGACGAGCTGAGAGCCCCGGGCGAGCCACTCGGCCCCGGGGAGATCCACAACTCCAACGCCCCCATGCTCGTCGCCCTCTGCACGCGCTGCGGCGCCACGGCGCTGCCGGCCCAGCGCCTGCGCGACGATCGCGCCGCCACCGAGCAGGCGCTCGCGCAAGCGCTCGAGCAGGCGGATGTGACGATCGACTCGGGCGGCGTGTCGGTCGGCCCTCACGACCACGTCAAGCCGGCGCTGGCCGCGCTCGGCGTCAGCGAGGTGTTCTGGGGCGTGTCGCTGCAGCCCGGCAAGCCCACCTGGTTCGGCACCGTCGGCGACAAGCTCGTGTTCGGGCTGCCGGGCAACCCGGTGTCGGCGTTCGTGACTTTTTCGCTGTTCGCGCGGCCCGCGCTGTTCGCGTTGCAGGAAGCGATCGAGGATCGGCCGCTCGACAGCGAGGCCGTGCTCGCGATCGACGTGAAGCGCAACCCCAGCCGCGAGATGGCCCTCCGCGTCCGCTTGGAGCGCCTCGACGGCAATACGGTCGCGCTCCCGACCGGTCCGCAGGCTTCGCACATCGTCACGTCGCTGCTTGGCGCCGACGCGCTGGCGCTGATCCCCGCAGGCGATGGCGAAGCGCCCGCTGGCACGCGGGTGCGCCTGCAGCCGCTCGCACGCTGACCGGCCGCCGCGGTCCGCCGCGGTCCAATCGACACATTCGCAGACAAACAGCGTTGAACCACCGGGAACCGGGCACAATGGAACCCGTGAGCGAACTACTGGTCCTGCTCGCAGCCTTCGCCGCGCTCATCGTGGCCCGCCAGCGGCGCCATCGCCGCCTCCCGGCTCGCGCGGTGATCGTCTCCCCCCGCAAGTCGACCACGATCTCGGCCGACGGCGCCGTGCGCTCGGTTCAGTCGGCGGAGATCACGATGGCCAAGACCGAACTCGACCGGCTTTGGACCCCGATCAACCTCGAGAACCTCGCCCGCACCTACTGGCGCTTCCTGAGTCGCGTGACGCTCGGCCTGATCCGTGTCGTCTACAGCAGCAACGAGCGATCGGTGGTGTTCCTGACCCGGCCGTTCACCCTCCTGCGCTTCAACGCCCCGGAATACGTGCTCGAGCCCGACCACGGCAACGTTCGCTGGCAGATCCGCGGGGGCCTGCTCGTCGCGCGCAGGGGACGCAGGCGCGGCTGCGGCTACCTATCCGTCGACGTCCGCCGCGAGCCCGACACAACCCCCGACGGGCAGGCCAAGCTCCGAATCGAGGTCGAGGTCGCGAACTTCTACCCGTCGATCGCGGCCGGCTTCAGCACCCCCGTGTATGAGGCGACGCAATCCGCGCTCCACGTGCTCGTCACCCACGCGTTCCTGCGCTCGCTCGCGAAGCTGAACCTCGCGACCTCGAAGATCGGGCGGCTGTCGATGATCATGCCCGCGAGGTTCAGACCCCAGCAGCACACCAGCAACGGGACCCCCGAGCGCGAGAAAGCCTCGTCGAATCAGCCGTAGCGAACGCCGGTCAGCTCGCGCAGCTTTCCGCGGTCGTGACGCGCTGAGACGCGCCGCACGGTCCCCGAACGCGACCGCATTACCAGCGACTCGGTGGTGGCGCCGCGGTCGCCCTGATAGCGCACCCCCTGCAGCACGTCGCCATCGGTCACGCCCGTGGCCGAGAAGAACACGTCCTCGCCGCGCACAAGGTCGTCGCAGGTCAGCACCTTCGTCAGGTCGTAACCCGCCGCGACAGCGGCCGCGCGCTCGTCGTCGTTGCGCGGCCACAGCCGCCCCAGCAGCTGTCCGCCGATGCACTTGATCGCGGCCGCCGAGATCACGCCCTCCGGCGTCCCTCCGATCCCCCACAGCAGATCCACCGGCGAGTTTTCGCTGACCGCCAGCAACGCCGCCGAGACGTCGCCGTCCAGGATCAGCCGCACCCGCGCGCCCGCCTGGCGAACCTGATCCATGGCCGCGTGGTGGCGCTCGCGGTCGAGCATCACGACCATCACGTCGCGGATGTCGGTCCCCTTGCGCTCGGCCACCAGCCCCAAGGTCTCGGGCAGCGGCCGGTCGAGGTCGAGCAGGTCGGCGACCTCCGGGCCCCCGGCGATCTTCTCCATGTACACGCACGGACCCGGGTCGAACATCGTGCCCCGCTCGGACAGCGCGATCACGGCCAGCGCACTGGGCATCCCCAGCGCGGTGAGCCTCGTGCCCTCAAGCGGATCGACTGCGACGTCGACCTGGGGCGGGCTGCCGTCGCCGATCTGCTCGCCGTTGAACAGCATCGGCGCCTCGTCCTTCTCCCCCTCGCCGATCACCACCACCCCGTCCATCGACACGGAGTCGAGCACGTGGCGCATGGCATCCACGGCGGCTTGGTCGGCGCCCTCCTTGTCGCCGCGCCCGACCATCCGCGCGGCCGCCAGCGCCGCCGCCTCGGTGACGCGCACCAGTTCGAGGGCGAGGTTTCGATCTGGTCGGCCGGGGACCTGGACGCTCATCGGCTCACAATACCCCGGGCGGCTTGCGGCGACCTGCGCTTTCCTGCGAGCGCCAGACCGACCCGACCAGGATCAGCAGCCCGGCGAACAGGCCGATCCACCAGCCGATCGCGATGCCGATCTCGCCGGGCGGCGACCCCGGCCTGTCGAGCACGCCGCGGAAGATCGTCAATGTCAGCGCGACCAGCGCGATCACGGCCGTCAGCTCCCCGCGCGGCCACGACAGCGCGTGTCCCCTAAGAATGATGTAGGCCAGGATCAACGGCGCCACGGCGGCGAGCAGTAGGACGTACCGCGCGATCGAGAGGGAATCCCAGCCGCTGCACCTGGTGTTGGGACCCTTGCAGCTGTTGAGCAGCGCATGCTCGTTGCCGAGCGTGTACCACGCCAGGAACAGCGAGATGCCAAGGAGGATGCCGCCGGCGATGGCGATCAGCTCGCCCCTGTTGAGCGCCTTGAACTGCATTGCACTGCCAGCCTAACGGCTGCACCCGGGCCCAGGCACCGGTTGCTAGGTTCGCCCCATGGAAGGCACTCCACGAGGGCCCGACCTCGAGCTGCGACAACTGCTGCCCGAGCAGCGGACGGTCAGTGTCGCCCACCTGCTCACGGCGCTCGACCCAACGCAGTACGAGGGCGGCGACCGTCCGCACACGCTCGTCAACTTCGTCGCCACCGTCGATGGGCGCACCTCGTTCCTCGGGCGCTCGGGGCCGATCGGCGACGAGGGCGACCGGCAAATGTTCCACGGCCTGCGTGAACGCGTCGACGCCGTGATGGCCGGCACCGCGACGTTGCGCACCGAACGCTACGGCCGCCTCGCCCGTGATCCTGAGCGCCGCGGCCGCCGAATCGACCGCGGCCTGCCGCCCGAGCCGCTGGCCGTCGTCATCACACGCAGCGGCGATGTCCCACTCGACATCCCGTTGTTCGCCGAGCCCGAGGCCCGGGTAGTGATGTTCACTCCCACCGAGCTCGACACTTCGAGCTGCGCCGCTCAGGTCGAAGTGGTGATGCTCGAAGCGGGGCAGATGACCATGACTACCGCATGGCGACGGCTGACATCCGACTTCGGCGTGCGCACGCTGCTGTGCGAGGGCGGCGCCACCGTGTTCGGCGCACTCCTGCAAGAGGACCTCGTCGACGAGCTGTTCCTGACCGTCTCTCCCCGGCTGGCGGGCGGCGGCAGCGAGACCCCGATCACGAGCGGGCCGCCCCTACCAGAGCTCCTGCACCTGACCTTGCTGTGGGCGCTCGAGCGCGAGGGCTCGCTGTTTCTGCGGTATGCGGTCAGTAGATGACCCTGTTCTCGCCTCCTTCACAGAGCCGACACACCGAGGATGAAACAATGACTCCAATGAGCTTCCCGAGCGCAGCGGCCGCAAGCTCGACCGCCGCAGAGGTCGCCGAGGCCTTCCGAGAAGCCCGCGAGCGGACCCTGGCGCTCGTCTCGTCGGTGACCGACGACGATCTCGAGCGCGTCCACTCGACCTTGATGAGCCCGCTCGTGTGGGATCTTGGGCACATCGCGGCGTTCGAGGATCTGTGGCTGGTGAACCGCTACGGCGGCCGGCCGCTGCTCCGCGAAGACCTCGCCGAGATCTACGACGCGTTCGAGACACCTCGCGCCAAGCGCGGCGACCTGGAGTTCCTGCGTCCCCAGGCGGCGCGCGACTACCTCGCCGACGTCCGCGACGCGATGCTCGACGTGATCGACGAGCAGGGCATCCGCGACCGCGGCCTGGTTCACGAGATGGTGCTGCGCCACGAGCAGCAGCACAACGAGACGATGCTGCAGACGCTGCAGCTCGCCCGCCTCTCCGGCTACGAGCTGCCCGATCGCAGGCCGGCTCCGGACGCGCCGATCCCCATGCTGACGGGGCTCGAGCTGATCGAGATTCCCGCCGGCCGGTTCGACATCGGCGCTCCCAGGCGCGGCTTTGCCTACGACAACGAACGCCCCCGCCACCGCACCGACGTCCGCGGCTACCTGATCGGCCAGTCGCCGATCACCAACGCCACCTACCTCACGTTCGTCGAGGGCGGCGGCTACGAGCGCCGCGAGTGGTGGTCGGACGAGGGGTGGGCGTGGAAGGAGGAGTACGACATCACGAGACCTGCGTCGTGGACGGCGGACCTCAGCGCCGAGTGGCGTCTGGGATCGTGCGAGCCGCTCGCGCCGGACCGGCCCGTCGTCCACATCTCCTGGTTCGAGGCCGACGCCTTCGCCCGTGCGCACGGCGTCCGGCTCCCCACCGAGGCCGAGTGGGAGAAGGCGGCGACCTGGGACCAGGAGCAGGGTCGGGCCCTCTCCTACCCGTGGGGCGACGAACCACCCGTCCCCGGCGTGCACGCCAACATCGACCAGCTCGGCGGCGGCACGCATCCCGCCGGCGCACATCCCGAGGGCAGCTCTCCGTACGGTTGCCTGGGGATGATCGGCGACGTCTGGGAGTGGACGTCGAGCCACTTCGGCGGCTACCCGGGCTTTGCCGCCTATCCCTACAGGGAGTATTCGGAAGTCTTCTTCGGCAGCGACTACAAGGTCCTGCGCGGCGGCTCGTGGGCAACCCGAGCGCGCGTCATCACGCCGACCTTCCGTAACTGGGACTACCCCCAGCGCCGCCAGATCTTCGCCGGCCTGCGAATCGCGAGGGACCTATGAGAGCACTGCTGGACACCGACGAGATCCGGATCGAATCGTGGCTGTCGGAGGTCGAGGACCGAAGCCTCGCCAACGACGTCCTCGACGGCCTCACCAAGCCGTTCAAGGAGATCCCCCCCAAGCACCTCTACGACACCCGCGGCTCGGAGCTGTTCGAGCGGATCTGCGAGCTGCCCGAGTACTACCCGACCCGCACCGAGCAGTCGATCCTTGCCGACCGCGCCCAGGAGATTGTCGAGGTGACCGGCGCGACCGAGCTGGTCGAGCTCGGCTCCGGCGCGGCCGACAAGGCTCGGATCCTGCTCGACGCGATGGCGGCCGCGGGCACGCTCGAGCGCTACGTGCCGTTCGACGTGTCCGAGCAGGTCGTGCGCTACGCGGCTGAGCAGCTCGTCGAGGAGTACGACGGTCTGCACGTCCACGGCGTGGTCGGCGACTTCGAGCGCCATCTGGACCGGGTGCCTTCGACCAGCGGCGACGCGCGCGTCGTGGCGTTGCTGGGCGGCACGGTCGGCAACTTCCCGCCCGGCACCCGGCGGCGCTTCTTGCGCAAGGTCGGCGCGCTGCTGGGACCCGACGACCGGCTGCTGCTGGGGACCGACCTGGTCAAGGATCCGGCGGTGATCGAGGCTGCCTACGACGACTCCGAGGGCGTCACCGCCGAGTTCAACCGAAACGTCCTACACGTCATCAACCGCGAGCTCGGCGCCGACTTCGTCCCCGAGGCGTTCGCCCACATCGCGTTCTTCGACCGCCAGCGCGAGTGGGTCGAGATGCGCCTGCGGGCGCAGCGCCCCTGCAGCGTGATGATCGAGGCCATCGGCCTGCGCGTTGAGTTCGCTGCCGGGGAGGAGCTGCGCACCGAGATCAGCGCGAAGTTCACACGCGCGCGCGTGGCCGCCGACTACAGGGCCGCGGGCCTTGCGCTCGAGGAGTGGTACACCGACGCCGACGAGCTGTTCGCGCTGTCGCTCGCGTCCCGGATCGCATGAAGATCGACGGCAGCGCAGCACTGGTCGCAGGCGGCGCTTCAGGGCTCGGCGAAGCTACGGCCCGTCAGCTTCACGCGCGCGGAGCCTCGGTGGTGATCGCTGACCTGAACGCGGACCGCGGCCAAGCGCTTGTCGACGAGCTCGGAAGCAGCGCGCAGTTCGTTAGGGCTGATGTGAGCGACCCGGACGCGGTTGCCGGGGCCGTGGACGCAGCGGCCGCGCTGCCCGGTGGGGTGCGGATCGCGATCTGCTGTGCGGGCATCGGCTGGGCCGAGCGCGTCGCCGGCCGGCGCGGAGCCCATGCCCTGGAGCCGTTCGAGACCGTGATCGGAGTGAACCTGATCGGCACCTTCAACGTCCTGCGTCTGGCGTCGGCGGCGATGCTGGCGACCGAGCCCACGGAGTCGGGCGAGCGTGGCGTCTGCATCAACACCGCATCGATCGCCGCGTTCGACGGCCAGATCGGCCAGATCGCGTATTCGGCCTCCAAGGGTGCGATCGTCGGGACGGTCCGATTCCCCCAACGCCTCGGCCGCCCGCAGGAGTACGCCGCGCTCGCCGTCCACATCGTCGAGAACGAGATGCTCAACGGCGAGGTGATCAGGCTCGACGGCGCATTACGAATGCCGCCCCGCTGACGCCGATCACTAGGATCAGTAACGCATGTCAGCGCTCGCCGATCTGTACACCATCCCGCAAGAACACCTCGACTTCCGCGACACGATCCGCCAGATCGCACGGGAGCGGATCGCGCCGCGCGCCGCCGAGATCGACGAGAAGGCCGAGTACCCGCACGACCTGCGCCGGCTGCTCGCCGAGCAGGACATCCTCGGCCTGCCTTTCGACACGGAGTACGGCGGAACCGGCACCGGCGCGCTGATGCTCAACATGGCAGTCGAGGAGATCGCCAAGGCGTGCGCCTCGACCGCGCTGATCCTGATGGTCCAGGAGCTCGGCACGCTGCCGATCAGGCTGTTCGGGTCCGACGAGCTCAAGCAGCGGTTTCTGCCGCGCTGTGCCAGCGGCGAGTGGTCGCCGGCGTTCGCGCTGTCCGAACCCGACGCGGGGTCTGACCCCGGAGGGATGCTGACCAAAGCGGTGCAGGACGGCGACGAGTGGGTGATCAACGGCACCAAGAACTGGATCACCAATCTGGGGATCGCCGACTTCTACGTGGTGTTCGCCGTGACCGATCCGCAGGCAGGCCACTCGCGCGGAATCACCGCGTTCGTGGTCGAGGCAGACCGGCCGGGCTTCAGCGTCGGAAAGCTCGAGCACAAGCTCGGGATCCGCGGCTCGCCGACCGGGCAGCCGATCTTCGACGAGGTGCGGGTGCCCCAGGAGAACGTGGTCGGCGACGTCAACCGCGGCTTCAAGGTCGCGATGGCCACGCTCGACCATTCGCGCCTGGGGGTCGCAGCGCAGGCGCTGGGGATCGCCCAGGGCGCGACCGACTACGCCGCGGCGTACGCGCGCGAGCGCAAGCAGTTCGGGCAGCCGATCAACTCCTTTCAGGCGATCCAGTTCAAGCTCGCCGACATGGAGACCCAATCCGCCGCGGCCCGAGAGCTGCTCTACCAGGCGTGCGCGAAGATCGACCGCGGCGACGCCGACGTCGGGAAGTACTCGGCGATGGCCAAGCTGTTCTGCTCCGACGTGGCGATGCGGGTCACGGTCGAGGCGGTGCAGGTGCTCGGCGGCTACGGCTACGTCAAGGACTATCCGGTCGAGCGGATGCTGCGTGACGCCAAGATCACCCAGATCTACGAGGGCACGAACGAGATCCAACGGCTCGTGATCGCCAGGACGATGCGGTAGGAGCGCGCGGATGCCGGGGCAGCAACCAACCTTGCGCAGGATTCTGATCTCGGCCCTGGCGGCGCTGACCGTGGGCCTGGGGGCCGCCAGCCTGATCGCCGGCTTCAGCGACTCCTTCCCGGTGCGCCTCTTGCAGGGCCTCGCCGTGTTCGGCGCGGGGGCCGTGATCATCGGCGGCGCCGTGGTGCTGACGATGATCCGCCTCGCCGGGTGGCGCGAGCCCGAGTCGGAGATGGACTTCGACGCGATCGTGGAGCGCGCCGAGCGGATCGCCGCCGGTGACGCGCTCGACGACACCGACTACGACGTCGATGACGAGGACCTGTTCGATCCCTACGAGGACGAGGACTTCAGGGCGCTCGTCCGCAGCGCGATCGACGAGCTGCCGCTGGAGTTTCACCGAGCGCTCGAGCATGTCGCGATCGTGGTCTCCGACGGCGGACGACGCCAGCGCGCGTACGGTCTCTACCAGGGCGACACCGTCGCGCAGGACTACTTCCACGACCGGATCGTGATCTTCCGCGACACGCTGTTGCGCGACTTCGGTCACGACCCCGAGCTGCTCAAGGCCCAGGTCACGCGCACAGTGCGCCACGAGCTCGCCCACCATCTGGGGTGGGACGAGAAGGGCGTCCGGCGCCTCGGGCTGTAGTCGCTAGGGCTTCTTTTTCTTTTTGGGTGCGGTCGCCTTGGCGAGGTAGCTCTGCCCGTGGTGAAGCACGATCGTCTCGTGGCGGACGAAGTCGTTGACCACGACCGAGTCGGTGAGATCGTGCGTCAGCGTCCCGTCGCATCGATCGGCGATCGTCCACTTCGTGCCCCGCACCGTGGCGGCGGCGTAGCGGCCTCTCGTCCTGAACTTCCCCTTCGCGCTCGCGTGCAGCAGCTGCAGCTGCTTGTTGCTGAGCGCCGCGGCGTGTGCGCCCTTTGAGCTGCAGCTCGCGAACGAGGGTGCACCCGAGAACGCGTTCTCCATCAGCGACAGCGTGGTCAGGCTGGAGTGGGCCTGGGTGAGCTTGAAGATGGCTCCGCTGAACACACCGATCTGGCGCTTGTGCTTCTGGGATGAGGCGGTCGTCAGCTGCACCGAGCCGCGGCGCGTGTCGAGCACCGTGCCCGAGCGAAGCTGATCGGCCTCGGTGAGCGGTACCAGCTTCTTACCGACGAGCACGAACACCTGCCCGCTCACCGGCATCGCGTTCACCGCCTTGCCGAGCACCGGCGGTGGCGGTGGCGGATCGGCCGGGGTAGTGAACGTCTGGTCGGGACCGAACGTCGTGCCGCTTGCGTTCGTGGCGACGACCCGGACGTGGTAGAGCGCATTCGGGACGAGCCCTGTCGCAGACGCGGTCACGGCGTGGCTGACGGAGTCGGCGGGCAGCGACTGGGGCGCCGTGCTCTGGTCGTAGATGATGGCGATGCCACCACCGGGGCGGAAGCGCCCGTCGATCCCGAACTGGAAGACAACGGTGGTCGCCTGACCCTCCGGGTTGACTGTGCCCGAGAAGCTCGCGCCGGTGCTGCTGACTGCGGCCGGCTTTCCGGGGACCGCCGCCGGCTTCGACGGAGGCGGAGGCGGAGCGGCCGGGACCAACTCGTACGCCCCGATGTCGCACCTGCCACCGGCCGGCTGCGGCCGTGCGACGAGGCGCTGATCGACCGTTAGCGGACTGCCGAGGAAGTCGGTGCAAGACCCCGCGTCGATCGCTGGACTCCCAGCCCCAAGGGCCTGGGTCAGCGTCGATCCGCCATTGTTCTGAAGCGGTCCGAGGCGCGGATCGGTGTTCACCAGGTCGCCGCCAGCGGTGAACCCACACGTGTTCGCGCTCTCGAGGTTGAAGCCGTGCGAGGTGAAGGTGGCGCCGCCCGCGCAGTTGCCCGGGGAGTTGCCGGCAACGATCGTGTTCTCGAACTCGACCGTCCCATCGCTGAAGATCGCTCCGCCGGACGTGGTGGTGGCGCCATCGCCGCCCGTGATGTTGTTACCCGCGATCGTGAGACTGCTGGTCAGCGTGCTGCCGAAGCTGAGGATGGCGCCGCCGCCGTCATCTATGCCGCCGCCCGAGATCGTCGTCGAGTTGCCGGAGAAAGTGCTGGTCACGTAGGTGCCGCCGCCGCTCTGATCGAGAATCGCGCCGCCGCCGTCGTCGCCGCCGCTGTCGGTGATGTTGACCGTGTTGTTCGAGATGCTCGACAAGGCGACGCCGATCTCGCCCCCCTGGCTCACGAGTCCTCCGCCGCCGTCGTCTCCGCCGGTGTCACCACCGACCGTCACGCTGTTGCCATCGATCGTCGAGGACAAGACCGTCACGGGGCGGCCATTCACGTACACGCCGCCGCCGCCATAGTTGCCTAACGCGCCGCTGGTGACCGTGAATGAGTTGCCGTCGATCGCGGCGACCTCAAGGGAGACCGCGCCTCCGTTTGAGTAGACGCCCCCGCCGCCGTCGTCGCTGCCGGAGCTCGACGTGATGTCATAGGAGTTATTGCGCACGGTGCTACTGCTGACGTCGACGTCGCCGCCGTTGGAGTAGATGCCCCCGCCACCGCTGTCGCCCAGGCTCGTTGCGTGAGTCACGGTGTTGCCGCTGATGTCGCTGCCGGTGACGGTGACGGCGCCGTGGTTGTCGTACACCCCTCCGCCGCCACTGGCCCCCGCGCTGAGGGTAAACGCGAGTTTGTTGTTGGTGATCGTGCTGTTTTGGATGACCAGCGTTCCGCCGTTGACGTACACCCCGCCACCGCCGCCCGCGTCGTTCGTCCGGACTGATGCTTGGTTGCCGCTGATGGTGTCACCCGTCAGCGTGACGCTGTCGACGGTGTTCGCGATGATTCCGCCCCCGCCGGGGTCTCCCCCCTTGCCTCCGGTGACCGTGAGCCCCGAGATCGTCACCGAGCTGTGCGAGCCCACCGGAGTATCGATGTCGAACACCGAGCTCAGATTGCCGCCGTTGATCGTGAGGCTGGCCGCGCCGGGCCCGGAGATCGTCAGGCTGTGGGTGACCATCAGCGCGCCGGTCGTCAGCGTGATCGTCTGACCGGTCAGGGAGGCGTCGAAGTTGATCGTTTCCCCGCTCGCCGACGCGGCGATCGCGTCGCGCAGCGAGCCTGGGCCGCTGTCCGCCGTGCTGTTCACCGTGGCGGCTTGCGCCACGGCCGGCGCCGCCAGCATCGCCGTCAGGCCAACCAGCCAGCCAAGTGCTCCCCGGTACCTCATCCCTACGTGCCCCCTCTGAACGGCTCCCTTGGTGCCTCCTTAGCCCGCGCGCAGCCTACTGCGCGGCGAGGGTCCGCGGCAACTACGATCCGGCTCCCATCCCGAAACGAGCAGGAGCGATCCACATGCCAGAAGCCGTCATCGTCGACGCCATCAGAACCCCCATCGGCCGAGCCGGCAAGGGCTCGCTCAAGACCGTGCGCGCCGACGACCTCGCGGCTCTACCGATCCGCACGCTGATCGAGCGAAACCCGGACGTCGACTTCTCGCAGACCAAGGACGTGATGATGGGCGCGGCCTCGAGCATCGGCGAGCAGGGCTACAACGTCGGCCGCAACGCCTCGCTGCTGGCCGGCCTCGACCACCACGTCCCCGCGTGCACGGTCAACCGCTTCTGCGCATCGTCGCTGCAGACGATCCGGATGGCGTTTCACGCGATCAAGGCGGGCGAGGGCGACCAGTACATCGCCGCCGGCGTCGAGGCGGTCTCGCGCGCCGGCTTGGGCGCGGGGATGATGGAGGAGACCAAGCACCCTCAGCTCAACGGCTCCAACGGCTCCGCGTACGACGTCTACATCCCGATGGGGATGACCGCCGAGAACGTCGCACAGCGGTGTAACGTCACGCGCGAGCAGCAGGACGAGTGGGCCGTGATCTCCCAGAGCCGAGCGGTCGACGCGCGCGACTCGGGCCACTTCGACGCGGAGATCGTCCCGGTGCCGGTGCCTGCGCACAAGGACGTCGACAAGGAGGGCAACGAGGTCGACGTCCCGGACACCGTGGTCACGAAGGACGACGGCCCCCGGGCCGGGACGACGATGGAGGTGCTCGCCAAGCTCAAGCCGGCGTTCAAGCCCGACGGCACCGTGACCGCGGGCAACGCCTGCCCCCTCAACGACGGCGCCGCCGCCGTGCTCGTCATGTCAGAGGACAGGGCAAAGGAGCTCGGGCTCGAGCCCAAGGCGCGGATCCTGGCCTCGACCGTCGCCGCAATCCGCCCGGAGATCATGGGCCTCGGCCCGATCCCGGCGATCCGGGCGCTGCTCGAGCAGACGGGCATGAAGATCGACGACATCGACATCGTCGAGATCAACGAGGCCTTCGCGGCGCAGATCGTCCCGTGTAAGGACGAGCTCGGGATCGCCGACGAGAAGCTCAACCCCTTCGGCGGTGCGATCGCGCTCGGTCACCCGTTCGGGATGACCGGCGCGAGGATCATGACCACGCTGCTCAACGGCCTGCGCAAGCTCGACGGGACCTACGGGATCGAGTCGATGTGCGTGGCCGGCGGGATGGGCCAGGCGATGCTGATCGAGCGGCTCAACTGACAAAGGCGTTCAGTACCGCATATAACGGCACAAAACGCCTTTGTCGATGAGCAGGGACTAGTAGCCCGAGGGGTGGCGCACGACGTAGCCGCTCGTGCCCGATGGGTTCGTCCGCGACCAGCGGTCGCCGTTGCGGCCGGGCGCGCCGGACGTGTCGAAGAACAGACCCGCGATCTGCATGTACGTATGGCCGGAGTTGGCCCAGATCGTGATCCACTGGCCGGGTCCGGAGCTGCCGTAGGACTCGAGCTGGCTTGAGTCCTCGGGCGAGGACAGCAGACCGCCGCCGTGCAGGGCGTAGCTGACCGACCCCGAGCAGTCGTAGCCGCTGGAGTTGAAGCTGCCGTGACCGCCGCCGAACACGTACGGCGTAAACGCGATCTTGTTGGCCGCGGCGATCGCGTTCCTCACGGCGGTCGGCGCGCTGGCAGGCGCGCTGACGGTGCCGTCGGAATTCCGGACGGCCTTGGCGCCCGGAGCGCTGGAGACCACCGACCGGGTCTTGCCCGCGACCGCGAGCCGCAGAGCCTTCTGGACGTCATAGCTCACGATGCCGTTAGGTCGCATGTGCGCCGAGCGCTGGAACTTGATCACGTTGCGCAGCGTGCCCGGACCGAACTGGCCGTCGATCGTGGTGGGGAAGCCGTCGCGCGTGAGGAAGTCCTGCAGGACCCGCACGTCGTGACCGCTCATGCCCTCGCGGAGCAGGCGGTCACCCATGTGCCTCGAGTCCCCCCTGTAGACCGATTGCTTGACAACCTGCTTGGCAGGCGCCGATCCGCCGGCCGACGCCCCGCCGCCGTCGGCGGAGGCAGTCGCGGCGAATGAGAACGTAGCGATGGTGGTCGCGATCCCGGCCGAGAGGATTACGCGTCCAACAACTGGGTAAGCCAACAGTGAGCCCTTTCTCTTTCTTGCGCCTACGGGGTTAGCTGTCGGGCTCGCGCTGAAAGAGCTTGCGCTACGCAGGAATTCCTGCGATTCGCCCCCGGGGCCGGCTGGCCCCCGTGGGTCCCCCGTTCCCCGGCCGCATGGCGACCGGAGACTCGGCATGGTTTCTTGCTCGCGCGGCACAGTATCGAACGCCCGCGACGGATGTCGGCCCGTCGCTACCCTCAAGCACATGGACTCGGACCTCACCCCTCAGCAGGTCTCAGAGCTGCTGCAGCGCGGCGTAATCCAGTTAATCGACGTCCGCGAGCCCTACGAGCACGACGCTGGTCGGATCGCCGGCGACCGCCTGGTGGTCCTCACCGAGCTCGCCACCCAGGCCGAGACGATCGACCGCGACCGGCCGATCGTGTTCTACTGCCGGTCAGGCAGCCGCTCGGCGATGGCCACCGAGGCCTTCCGTGGCGCCGGTTATGACGCCCACAACATGGAGGGCGGGCTGCTGGACTGGGCGGCCGCCGGGCTTCCGCTGGAGCCAGACGGCGGCCACGTGGCCTAGGGCCGCGGCGCCTCTACGCCTTCCACTTGATCGAGCAGCCGACGGGTTTGGTCTCCGCGCGCGCGGGCTGCTCGCCGCCGAGTACCGCGTCGAGCGCGTCGCGCAGCCACTGCGCCTCCTGGCCCGGGTCGTCGTAGTCGGAGTCGGGCGCGCCCCGATAAGCCAGGCGTCCCTCGGAGTCGACCACGAACAGGTCCGGAGTGGTCTTGGCGCCGTACGCGCGCGCGACCTCCTGCGTCTGGTCGTAGAGGTACGGCATCGGCCAGTCCTCCTTGGCCACGCGTGCCTTCATCGCGTCGTATGAGTCGCGCGGGTAGCGCTCGGCGTCGTTTGAGCTGATCGCCAGAAAGCGCACCCCCCGCTCCGCGTAGTCCCGCGCCGCCTGCGCGATGCGGTCATGCCACGCGAGCGCGTACGGGCAGTGGTTGCAGGTGAACACCACCACGGTGGCGTTCGCGCCGTCGCCGTTGGGCGCCGACCAGGATGCGCCCTCGGTGTCGGGCAGCTCGAATTCCGGGGCCTTGTCTCCGATCGCAACGCTCATGTGATCACCTCTCGCGCGCGGCGGCTTGCTTGAGCGCCTCGCGCAGGTCGTCAGGGTCTGGTGTAGGCGAGATCCTGCCGTCGCGTCGCCGGTAGACGCGACAGCCCAGGCCGATCTCGTCGCCGTCGGCTCCCGCGAAGTCCTCGCCGTCGATCAATATCGTCGGGGAGCCTCGAAAACCGGCTCGCTCGGCGTCGGCGTCGGTATCGATCTCGCGGGTCCGGATCTCGGCATCGCCGAGACCGACGTCTCGGAGCGCCTCGCGCAGCTCGGCCAGCGCCCGCTCGGTCGAGGGGCAGCCTTCCCACCACAGCAGCTCAAGTTCGGGGGCACTCACACCCCTGAGGGTACTCAGGGCGCGACGGCGGTCAGGCGACCGACCAGGTGTCGCTGCCGAGCATCAGCTCGGCGAGCTCCTCGTCGTTGGCCGCCGCGTCCACCGGGGGCCCCGTACGCCCGAACACCGGGCGCTCGACGTCGCGGAAGATGCCGATCGGCGTCGGCCCGGTGGGGTCCTCGGCCAGCCGCGCGAGCGAGAACGCCAAGCCCGGGTCGGCACGGTGAGGATCGTGGACGATCAGCGCATCCTCGCCCACGTCGACCACGTCGACGATCGCCAGGCCTCCGTCGTTGCCCCGGGCTACCCCACGCTCGCCCTCGACCCCGAAGCGGATCGGCTTGCCCGGCTCCAGACGAATCTGGTTTGCGTCCTTGACGTCCTTCTCGGTCAGCGCCGCGAAGGCGCCATCGTTGAACACCGGGCAGTTCTGATAGATCTCGACCAGCGAGGCGCCCTCGTGGGTGGCCGCCGCGCGCAGCACCTCGGTCAGGTGCTTGCGGTCGCGGTCGATCGTCCGCGCTACAAACGAGGCCTCCGCGCCGAGCGCGAGCGCCACCGGGTTGAAGGGGTGGTCGGCGACACCGAACGGCGTGGACTTGGTGATCTTGCCGAGTTCGGACGTCGGGGACGCCTGTCCCTTCGTGAGGCCGTAGATCTGGTTGTTGAACAGCAGGATCTTCAGCGGTACGTTGCGACGGAGCGCGTGGATCAGGTGGTTGCCGCCGATCGACAGCGCGTCGCCGTCGCCGGAGACGACCCAGATCGAGAGGTCCGGGCGGGTCGACGCCAGGCCCGTGGCCAGCGCCGGCGCGCGGCCGTGGATGCCGTGCATCCCGTACGTGTTCATGTAGTACGCGAACCGTCCCGCGCAGCCGATGCCGGTGATGAACACGATCCGCTCCGGCGGGATCCCAAGCTCCGGCATGAACTGCTGGACGGCCGACAGCACCGCGTAGTCCCCACAACCGGGGCACCACCTGGTCTCCTGGTCTGACTGGAAGTCGGCCTTGCCCAGCGGGGCGGCCCCGCCGCTGCCTGCGTGGCCGTTCGTTACGACGCTCATTGACGCTCCGCGATCTCGCGTTCGATCTCCGCCGCGTAAAGCGGCAGGCCCTGCACCTTGCAGAAGGACTCGACATCGACCAGGTACTTGGCACGCAGGACCTGTGCCAGCTGGCCGGTGTTCATCTCCGGGACCACCACTCGGTCAAACGACCGCAGCACGTCGCCGGTGTTTGGCGGCAGCGGGTGAAGGTGGCGGATGTGCGCGCAGGCGACCTTGTGACCGGCCAGCCTCGCGCGCCGCACGCCGGCACGAATCGATCCCTCGCTCGAGCCCCAGCCGAGCACCAGCAGGGTCGCGTCGGGATCGGCGTCGACCTCGAGCGGCGGGACCTCGATCCCATCGACCTTGGCGGCGCGCAGATCCGTCATCAGCTGGTGGTTGGCGCCGTCGTAGGAGATGTTGCCGGTGCCGTCGGTCTTCTCCAAACCGCCGATGCGGTGCTGCAGGCCCGGGGTCCCCGGGATCGCCCACGGTCGTGCCAGCTCCTCGTCGCGACCGTAGGGCAGGAACTCCGGCTCGTCCTCGCCGTCGCGCGCCGCCGCGAAGTCCGGGTCGATCGCCGGCAGGGCGCCCACGTCGGGAACCAGCCACGGCTCCGACGAAGACGCCAGGAACGTGTCCGACAGGAGGATCACCGGCGTGCGATAACGAACGGCCACGCTGACCGCCTCGAACGCTGCGTCGAAGCATCCGCCCGGCGTGCTTGGCGCGATCACCGGCAGCGGCGACTCGCCGTGGCGGCCGTACAGCGCCATCAGCAGGTCGGACTGCTCGGTCTTGGTGGGCATCCCGGTCGACGGGCCCGCGCGTTGCACGTCGACGACCACCATCGGCAGCTCCAGCGCTACCGCGAGGCCGATCGTCTCGGCCTTGAGGTCCATTCCCGGGCCGCTCGTGGCGGTGACGCCGAGACGGCCGCCGAACGCGGCGCCCAGCGCCATCCCGGCGGCGGCGATCTCATCCTCGGCCTGGATCGTGCGCACCCCGAAGCTGGTGTGGCGCGACAGCTCGTGCAGCAACTCGGAGGCGGGGGTGATCGGGTAGCTGGCCAGCAGCAGCGGCAACCGGCTGCGCACGCTGGCGGCGACCAGGCCGAGCGCCAGCGCGGTGGTCCCGTTGACGTTTCGGTAGGTGCCCGGCCGCACGTCGGTCGCGGGGTTGACCCGGTACTGCACGTCGAGCAGCTCGGTGGTCTCCCCGAACGACCAGCCGGCGTTGAACGCGGCGAGGTTCGCTTCCAGCACGGCGGGCGTGCGCCCGAACTTCTGCTCCATCCAGCGCTTGGTGACGTCCGTCGGCCGGCCGTACAGCCACGACAGCACGCCGAGCGCGAACAGGTTCTTGGCGCGGCCGGCGTCCCGCGTGGACGCGTCCTCGATTTCCTCGACGGCCTTCGTGGTCAGGCTCGTCATCGGTATCCGGTGAAGCCGGTAGGCACTCAGCGACCCGTCCTCGAGCGGGTTGGCGCTGTAGCCGGCCTTCTCGAGGTTGCGCTTCGTGAAGGCGTCCTCGTTGACGATGATCGTTGCGCCGCGCTCGAGCTCCGGAAGGTTGGCCTTCAGCGCGGCGGGGTTCATCGCGACCAACACGTTCGGCGCGTCCCCCGGAGTCAGGATGTCGCGCGAGGCGAAGTGGATCTGGAATGCCGACACCCCGGCGAGCGTGCCGGCGGGCGCGCGAATCTCGGCCGGGAAGTTCGGCAGCGTCGCCAAGTCGTTGCCCAGAATCGCGGTCGCGTCGGTGAAGCGGCTCCCGACCAGCTGCATGCCGTCGCCGGAGTCTCCCGCGAAGCGGACCACAACCCGCTCGCGCTCCTCAATCGTCTTGGTCATGCCCTCGTACCTTCCGCGTCTTGCGCCTGACTCACCCGGTTACCGATTGTAAGGGGGAGGCTAGACGGGCTGTGATTGGTACACGCGAGGCGCTTCAAGGTGACAGCTCGGGCGGCGCCTCGGGCCGCTCGCGTGGATCGATGCCGTCGATGTTCCAGTAGCGCCCGACCTCCGCCAGGTAGTCGTCGCGGTCGTCGTCGCCGTCCTTGGTCAGCCCGATCCGGGCGATCGTTCGCTGGCCGCCCTCGTAGTCGCCGTAGATCAGGTCGACCGAAACCCGACTACCCGACCGCATCGCGGACTGGATCTCGTCGTAGGCGGGATCCGATCGGTCGCGGATCGCGCCCTGCCAGAAGCCGACCTCGCCCGGTGGGATGTAGATGTCGCGTTGCTGCCTGCGGAATTCGTCTGTCGGGGGCGGCTGGTTGCTCGTCTGGTCGGCGACTTCGACGCGCCACCCCTGAATCAGCGCCAGCCCGTTGCCGCCGTTGCGAACGCTGATCCCCATGTACAGGTTCTCGCGCTGCAGTTCGATCGTGCCGGCGTGGCCGCGAACGTGGATCAGGATGCCGTCGCCGAACCGGACCATCTGCGTCGGGTCGTCCTCGTGCGTCGGGATCAGGATCGGGCGCTGGCCGGCCAGCAGCGACCGCTCGGCCAGACGCGTCGAACGGTTGGCCGACTTGACCGAGCTGAACGTCGCGACCGCGAGCACAAGCGTGCCACCCGCGGTCGCCAGCGAGGAGATCGTTACCCAGTCCGCCATCCCGGCGATGCTAGCCGGGCCGGCGGGTGCGCCCTGGGAAGGCCGAGAGCCGGTCGGCCCTCGTGTCTCGGTAGCTAGATCTTGTTGACGTTGACGGCCTTCGGGCCCTTGGGCCCGGCCTCTTCTTCGTAGGACACTTTCGCGCCCTCCGCCAGCGACCGGTAGCCGTCTACGTTGATGTTCGAGTGATGGACAAAGAGGTCGCGGCTTCCCTCGTCTGGCGTGATGAAGCCGAAACCCTTCTCGTCACTGAACCACTTGACTGTTCCAGTAGGCATGACTGACTCCTCCGTAGCTTGAAGTGCTGCTACCGGAGGTTTTGCTGTTTGACATGTACCCCGGGGGCCTGCACCAGCTGTGTTCGCCATCCGAACACTCGGACGGCCTTACAGGCGCGCAAAATATCACGCGTGCCCGCGTATTCGTCGCCTCGTGTGCTACTGGATCAGGGCATCCTTTGGGGACGATGGAAGACCCCATGCCAATCGGACGTCACGCCGCGATTCCGCTGCGGGAGATCACATTGCGCGCCTCGCGCTCGTCTGGGCCGGGAGGCCAGCACGCCAACGTCACCGCCTCGCGGATCGAGGCGATCTTCGACGTCGCCGGTTCGGCCGCGCTGACCGACGAGCAGAAGCGCCGCGTGATCGCTCGGCTGGGCCCGCGCGTGATCGCCGTGGCGCAGGACGAGCGCAGCCAGATCCGCAACCGCGAGCTCGCGCTGCAGCGCCTCCAGCGCCGGCTCACGTCGGCGCTGCGCGTCGCGCGGCCGCGTCATGCGACGAAGCCGACCCGGGCGTCGGTGCAGCGCCGGCTGGACAGCAAGCGCCGCCAGTCGACACGCAAGCGGGAGCGCCGTGATCCCGGGGCCGAGGACTGAAGTGTCGCGTTCTGACCGCGCCTATCGCGGTTAAAACGCGACAGTTCGCAGCCGAGCCCAACAGCCCCTCTACCCTCGAGAGCAACCCATGCGCTGGATCGTTGATGGCATGAACGTGATCGGAACCCGCCCGGATGCCTGGTGGAAGGACCGCGACGCGGCGATGCTGAAGCTCGTCGACATGCTGGAGCGGTGGGCCGCCAGTGACGGCGAGGATGTCACCGTCGTGTTCGAGCGCCCGCCGTCGCCCCCGATCCGGTCGACCGTGATCGTCGTGGCGCACGCCCCCAAGCCCAAGCGCAACGCGGCCGACGACGAGATCGTGCGGATCCTTCGCGCCGACCCCGACCCGAGCCGCGTGCGCGTGGTCACCTCGGACCGCGGCCTCGCTGACCAGGCGTGGGCCGCCGGCGCCAGCGTCGAAGGCGCCGACACCTTCCGCACTCGCCTGGAAACGCTCTAGCTCACCTGGGCCCAGATCTGAGTCTCCTTCACTGAAGACCTTCATAAGCGGCGGATGGCGCTTGCCACAATCAGGGGATGAGCGACGACCCCCAGCGCCGTGACGCGCCACAGCGGGAACGGGGGAACACGCCCGCGCCCGGGCCGGGCTGGCGGGTAACGCCGCCGCCGCGCGGCCAGGCCCGCCCCCAACAGGGCACTCCGTCTCCCAGGCGCAATCAGCGCTGGATCATCGCGGGGCTGATTGTCGGCGCGCTGGCGCTGAACCTGTGGATCTCCTCACAGGTCCTCAAGCCCAACGCGCGCGTGCGGATCCCCTACAGCCCCACCTTCCTCGCGCAGGTCAAGGCGAACAACGTCACCGCGATCTCTTCGACGGGCGACTCGATCCAGGGAGCGTTCAAGGCGGCGGTCAAGTACCCGCCCGACGAGCAGGGCGTGGAGGCGACCAAGTACTTCTCCACCCAGGTGCCGTCGTTTGCCAACAACTCAGAGCTGTCGTCGCTGCTTCAGACCCACAACGTCACGATCGACGCCAACAATCCCGACACCGGCCCTTCGTTCCTCACCAGCTTGATCTTCGGATTCGGTCCGACGCTGCTGCTCGTCCTGCTGTTCGTGTTCCTGATTAGGCGTGCTGCCGCCGCTGGAGGCGGCGCGGGTGGCCTGATGTCGTTCGGGCGCTCGCGCGCTCGCCGCGTCGAGGCCGCCGAGCAGCCGGTGACGTTCGCCGACGTGGCGGGGATCGACGAGGCCAAGGACGAGCTGACGGAGATCGTCGACTTCCTCAAGAACCCCGACAAGTACCTGAAGCTCGGCGGCCGGATCCCGCGCGGCGTCCTGCTCAGCGGCGCGCCCGGGACGGGCAAGACGCTGCTCGCTCGCGCGGTCGCCGGCGAGGCGGGCGTTCCGTTCTTCCAGATGTCGGCGTCGGAGTTCGTCGAGATGATCGTCGGGGTCGGCGCCTCGCGCGTGCGCGATCTCTTCCAGCAGGCAAAGGCTGCCTCGCCCGCGATCATCTTCATCGACGAGCTCGACGCGATCGGGCGCTCGCGGGCGGGCGGCGGCTCGAACATCACCGGCGGCCACGACGAGCGCGAGCAGACGCTGAACCAGATCCTGACCGAGATGGACGGCTTTGACCCGCGCAGCGGGGTGATCGTGCTCGCCGCGACGAACCGCCCCGAGATCCTCGACCCGGCGCTGCTGCGCCCGGGCCGCTTCGATCGCCGCGTCTCGGTGCAGCCACCCGACCGCGCGGGGCGGGAGGCGATCCTCCGTGTCCACACCCGCTCGGTTCCGCTCGACGAGGGCATCGACCTCGGCGCGCTGGCCGCGTCGACTCCCGGGATGGTCGGCGCCGATCTCGCCAATCTCGTCAACGAGGCGGCACTGCTGGCCGCGCGGCGCAACCACAAGCAGGTGGCCGGCGACGACTTCTCCGACTCGCTCGAGCGGATCGTGCTCGGCGCGGAGCGCAAGGTGATGCTGTCCGAGGACGACCGGCGGCGCACCGCCTACCACGAGGCGGGCCACGCGATCGTCGGAATGCTCACGCCTGGCGCTGACCCCGTGCGCAAGGTGTCGATCATCCCCCGCGGCCAGGCGCTGGGCGTGACGTTCTCAGCGCCCGACGCAGATCGCTTCAACTTCGACGAGGCGTACCTGCTGGCGCGGATCAAGGTCGCGCTCGGCGGCCGGGCCGCCGAGGAGATCGTGCTCGGCGACCTGACGACGGGCGCCGAGTCGGACATCCAGCAGCTCACGGAGATCGCGCGCCACATGGTCGGACGGTGGGGAATGAGCCGCGCGATCGGGCCGATCGCGGTAATCCCCCGCGACGGCATGGGACCGTTGCTGCCCGGCGCCTCCGAGACCTCGGAGGCGACGCAGCGGGTCGTGGATTCGGAGGTCAAGCGCATCGTCGAGTCCGCCCACGAAGAGGTCACCGAGCTGTTGCGGGAACATCGGCCGAACCTCGACTCGCTGGTCGCCGCGTTGCTCGATCGCGAGACGCTCGACGAGGTCGACGCCTACGCGGCCGCCGGCCTGCCACGCAACCAGCTCGCGCACTCCGAGGTCGCCCCGAGCATCACGTAGCTACAGCGGCTGGCGACCCGCGAAGCCCGCATCGGGTGCGTGCCAGAAGCGGATCTCGTCCTCGTCTACCAGCCAGCAGAGGTAGACCTCCTCCCCGCCGCGAAGCGCCGGGAAGTCGACTAGCCCGCGTTCGACGTCGCGCACGACCACGTCGACCGCGTCGAGCTCGTTCAGCGCGCGGCTGAGGGCGACCAGCGCCGCCGCAACCTCCCTGCCCGGATACGAGCCGCCGGTCTGCGGATCGAGCGAGCTGATTGCCGTGCGCGCCTGAGCGCCGAGCTCGACGAGGCTCGCTTGCGAGCGGCGGATCGAGTCGATCCGCTCCGTCACCCATCCCCGCACGGCGCTGGCCTGCTCGAGCGTGTAGTGGCGCTGGTGGTGCATGAACGCGACCGGGCTAGTCGCCCAGGCGCGTCATCCGGGCCAGCGCCTGATGGCACTCGACGACGCGCTGCTTGACCGGATCTGAGTCCTCGCGGTCGTGGACCAGGTCCCACGTGCGATCGGCCACCTCGCGCGCGTTTTCGGGCGTCGCGCCTTCCCACAGGCGGTCGACGATCTTCAGCTCGAAGCTCTGGATCTGGTCGGCGGGGTCGCCGGGCGGCAGCTTCGGGAGCGGGTCGCCCGTCGCCTCGCGCCACATGTTCGTGGCGACTAGAAGACGGTTTCGCAGCGTGATCTGATCCATGCGGCCATCATCCTAAAGCGGCGGCCCGCGTGTCGTGTGTTCAGTGCAACGCGGAGCTGATCTGGCTGACCGTCGAGCTGAACGCCTGGCTCGCCGCGGTCGTCGCGCTGATCAGCATGTTTGCCGCTCGAAGCTGGCCACCGGGCTTCACGGCTGTGCCCGCCGCGGCGGCGAGCCGGTCGGCGTACGTCTGCATGATCGACACGAGCTGTGCATGCTGCGACGCCACCTGGACAGGCGGGGAGATCGCCTGCAGGTCGTGTCCGAGCCGCACGATCGCGGCGCGGAGCAGCTGGATCGAGCGCGCCAGCCCGGCAGGCGTGCGAGGCCGCCGGGGGATCTTGCGTTCGGCCGCGGCGAGCTTGGCCTGCTCGCGGCTCAGCGCCGCGAGGTACGCCACCGCGGCGGGACTCGGCGCCGTCGTGGTGGTCGGGGTGCCCGTGGTCGTGGTGCCGGTGGTGGTGGTGGTGGACGCCGCCGACGTCTTCGTGCCCTCGTTGTGGTTGATCAGCAGCGTCGTTCGGGCGCAACCGGTCAGCGCCGCGGCGCTCACGGCGACGACGACCAGATTGAGCGGTCGCGCCATGCGGGCTCAGCCGATCGGTGGGAGCCGTTGCCGAAGGCTGGCCACCGGCGCGAACAGGTCGCCGAGCTCGAGCACGCGCTCGAGCACCTGGTCGGTGTCGAACGCCAGCAGCTCTCCGTCACCGTTGCGCTGGGCGTCGGCGACCTCGTCCCAGCTCACCGGCGTGGAGACGGTGGGGCGCTCGCGGGCCCGCACCGAGTAGACGTTGACGGTGGTCTTGTGGATGTCGTTCTGGCTCCAGTCGACCAGCACCTTGCCTGGGCGCAGCCGCTTGGTCATCCGCGACACGACGAGCTCGGGCATCCGCTGCTCGAGCAGCTCTGCGATCCGCCGGGCGAACGGCTTGGTCTGGTCGTAGCCGGTCTCGGTGTTGAGCGGAACGTACACCTGCAGGCCCTTGGATCCCGACGTCTTGGCGAAGCTCTGCAGCCCGATCTGATCGAACAGCCCGTGCAGCACCATCCCCACGCGGCAGCACTCGACGATCCCGGCGGGCGCGCCGGGATCCAGGTCGAACACGAGCATCGTCGGCTGCTCAGGCCCGTGCGCCAGCGACAGCGACGTGTGCAGCTCAATGTCGGCCAGGTTGGCGAGCCACACGAGCGTGGGCCGGTCCTGGGCGAGCGTGTAGTTGATCGAACCCTGCTTCACGGTCTGCACCCACTCGGGCCGGTGCGAGGGCGATTGCTTCTCGTAGAAGTACTGGCTGTCGACGCCGTTGGGATAGCGCTTGAGGGTCAGCGGGCGGTCGTGCAGGTGCGGGAGCACGATCGGCGCGATCCGGGCGTAGTACGCGACGAGGTCGCCCTTGGTGAACCCGGTCTCGGGGTACAGGACCTTGTCCCAGTTGGAGATCTTCAGCCTCCGCCCCTCGGTCAGCACGCCGACGGCGCCCTCGGGCAGCTGCTCGACCTCGTCGAACAGGGCCTCCGGAGAGCTCGGGTCGACGCCGTCGGCGGCCTCCTGCCCTGACCCCTCCAGCACGACGTCGCGCGGCGACTTGTCCTCGCGAAGGCCCTTGAACGAGGGCGCCCGCAGCACCCCTTCGTTCGTCCACTCGCGAAACTCGATCTCCGCCACCAGGGACGGCTCGACGAACACCGCCTCGCGCGGGAGCTTTGGAGCGGATCCGAACGGCGACGTGTCGCGTCGCAGCGGATCGAGCTTGCCGTGCAGCTCGTTCAGGGTCTTCTCGGTGAACCCGGTTCCCACGCGCCCCGCGTAAACGAACGTGCCGTCGCGGTGGTAGCCCATCAGCAGCGCACCGATCCGCCGCGCGCGGCGGCCCTCGCCGGGGATCCAGCCGCCGATCACGAGCTCTTGACGGTGGGTGTGCTTGATCTTCAGCCACGCCCCGGTCCGGCGGCCCGGCTCGTAGTGGGAATCCAGGCGCTTGGCGACGACCCCCTCGAGGCCCTGCGAGGCGGTCGCCTCCAGCAGGCGCTTGCCGGCGTCGCGATGCACGCTGGGCACGCGCCAGGCCGGCCCTCCCAGCTCGAGTTGCTCGAGCCGCTCGCGCCGCTCGGTGTACGGGAGGTCCATCAGCGAGCGTCCGTCGAGATACAGCACGTCGAAGATCGCGTAGACGACGGGCACCGACCCCATCAGCCTGCGGACTGCGTTGGGCGCGGCCACGTGCATCCGCCGCTGCAGACGTTCGAAGCTGGGCCGCCCGTTGTCGTCGAAGGCGACGATCTCGCCGTCGAGCACCGCCTCGTGCATGCCCAGATCGGTCAGGATGCCGCGGACCTCGGGATACGCGTCGGTGATCTCGTTGAGGTTGCGGCTCTCCAGGCGCAGGCGGCCGGGCTGCACGTACGCGATCGCGCGCACTCCGTCCCACTTGACCTCATACGACCACCCCCGCTCCGGTCTCGGGAGCTCGTCGCTGGGCCGCGCCATCATCGGGACCAGGCGCTCAGGCATCGGGACTCGATCCGGGTCGTCCGGCGGATCCATCCGGTGGATCATCCAGTCCTGCTTGGTCGCCTCGTCGCGCCCGATCACGAATAACCCGTAGCGGCCGTGCAGCCGCTCGCCGTGGAACGTGACCTCGACCTTGCGCGCCTCCCACTTGTGCAGCTCGAACGTGCCGGCGTCCCAGATCGTCATCGTGCCGGCGCCGTACTGGCCCTTGGGGATCTCGCCATGGAACTCCAGGTACTCGAGCGGGTGGTCCTCTGTGCGTACTGCCAACCTGTTGTCCGCCGGATCGGGCGGGATCCCGTTCGGCACCGCCCACGACGCCAGCACCCCGTCGTGCTCCAACCGCAGGTCCCAGTGCAGCCGAGTAGCCGCATGCTGCTGCACGACAAACCGGCACCCGTCGTCGCCGCTGGGTTGAGCAGCACCGGGCTGACCTCCGGGCTCGGGGGACTGCTTGAAATCGCGCTTCTTCCGATACGAGCTGAGCGACATCCTGGACCGATGATCCCGAACTGAGGCCGTTAACGGTCCCGAAGGCCATTACCCTTCTTCAAGAACGCTTACGTGAAACGCCCATCATCAATGCCATGGCGCGTGTACTGGTAGTCGATGACGAGCCCGCGGTCCGGCGGGCGCTCGAGCGCGCGCTGAAGCTCGACAACTACGAGGTTGAGCTCGCCGCCGACGGCGAAGAGGCCCTGGACGTGCTCGCGCGCAGCCCCGCCGACGCGATCATCCTCGACGTTCTGATGCCGCGCCTCGACGGCCTCGAACTGGCCCGCCGCATGCGCAAGGCCGGCGACCGGACGCCGATCCTGATGCTCACTGCGCGCGATGCAATCGACGATCGCGTCGAGGGCCTGGACGTCGGCGCCGACGACTACCTGGTCAAGCCGTTCGCGCTGCGCGAGCTGCAGGCGCGGCTGCGGGCGCTGCTGCGACGCTCCGGCGACGGCGCCGAAGGCGAGGTGCTGTCCTACGCCGACCTGGTGCTGGACCCGGTGGCCCACGAGGTCCACCGCGGCGACCGCCTGATCGAGCTCTCCAAGACCGAGTTTCTGCTGCTCGAGCTGTTCCTGCGCCACCCTCGCCAGGTGCTGACGCGGTCGACGATCTTCGAGCACGTGTGGGGATACGACTTCGGACCCACGTCCAACGCACTCGGCGTGTACATGGGGTACCTGCGCCGCAAGACCGAGGCCGGCGGCGAGTCGCGCCTGCTGCACACGGTCAGGGGTGTCGGGTACGTGCTGCGGGATTGATCGGAGCGGCCGGGTTTGTCACTGCGTCGCCGGATCTCCTACGTGGCCGCGGCGACGACCGCAGTGGCGATCGTGCTGGCGGCGCTCGTCTGTTACTGGGTGGTCCGCACCCAGCTGCGCGGGCAGGTCGATGACGCGCTGCGCGCGCAGGCCACCGCGGTTGAGCGGGTTGGCGCGCGTGCGTTGGACCAGCAGCTTCCCGGGATCCCTCCGAATATGGGTGGACCCGCGCAGTACTTCCAGGTCGTGACGGCCGACAACCAGCGCGAGGGCGACTTCAACCTGCCGATCGACTCGCAGGTGCGCGACGTCGCCGCCGGCAACCAGGTCACTTACCTCAAGGACGTCCAGGTCGGCGACAGCCACCTGCGCGAGCTGATCATGCCCGTGGACGTCACGGTCGGGTTGCAGTCCGAATCGGGGGCGGTCCAGCTCGCGCGCCCGCTCAACGGCATCGATCACGTCCTCTCGCGACTGCGCCTGATCCTGTTCGTGCTGTGCGCCGGCGGTGTCGCGCTGGCGGCGGTGCTCGGAAAGCTCGCCGCGCGCCAGGTGCTCGCGCCGCTTGCCGAGGTCGCGCAGACGGCCGAGCACATCTCCGAGACTGAGGACCTCACCAGCCGCATCCACGTCCACGCCGACGACGAGGTAGGCCAGCTCGCGACGCGCTTCAACGCGATGATCGAACGTCTCCAGGGCTCCCGCGAGGAGCTCGACGACTCGGTGCGCGCCCAACGCCAGCTCGTCGCCGATGCCTCGCACGAGTTGCGCACCCCGATCACGAGCCTGCGCACCAACATCGAGGTGTTGCTCGCGGGCGGCCAGCTGTCCGAGGAGGACCGCCGGCGGCTGCTTGCCGACGTGGTCGAGCAGAGCGAGGAGCTGAGCGCGCTGATCGCCGATCTGATCGAGCTCGCACGAGGTGACCTTCCGCACGACATGGTCGAGGACGTCCGTCTCGATCGCATTCTCGAGGAGTCAATCTCGCGCGCGCGGCGCGACCACCCCGAGGTGGCGTTCGAGGCCTCGCTGCAGCCGGTAACCGTGGAGGGCGTGCCGGAGCGGCTCGGGCGAGCCGCCAACAACCTGCTCGACAACGCCGCCCGGCACTCTCCCCCGCACGGCGTAGTGGAGGTCACCGTCAACGCCGACGGCCTGCGCGTGCGCGACCACGGCACCGGGGTGGACGAGGCCGACCTGCCGTACGTGTTCGACCGCTTCTACCGGGGCAAGAACAGCCGCGGGCGCCAGGGCAGCGGCCTGGGACTTGCGATCGTTCGACAGGTCGCCGTCCAGCTCGGCGGCTCGGTGGACGCGTCAAACGCTCCCGACGGCGGAGCGATCTTCTCGCTGCGCGTCCCGACGGTAGACGCCGACGAAAGCCAGGCGCAGGACGTCACGCTGTGGGCGGCCGAGCGACGCGCGCCTGTCTAGCGATCAGGAAGCGCTTTCGCAGAAACCAGAACGTCACCGAGAACACGGGGACGATCACCAGCAGCAGTAACAGGCGTGGGTTGGGCTCGCCGACGATCGCCACGAACGCGACCTCGGCGGCGACGGCGGGCAGTGCCGCCAGCAGGATCGTGTGCGAGCGGTAGCCCGAGAAGTGCTCGCGCGCGGTGATCTCGACGACCCCCAGCGTGCACACCGCCACGCCGGCGATCAGCGCGGCCCCGCCGCCCTGGATGATGCCCACGATCAGGCCGACGGCTCCGATCGCAATCGCGATCTCCGAGATCGGCAGGCCGCCGAACGGGCTGGGTGGACGCTCGCCGTACGCGCCCATCGGGTTGCGCGGGGCTCGCTGGGAGGGTGGTGGCGTCGCACGGACCTCGGTTCGCTGCGAGCGCCGCTGTGAGGGAACCGCTCGCGGGGCCGAGTCGGGATTACGCCGCTTGCGCGACCGGCGCTTTGACTTCTGACTCGCCACGGTGGCGCCAGCATAGTGGCCGCCGAGGGGCGTGAAGCCGTCAGCTCGTGGTGGCGGTCTCCGGAGGCGTGGATGCGTCGGCGAACTCGCGGAACAGGCCGGTCACCACGAACACCGTCTGCTCGGCGATGTCGACCGTGTTGTCGCCGATGCGCTCCAGGCAGCGCGCGACCAGGATCATGAACATCGCCCATTCGCGCAGCTCGACGTCGTCGCCGATCTCGACCGCGCGCTTGAAGGTCTCGCGGTTGAGCCGGTTTATCTCCTCGTCCTGATGCACCAGGTCCTGAGCGAGATCCACGTTGCGACTGGCGAACGCATCCTTGGCCTGCGAGACCTGGGAGTGCGCCAGCTGGCCCATCCGCTCGATCGCATCGAGCAGGTCCTTGTCCTTCGGCGCCTCATGCCCGGACAGCGGCACCAGCTTGGCGATGTTCACGCACTGGTCCCCCATCCGTTCGATGCAGCGGATCACGTGCAGCAGCGCCGCGACGATCCGCAGGTCGCCGGCCACCGGCGCCTGCCTGGCCAGCAACGACAGGATCCCCTGGTGGACTTCGAGATAGCGGCCGTCGATCCGGTCGTCGTCGGCCACGACCATGCCGGCGAGCTCGACGTCCTGATAGCTGAGGGCCTCCAGCGCCCGGTCGAGCTGCTGGAGCACGAGGTCCATCCCGCCGAGCGTCTGGCGCTCGAGGTCCTTCAGGGCTTCGCGAAAGGCGTGACGGGTTTCCTGCATGGGCTAGTGGGCCTCCTCCACTATCCGAACTTGCCAGTGACGTACCGCTCGGTCCGCTCGTCTTCGGGGGTCGTGAAGATCTTGTTGGTCGGTCCGTGCTCGATGAGCTCGCCCTCGAGCATGAACGCCGTGGTGTCGGCGATCCGCGCGGCCTGCTGCATGTTGTGCGTGACGATCACGATCGTGTAGCGCTCCTTCAGCTCCTCGACGAGCTCCTCGATCCTCAACGTCGATACCGGGTCCAGGGCCGAAGCCGGCTCGTCCATCAGGATCACCTCCGGCTCGATCGCGATCGTCCGGGCGATGCACAGACGCTGCTGCTGGCCGCCCGAGAGGCCGATGCCCGGCTCGTTCAGCCGGTTCTTGACCTCGCCCCACAGGCCCACCCCACGCAGCGCCTTGTGGACCGTCTCGCGGAGGTTGTCGCTCTTGGTGCCGGTCAGGCGCAGGCCCGCGGCCACGTTGTCGAAGATCGACATCGTCGGGAATGGGTTTGGCTTCTGGAAGACCATCCCGATCGCTCGCCTCACCGCCGTGACGTCGACCTTGGGGTCGTAGACGTCGAAGTCATCGAGCATGACCCTGCCCTCGGCGCGGGCTCCGGGGATCTCCTCGTGCATGCGGTTGATGCAGCGGACGACGGTGGACTTCCCCGAGCCGGAGGGGCCGATCAGGGCCGTGACCTCATTGGCCGGGAACTTGATGCTCATTCCCTTGATGGATTCCTGACCGCCGTAGTAGGCACGCAGGTTCTCCACCGTCACGGAGTGCGCGGTGCGCTTGGTTTCGGTCGAAGCTCGACGGGCGGGCTCAGCCGTCTGTTGCGGCTGGCCGGCGGGCTGGTCAGGGGAAGACACGTCAGTCGCGTCCTTGTTCTTGGTGTCGATTTCGGGGTTCATCCTAGGCGGCTCCTTCGCGAGGCGGCGCGCGCGATCAGGTTGAGAAGCAGGACCATCAGCACCAGCGTAAGCGCCGCGCCCCAGGCGCGTGTGACAACTTCGGCACGCGGCGACTGGATGTCGTTGTAGATCTGGATCGGCAGCGAGTTCATTGACTGGTTCAAGTTCCCGGTCAGCGACTGTGCGAACGCGACGGTGAACAGCAGCGGCGCCGTCTCGCCCGCGCCACGGGCGACCGCCAGCAGCGCGCCCGTCACCAGCCCCGAAAGCGACGTCGGGAGCACAACGCGCGCCACGACGCGCCATCGCGGCGCGCCGAGCGCCAGCGCCGCCTCGCGCAAGCTCCCAGGGACGAGCAGGAGCACGACCTCAGACGAGCGGATGACGATCGGCAGCATCAGCAGCGACAGGGCGATGGAGCCCTTCCACGCGGCGAAGGTGCTGCCGCCAGTCCGGGCGAGCACCAGCACGATGTAGATGAACAGGCCGAACACGATCGACGGGACACCCGTCATCACGTCGACGAAGTAGCGCACGACGTTGGCGAACTTGGAGTCCTTGCCGTACTCGGTCAGGTACAGGGCGACGCCGATCCCGATCGGCACGGAGATCAACGTCGCGAACGCGACGATCTCGATCGTGCCGAGGATCGCTGAGCGGATCCCGCCGGGATAGCCGAGGAAGTTGCCGTTGGGGTCGGTCGTGAAGAAGTTCTTGCTCCACGCGGACAGGCCCTTGTGGAACAGGTAGTAGATGACGAGCACGAGCGGCACGAGCGCCACGATCGTGGCGGCGCCGAGCACGCCGCGCATGATCACGTCCGTACGCCGACGCCTGGAGCTGATCGGTGCCAGCTGCGTCATGCCGCCGCCCCCTGGACCGCTGTGTCCGAAGCGACGACGTCAGCCGCCATGCGCTTGCCGGTCGTCGACCGCACCACGTAGCGCCGCGCGATGATGTTCACAAGCAGCGTCAGCACGAACAGCACGAGTCCTGCCGCGAACAGAGCAGATCGGTACACGGGCGTCGAGGCCGCTTCGCCGAACTCGTTGGCGATTACGGCCGCCAGCGTGTAGCCCTGGGAGAAGATCTGGTCTCCGAGCTTCGGCGAGTTGCCGATCACGAGCACGACCGCGATCGTCTCGCCGATCGCGCGGCCCAGACCGAGCATCGCTCCGCCGGTGATGCCGGCCCGCGAGTACGGGAGCACCGCGATCCGGATCATCTCCCAGCGCGTTGCTCCGAGTGCCAACGCCGCCTCCTTGTGCTCGGACGGCACGGTCGAGATCACCTCTCGCGCGATCGCCGACACGATCGGGAGGATCATGATCGCGAGGATCAGCCCCGCGATGAAATAGCTTGGCCCGGCCACCGTGCCGCCGACGAACGGCAGGAACGAGAACGTGTCGGCCAGCCATTGCTGAAACGGCTTGAGGCGCGGGATCAGCACGAACACGCCCCACAGGCCGTACACGACCGATGGCACCGCCGCCAGTAGGTCGACGAGGATCGCCAGCGCGCCCCGGAAACGCCGCGGGCAGAGCTCGGTGACGAACAGCGCGGTTGCGATCGCGACGGGGACCCCGATGATCAGCGCGATCGCAGACGTGATCAGCGTCCCGAGGACCAGCGCCCAGGCCCCGAATGTGCATGCCGCGTTGCCGGAGGCCGAGCACGCCCCTGACGCTTGCAGCTGCGAGACGTCCCAGTTGTCTCGAACGAAGAAGTTGAGGAAGCCGATGTGGCTGAACGCCGTCGACGACTGCCCGATCAGCCGGATGAAGAAGTACGCGATCAGGACCAGCACGCCGGCAGCCAGCGCGCTCAGGCCCCACTGCAGGACCTGGTCGGGCAGCCGATGCAGCGGCGACCGCTCCAGTACGGAGCGGCCACCACTGACGGTTGTGACGCTTGCTTCCACCGAGCCCTTACTGCAACGGCGAGCCGTTGCAGGTGAGCGTGTCGAGCTGGGCCTTCGCCTTGCTCAGCAGCGAGTCGGGAAGCGGCGCGTAGAACAGCTGCTTCTCAACTGCCTGGCCGGCTCCGAGGCCGTAGTCCAGGAACTTCTTGACCCCGGACGCGGCGCCCTGGCTGATGCCCGCCTTGCACATGTCCTTGTAGACGACCACGAACGTCTGCGACGTGATCGGGTAGGCCGCCGCGTTGGGCGAGTTGATCGTCGAGATCGTCAGGTCCGGCGGGACCTTGATCCCCTCCGCCGCGGCAGAGGCGGCAGCGATGGTCGGAGCGATGAACTTCCCGGAGCTGTTCTTGATCGACGCGTACGTGAAGCCGTTCTGCAGCGCGTAGGCCTGCTCGACGTAGCCGATCGCGCCGGCCGTCTGCTTGACCGCCGCGGCGACGCCGGAGTTGCCCTTGGCGCCGGTGCCGGTCGCCCACTTGACGATCTTGTCGGGCTGGCCCGCGGCGGCCGTCCAGGCGGGGCTGTAGTCCGACAGGTAGGTGGCGAACGCCTTGGTGGTGCCCGAGGAGTCAGAACGGTGCACGACCGTGATCGCCGTGCTCGGGAGGGTCATTCCCGGGTTCAGCGCCTTGATCTCGGGGTCGTTCCAGGTCTTGACCTTGCCGAGGTAGATGTCGGCGAGCGTCTTACCGTCGAGCTTGATGCCGCTCTTGACGCCCGACAGGTTGTACGAGACGGTGATCGCTCCGAACCCGATCGGGAATTGGGCGACCGGGCCCTTTGCGGCCTTGACCTCGTCGGGCTTCATCGCCGGGTCACTGCCGGCGAAGTCGACGGTGGCCGACTGCAGCTCCGCGATTCCGGCGCCGGAGCCGACCGCGTTGAAGTTGACCGTGAGCCCCTGGCCCTTCAGCGTCGAGCCCCACTGCATGTAGATGGGCGCCGCGAACGTCGAGCCGGCGCCGTTGATCGTCCCCGACCCGCTGCTCGAACCAGAGGATCCCGTCGTAGCGGATCCGGCCGGCGCCGGCGCGCTCGAGCTCGAGCTCGAGCTGCCGCACGCGGCGATGACGAGCGCCGCGCCGATTGCCACGGCCATCGCGGTGATCTGACGTTTTCTCAAGATCATCTCCTTCATTAGGTGTGCGCCGTAGTCTCGGGCGGACCGGCGGCCCAGTTGTTAATCGGTTGTAAACCGCTGGTGTCGGTTTTGCTCGTGCTCGGCGGCGAGGCGGTAGCCGAACCCAAAGTGCGTGTGGATGAACCGCCACCCCGGCAGCGCCTCCTCGAGCTTCACGCGGAGCTTGCGCACATACACGTCAACCGACCGGTCCCCGGGCCGCATCTCCCGCCCCCATACCAGCCGGAACAGCTCCTCGCGCGCCATGATCCGGTCGGCGCGACGGGCAAGCTCAGTCAGCAGGCGAAGCTCTCGAATCGAGAGCATCAAGGCCCGGCCGCGGGCGCGCGCGAGATGCTCCTCGGGGAGGATCTCGAGTGGCCCGACCTCGATCACCTCGTGGAACGCCCTGTCAGCGGTGGCCGCCATCCGCCCCAATGCTGCTGGGGCTAGCGCCGCCGGACGTTACGAGCACGTAACCAAGATGTGAACAACTTGTGATCGGACGTTTGCGCGGCGCCCGCGCCGAGGCGCGTCAGCTGGCGAACGCGGGATCGAGGCCTGGTGCCTCGTCGATCACGTCCGCCTCGAGGTCGGCGACGTCGGGCGCTGCGGCCTCCTGACGCTCGTCGTCCTCGTGGACCCGCCCGTTGTCGGCCTCCGGCGCGAACCGGTAACCGACGCCGAAGTGCGTGTGGATGTAACTCCACTCAGGAGACGCCGTGCGCAGCTTCTGGCGCAGCTTGCGGACGAACACGTCGACCGAGCGGTCGCCGTGCGCCATTGCGTAGCCCCACACGCGCTCGTAGATCTCCTCGCGGCGCAGGACCCGGTCGGACTGCACCAGCAGGTGCAGGATCTCGAACTCGCGCGCGGTCAGCTCGAGGCTCGCCGTGCCGCGGTAGGCCTGGTAGAGGTCGGGACGGATCGTGATCTCCCCGACGTTCGCCGCCGCCTCGAGCGCCGGCATCTCCGTGCGCCGGTGGCGCCGGACGGCCGCCTCCATCACGCAGATCAGCTCCTCGGGGTGGCACGGCTTCGTGACCCACGCGTCGGCTCCGAGCCGCAGGCCGCGGACCCGCTGCACGACCGACGAGGGGCCGGTGCAGACGATCACCGCGAGGCCGGGGAGGCGAGCGCAGACGCGCTCCAGGTACTCCCAGCTTCCGGGGCCGAGCACTGCCACGTCGACGACGAGGGCGTTCAGGCGCATCGCCACCAGGACTTCGGCAGTCACTGCACTCGACAGCGCGCGGTGGTCCCACCGCAACGCATCCAGTCGGTTTGTGAGGACTTGCAGGAAGCCCGGGTCGCGGTCGATCACGGCTACGCGGAGCCGGCTCTGGGAACGCTGCGGGGACGCCCCTGCCTGCGCCTCGCTGCTTTCGGCGGACATGCGGGGCACTCTACCGGGGTCGTTCGGACGCCATCCGGGGGCGCCGATTCCAGTAACAGGATCTTTACACGCAAACAGCGAGAATCCGGCCGCGGTCCGCTACAACAGGTCGAGCGGTCCGATCGCGGGGACGGGGAGTGCCCGATCGGACATCATCAGGACCATGATCAGAACGCTCGCCCTTCTGGCCGCCGTCGGCCTCTCCATCGCTGTCGTCGGGTGCGGCTCCTCGTCGAAGTCATCCTCGACGAGTTCGAAGACCACGTCGACGACCTCCCAATCCTCTGCCACTGAGCGCTCCAAGTCAAATGCCGCGTCCACGGCGTTCACCAATCTCCCGGGCGCTGAGCGCCCGCTGGCCCAGGGCTTTCCACCGGTGCAGGGGCGGACGCTGCAGGAGATGGCGGGCTTGGTCAAGGGTGAGGTTCAGTTCGGCGCCGCGACCGGCTCGTTCACGCCGGGCACCGGGCGCGTCGCGTTTGCGCTGAACACGAGCTCCGGAGGGTTCGTCTACGCGCCCACGGTGATGTACATCGCAAAGACGGCCAGCAGCAAGGCCAAGGGCCCGTTCCTGGCGCCGGCGGACCCGATGCTCGTGGCGCCGAAGTACCGCAGCAAGCAGAACGCCGGTCCCGGCGGAATCCAGGCGATCTACTCCGCCAACGTCCCATTGCCCCACGCCGGCACCTACGACGTGCTCACGATGACCGAGCTGCCGACCGGGCTGGTCGGAGGCACCGGCGAGGTGGCCGTCGCTAAGTCCTCGCCGATCCCGGACGTCGGCCAGAAGCCTCCGGCGATCGCCACCGACACGCTCGCGAGCGTCCACGGCGACACGGCGCTGCTGACCACCCGTGTGCCCGCCGAGCAGATGCACTCGGTGTCGCTCAACCAGGTGCTCGGCAAGCGCCCCGTCGCGCTTTTGTTCTCGACGCCGCAGCTGTGCATCTCGAAGGTCTGCGGACCCGTGACCGACATCGCAGTGTCGCTCCAGCGCCAGTTCGGCAACCGGATCTCCTTCATCCACCAGGAGGTCTACGTCGGCAACCAGCCCAACAAGGGCCTACGCCCCCAGATGAAGGCGTTCCACCTCCAGACCGAGCCGTGGCTGTTCGCGATCAACAAGAAGGGCGTGATCGTCGCCCGGCTCGAGGGCGCGTTCGGGGTCAACGAACTGCGCCAGGCTTTGCAGTCCGCGCTGAAGTGACCTAGCCAGGGGCGGACGGAATCGTCCCAACCGAAACCCGCTCGCGCACAGAGCGGGACGAAACCGTTCCGCCAGAGCGGAAACATCCCACTGCGCTCGCGAAGGCGACTCGAATGGGACGTTCCCGTCACGCTCTCCCCGCGCGTGAACGCCATCTGATATATCAGTTGCCGACATGAGCGGATCGGCACCCGGGTCGCGCCGGATCGTTGTGATCGGCGCGGGCATCGTCGGCAACAGCGTCGCCTACCACCTCACCCAACTGGGTGAGACGAACCTGACGCTGATCGACAAGGGCCCGCTGCCCAACCCCGGCGGCTCGACCGGGCACGCGTCGAACTTCATCTTCCCCGTCGACCACTCCAAGGAGATGACGGCGCTGACGCTCGAGAGCATGCGCCAGTACAAGGAGCTCGACGTCTTCACCGAGAGCGGCGGGATCGAGATCGCCCGGACCGAGGAGCGGATGGAGGAGCTGAGACGGCGGATGGCCTCCGCGAAGTCGTGGGGCGTCGAGCCGGCGTCGCTGCTGACGCCCGCCGAGGTCAAGGAGCTCGTCCCGTTCATCGACGAGTCGCTGATCATCGGCGGCTTCTACACGCCGGGCGCCGGCGTGGTCGACTCACTCAGAGCGGGCACGATCATGCGCGAGCGCGCCGTCGACGCGGGGATGAAGGTGTCGGCCAACACCGAGGTGCTGGGGATCGATGTTGAAAACGGGCGCGTCCAGCGGGTACGCACCACGCGCGGCGACTTCGACGCCGACCTGGTCGTGATCGCCTGCGGGGTGTGGAGCCCGCTGATCGCGAAGATGGCCGGCGCGTCGATCCCGCTGACGCCGATGGTCCACCAGATGATCGACATCGGCCCGGCGCCCCGATTCGCCGACACGACCGGGATGATCGAGTACCCGATCGTTCGCGATATGGACGTCAACATGTACGAGCGCCAGGAGGGCACCGGGCTGGAGATCGGCTCCTACGCGCACCGCCCGATCCCGGTCGATCCGCGCGAGATCCCGTCGATCGAGGAGTCAGCGCTCACCCCCACCGAGCTGCCCTTCACCCAGCAGGACTTCGACCCGCAGATGGAGCTCGCGCTCGAGCTGATGCCCGAGATCGTCGGCGACGAGTCGGTCGGCGTGAAGTACGCGATCAACGGGCTGCTGTCGGTCACCGGCGACGGCATGCCGCTGCTCGGCGAGACGCCCGAGGTCAAGGGCCTGTGGTCGGCCGCCGCGGTGTGGATCAAGGAAGGCCCCGGCACCGGCAAGTCCGTCGCCGAGATGATCGTGCACGGCGAGTCCGAGATCGACGTGTACGGCTCCAACATCGCGCGCACCTACGACCACCAGCGCACCGCCGGCCATGTCGTCGCCCGCGCCTGCGAGAGCTTCAACAAGATGTACGGGATCGTCCACCCCGGCGAGCAGTGGGAGTCCGACCGCCGCGTTCGCCTGCCGCCGTTCTTCGAGCGCGAGCGCGCACTGGGTGCCGTGTTCTTCGAGGCGGTGGGATGGGAGCGCCCGCAGTGGTATGAGTCAAACGCCGGCCTGCTGGACGAGTACGGCGACCGCGTGACTCGCCGCGAGGCCGAGTGGGAGTCGCGCTGGTGGTCGCCGATCATCAACGCCGAGCACCTGGCGATGCGCGACCGCGCCGGGATGGTCGACCTCTCGGCGTTCGCGATCTTCGACGTCACGGGTCCTGGCGCGCTCGAGACCGTCCAGACCGTCGCGATGCGCCAGATGGACGTCAAGCGCGGCCGCGTCGTGTACACGCCGTTGCTGACCCCCGGCGGCGGCTTCAAGCAGGACCTCACGATCATGCGCCTGGGCGACGACACGTTCCGCGTGGTGACCGGCGGCGCCTACGGGATGTCGGACCTCAAGTGGTTTGCCGACCATCTCCCGCGGGACGGCTCGGCACAGGTCCACGACCAGACCAACGCGTGGACCACCCTGGGACTATGGGGACCGTTAGCCCGCGACATCCTGCAGTCGATCACCGGCGATGACGTGTCCCACGAAGCCATGCCGTTTGCCACGTGCAAGACGATCGAGGTCGACACGATCCGGGTGCTCGCGTCGCGGATCTCCTACGTCGGCGACCTCGGCTGGGAGCTGTACGTCCCGATCGAGCAGGGTGCGCGGCTGTGGGACATCGTCGAAGAGGCGGGCCAGCCCCACGGGCTCATCCCGATCGGCATCGGCGTCTACGGGACCACGGGTCGCCTGGAGAAGTGCTACCGCGCCTATGGCGCCGAGCTCGAGAGCGAGTTCAACGTGGTCGAGGCGGGGATGGCGTGGGGCAAGGTCAAGGACCAGGACTTCGTCGGCAAGGAGGCGCACGTGCGCCACCGCGAGCAGGAGCCGGCCGCGGTCATGTGCACGCTGACCGTCGACGACCACACCTCCTCGTCGGGCGTCAATCGCTACATGCTCGGCGGCGAGCCCGTGCTGACCCGCGACGGGGAATCTCTGGTCGACCGCAAGGGCCGCCGCTCGTACGTGACCAGCGCCGGCGCCGGGCCGTCGGTCGGCAAGCACATCCTGATGTCCTACCTGCCGCCCGAGCAGGCGGTCGTCGGCGCGGAGCTCGCGGTGCAGTACATGGGCGAGCGCTACCCCGTGACGGTCGCGACCGCGGACTCGACGCCGCTGTTTGACCCCGACAACTCGAGGGTCCGCTCCTAGTGAACGTGCTCGTGTGCGTCAAGCGGGTGCCGCTCACAGGTGGCAAGATCGTGCTGACCGACGACGAGCGCGCGATCCAGACCCGCCACCTCGGCTTCACGGTCAGTCCGCACGAGGAATGCGGCGCCGAAGAGGCGGTCCGCCTGATCGAGAAGCACGGCGGAACCAGCACCGTCTTGACCCTGGGACCGCCCGAAGCCGAGGAGCAGCTGCGCGACCTGATGGCGATCGGCGTGGACCGCGGCGTGCACCTCGTGACCGACGCCGCCGAGTGGGATCCGCAGGCCACCGCCGCGGCGATCGTCGATGCC
>DASSGR010000163.1:0-40232 GCA_035693425.1 Solirubrobacteraceae bacterium
AGATGGCCCACAAGGACATCAAGTTCGACCAGGACGCACGCCAGGCTCTCGAAGCCGGCGTCGACGCGGTCGCAAACGCGGTCAAGGTCACGCTCGGCCCCAAGGGCCGCTACGTGGTCCTCGACAAGAAGTTCGGCGCGCCCACGATCACCAACGATGGTGTGACGATCGCGCGCGAGATCGAGGTCGAGGACGTTTTCCAGAACCAGGGCGCTCAGCTCGTCCGCGAGGTCGCCACGGCGACCAACGACGTCGCCGGCGACGGCACGACGACCGCGACCGTGCTGGCCCAGGCAATCGTTCACGCCGGCCTGAAGAACGTCGCGGCGGGTGCCAACCCGCTCGCGCTCAAGCGCGGCATCGAGAAGGCCGTCGACCAGGTTGTGGAGAACATCCGCGGCCAGGCGAAGGAAGTCTCGGGCAAGGATCAGATCGCGCGCGTCGCGGCCATCTCGGCCGGTGACGACGAGATCGGCAACGTGATCGCCGACGCGATCGAGAAGGTCGGCAAGGACGGCGTTGTCAACGTCGAGGAGGGCCAGACCTTCGGCATGGAGCTCGAGTTCACCGAGGGCATGCAGTTCGACAAGGGCTACATCTCGCCCTACATGGTCACCGACCAGGACCGCATGGAGGCCGTGCTCGAGGACCCCTACATCCTCATCGCCAACCAGAAGATCGGCTCCGTCCGCGACCTGCTGCCCGTGCTCGAGCAGACGATCCAGTCGGGCAAGCCGCTGCTGATCATCGCCGAGGACGTCGAGGGCGAGTCGCTCGCGACGATCGTGGTCAACAAGCTCCGCGGCACCTTCACCGCCGTCGCCGTCAAGGCGCCCGGCTTCGGCGATCGCCGCAAGCGGATGCTCGAGGACATCGCGATCCTCACCGGTGGCGAGGTGATCACCGAGGAGATGGGTCTCAAGCTCGAGAACACCCAGATCTCGCAGCTCGGCCGCGCCCGCCGCGTGGTCGTCGCCAAGGACACGACGACGATCGTGGACGGCAACGGCGACACCGACGGGATCAAGGGCCGCATCAACCAGATCAAGACCGAGATCGAGAACACCGACTCGGACTTCGACCGTGAGAAGCTCCAGGAGCGCCTGGCCAAGCTCTCCGGTGGTGTTGCGGTCGTCAAGGTCGGCGCTGCCACCGAGACCGAGATGAAGGAGAAGAAGCACCGCGTCGAGGACGCGCTGCAGGCTACGCGTGCTGCTCTTGAAGAGGGCATCGTGCCGGGCGGCGGCGTGGCGCTGCTGGCGGCGCAGAAGGCGCTGAACCTCGACTCGTACGAGGAGGCCGACGAGCAGACCGGCGCGAAGATCGTGCGTCGCGCGCTCGAGGAGCCGCTGCGTCAGATCGCTGAGAACGCCGGGCTCGAGGGCTCGGTCGTCGTCAACGACGTCCGCAAGGCCAAGAAGGGCCAGGGTCTCAACGCGGCCAACGGCGAGATCGTCGATCTCGTCAGCGCGGGCATCATCGACCCCGCGATGGTCACGCGCTCGGCGCTGCAGAACGCCGCGTCGATCGCGAAGAACATCCTCACCACCGAGGCGATCGTGGCCGAGATGCCCGAGAAGGACTCCGGTGGCGGCGGTGGCATGCCCGACATGTCGGGGATGATGTAAGCCGCGTCAAAACGCGTAGCTGTACTCGTGAGGGCCCGGCGATCTCGCCGGGCTCTCCGCGTTTAAGCCGCCGGTGGCAGGGTCACCGCCACGGTCGCCCTCGGCGGACCGGTAGTCGAACGGCGCACCAGCGTCGGCTCGAGCAGCCGGACCTCGCGCGGGCGGCGGTTGTCGCGGCGGTCGAGCAGCAGCTGCAGCGCCAGACGTCCCATCTCCAGCCGCGGTTGGTCGATCGTGGTCAACGAGAAGTGGGCCAGGTGCGCGATCAGGATGTTGTCGTAGCCGACGATCGAGACGTCGCCGGGCACCTCGACGCCGGCCCGATCCAGGCCGCCCAGCAGGCCGGCCGCGACCATGTCGTTGGCTGCGAAAACCGCGGTCGGAAGCTCGCCCGCGGCGAGCAGCTCGTTGGCCGCGTTCGTGCCCGCCTCCTCGGTGAAATCCCCGGGGATCACGCGCGAGTTGCGTCCGAGGCCGCGCGCCCGCATCCCCTGCAGGTAGCGCGAGCGGCGCTGGGGACCGCCAGGCGCTCGGCCGCCGTCGACGTGGGCGATGCGCTCGTGGCCGAGCTCGACCAGGTGGTCGAGCACCAGGTCGGTGCCGTGCTCCTCGTCGATCAGTACGCAGTCGACGTCGATGTTGCGGATCGCGCGGCCGACCAGTACCAACGGGGTCTCAGCCGCCGCCGCGGCGATCTGCGCGGCCGGCATGCGCGGGCTGACCAGGATGATCCCGTCGACCCGGTACTCCAAGAGCGCCGCGAGCACGGCCCGCTCGCGCCGGGCCTGACGGCCGCCGGCGCCGAGCAGCAGCTGATAGCCGAGCTCGGAGGCCAGCGCCTCGACGCCCCCCGCGATTTCGGCGAAGAACGGGTTCCGCAGGTCGTCCAGCACGACGCCGACGGTGCGGGTCTGACGGCTTGCCAGGCCCCGTGCCATCGCGTTGGGGCGGTAGCCGAGCCGGGCCGCGGCGTCGAGCACGCGGTTGCGGCGCTCGGCGCTGACGTTCGGTCGCTCGCGCATCACGAGTGACACGAGCGCACGCGACACGCCCGCTTCGCGGGCCACGTCCTCCATCGTTGGAGGACGGTGTGGTCGCGAGCCTCCTGTGCCCCGATCTTCCATCTCGATCGATGCGGACCTTACTGTAGAGCGCGACAAGATTGAAAGTGCGTTAGAGCGCTCTATCCGGTTGAGCGAAGGGGTTGACTTCCCGGTTCGGGGAGGGATATAGTCGCGGCCTGCTTTAGAGCGCTCTAATTCCTGCGGCGAATTGAACGGTCTGGGCGACGAGGAGAGAGAGGACGAGGAGTAAGCGTGGAGCGACTGGCCGGAGCCTCGGCTGACGTGCGCACGACACCGCTGGACGAGCGCCTTGCCGGCGCGCCGATCTCTTGGGGTGCCTGCGAGGTGCCGGGCTGGGGAGTGATGCCCGATCCTGAGCAGGTCCTGTCGGAGATGGAGTCGATCGGGCTGCGAGGAACGGAGCTCGGGCCGCCCGGCTTCTTCCCGACCGATCCCCGCTTGCTGCGCGAGACGCTGGCGCGACACGAGCTGGAGCTGGTGGGCGCGTTCGTGCCGTTGGTGCTTCACCACCGCTCGCTCGGCGACGCCGCTCGATTGGCCCGTGAATCGACGACGTTGCTGGCCGGCGCCGGCGCCCGGATGCTGGTGCTGTCGGTCGTCGAGGATGAAGGCTGGTCGCAGCCGACGGAGCTCGACGACGACGGCTGGCGCAACCTCGCCGCCAACGTCGAGGAGATCGAGTTGATCGCCGCCGACGACGGCCTGACGGTCGCCCTACATCCGCACGTCGGGACGCTGATCGAAACCGACGAGCAGGTGCGGCTTGCGCTCGAGCGGCTCGACGTCGGCTGGTGCCTGGACACCGGCCACCTGCTGATCGGCGGCACCGATCCGGTCGCGTTCGTCCGCGACCACGGTGACCGCATCGTGCACGCGCACCTCAAGGACGTCGACACGACGATCGCGGCCAGCCTGCGATCGGCTGAGCTGTCGTTGCTGTCTGCCACCAGGCAGGGGCTGTTTGTGCCGCTTGGACGGGGCGATGCGGGGATCGCCTCCGTGCTGGATGCGCTTGCTCGACACGGGTACGACGGCTGGCTCGTGCTCGAGCAAGACACCGCAATCACCGGGGAGGAGCCGCCGGTGGGACGCGAACCGATCGTCGATGTCTCCGAGAGCATCGCGTTTCTGCACAACTCGGCTCTGAGGACCCAGGAGGTCAACTAATGAGAGGACTGCGTCGCAGTCTCAGCATCACAGTTGCCGTCGCAGCCGCCGCGCTGCTGCTGGTCGCGTGCGGCGGTAGCTCCAGCAGCAGCAGCACGACCACGAGTGCCGTGAACATCGCCTCATCGGGCAAGCCGTGCAGTTACAAGTTCGCCTTGATAACCCACGGCGACAACGGAAGCTTCTGGAGCGTTGTCTACAAGGGCGCAAAGAACGCCGCGGCGGACCTCGGCTGCAAGCTCACCGAGGTCTACGGGTCCCAGCAACAGGGTCAGGCACAGCCCGACGACAACGCTGAGAACGCACAGATCACCAACGCGATCAACGCCAAGGTGAACGGCCTCGCGGTGTCCGATCACGATCCCAGCCTGATGAACTCGACGCTCAAGCAGGCGGCCGCCGCGGGCATCCCGGTGGTCCTGCTCAACGCCGGCTGCGACGACCAGGACATCGCCGCCAGCGGGGCGATCACCTGCGTGGGGCAGCCCGAAACGCTCGCAGGACAGGCCTCCGGCCTGAAGTTCAAGGCGCTCGGTGCCACCAACGTCCTGTGCGTGATCCACCAGTCCGGTCAGAACCTGCTCGACCGGTGCAATGGCATCGCCCAGGGCCTGGGCGTCGGGCAGACGTGCAAGACGGGATCGGCCCCGTCGAAGGGCCCGGCCTGCACCGAGGTGATTCTGTCGACGCCCAACGCGGCTTCCAACCCGCAGCAGGCCGTCGGCCAGGTCACGTCCTACCTGCAGTCGCACCCCGGGGTCAACGGCGTGATGTCGCTCAACAACGCGATCGGCACGGCGATCATCAACACGAATCCCGCAGGCAGTCCGAAGATCGCAACGTTCGACCTCAACACCGACGTCGAGAACGACATCAAGAACGGCAAGATGGCGTTCGCGATCGACCAGCAGCAGTACCTCCAGGGCTACCTGCCGATCGTCTTCCTGTACCTCTACAACAAGCACGAAGGCAACAGCGTCGGCGGCGGCACCACTGTCGCGAGCGGTCCGCTGGTTGTGACCAACGCCAACATCAGCAAGGTGTCCGGCGCGATCGCGGCTGGAGATGACTGACACAAGGGTCTAAAACCACCAACAGACACGGCCGCCGGGTGGGGCTCTCGCAGATCCCGCCCGGCGGCGACACCCTCGCCACTTACAGAGATGAGCGCCACCACACAACCCTCCGCGGGACCTCTGCCGCCCTCGCCGGCGGCATCCGACGAACGGCTGCTGCCGATCAGCCGGATCACGCGCCTTCTGAGGCGCCCGGAGCTAGGAGCGCTGATGGGCGCCGTAGCGGTGTGGATCCTGTTCGGGATCACCGACGCGAGCTCGAACCACTTGTGGCTCAAGCAGACCGGGCTGGCGGCGTGGACGCAGCAGGCGGCGTTCTTCGGGATCGTGGCGGTCCCGGTAGGACTGCTGATGATCGGCGGCGAGTTCGACCTGTCCGCCGGAGTGATGACGGGCGTCACCGCGATCCTGATGGCACTGCTGGTCGGCAAATGGCACTGGGACACGTGGACAGCGATCATCGCGACGCTGGTGTTCGCCACGGCGATCGGCCTGCTCAACGGGTACGCCGTGGTGAAGACCAAGCTGCCCAGCTTCATCGTCACGCTGGCGACGTTCTTCGTGCTTCGCGGCGCGAGCGTCGGCGGTGTGCTGCTGCTTAACCACGGCAGCACCCAGGTGTCGGTGACCTCACCGCACCCCGCCGGCCTGAGCTCGGCGAAGTCGCTGTTCGGCAGCTCGTTCTTCAAGAGCGGCGTGCTGCCAAGCGGCTACAGCACGGCGATCCTGTGGTTCATCGCAGTCACGATCGTCGGAAGCTGGGTGCTCAGCCGGACGACGTTCGGCAACTGGATCTTCGCCGCCGGCGGAGAGCAGAACGCGGCCCGCAACTCCGGCGTGCCGGTGAACCGCACCAAGGTCCTACTGTTCATCAGCACCGCATTGGGGGCGGCGCTGGTGGGGATCATCTCGTTTACCCAGGCGTCCTCGGCGGTGTCCGAGCAGGGCGTCGGCTACGAGTTCTTCTACATCATCGCCGCGGTCGTCGGCGGGTGCCTGCTGACCGGCGGCTATGGATCGGCGATCGGGGCAGCGCTCGGCGCGTGCATCATCGGAATGGCATTCGAAGGGGTGATCTACGCGGGCTGGGACAGCTCCTGGAACTTCGCGTTCCTGGGCGTGATCTTGTTCATGGCCGTGGTCGTCAACACCCTGATCTACCGACGTGCCCTGAAGGCGCGGCGCTGAGTTGGGAGGTCTGAGATGAGCGAACAGCAGCCACCCGCCGCGCCGGCGCAGACCGGAGCACCGCCGACCGAGCCCGCGCCACAGGCGACCCCACCCGTGGCGGCCGAGAACGGCGGCGCGCCGCTGCTGGAGGCCCGCAACGTCTCCAAGTACTTCGGGAGCGTGATCGCGCTCGAGGACATCACCTTCAAGGTCAACGCCGGCGAGGTCGCGTGCGTGCTGGGAGACATCGGCGCCGGCAAGTCGACGCTGATCAAGATGCTGTCGGGGGTGCACGCGCCCGACAAGGGCGGGCTGTTGATCGAGGGCGAGCCGGTGAACTTCGGCGGCCCGCGAGACGCGCGGGCGATGGGGATCGCGACGGTCTTCCAGGACCTGGCGACGGTGCCGCTGATGTCGGTGTGGCGCAACTTCTTCTTGGGCAACGAGCCCACGCGCGGACGCGGGCCGCTGCAGCGCCTGGACATCAAGAAGGCCCAGGCGACGATGCGCGACGAGATGAAGAAGATGGGGATCGACGTGCGCGACCCCAACCAGACCGTGGGCACGCTTTCGGGCGGCGAGCGCCAGGCGCTGGCGATTGCGCGTGCCGTGTACTTCGGAGCCAAGGTGCTGATTCTCGACGAGCCCACCTCGGCGCTCGGCGTGCGTCAGTCGGGGATCGTGCTCAAGTACGTCGTGCAGGCGCGGGCCATGGGCCGCGGCGTGATCTTCATCACCCACAACCCACATCACGCCTACCCAGTCGGCGACCGGTTCGTGCTGCTCAAGCGCGGCAAGATGCTCGGCTCCTACGCTAAGGCCGAGACCTCGCTCGAGCAGCTGACGTCGCTGATGGCCGGCGGCGCCGAGCTCGAGGCGCTGAGTCACGAGCTGCAGGGCATCTCCGGCGACCCCGAGGTGGCCGAGCTCGCCAAGGAAGTGGCGGCCGAAGTGCAGACGACCGCCTAGCGGAATGTCGACGGACCTCGAGCTGCTGACGGTCGGGCGGATCAGCATCGACCTGTACTGCGATCAGCTCGGTGCCGACTGGCACGCCGCGCGCACGTTCCACAAGGCCGTGGGCGGCAGCCCGACGAACGTCGCGATCGCCGCCGCCCGCCTTGGGAGGCGCGCGGCCGTGGTCACAAAGGTCGGCGAGGACCCGCTCGGCGAGGTCGCGCTGGCCGAGCTGCGCGAGTTCGGCGTCGACCTGCGCTACACGGCGGTGGAGCCGGGAACGGTGACGCCGCTCGCCTTCGCGGTGCTGGACCCACCCGAGGACCCGAAGCTGTGGTTCCGGCGCGATCCGCCCGTACCCGACTTCCAGATCCCCGCCGGGTACGTCGACGCCGACACGATCGCTGCGGTCCCGCTTCTGTGGATCTCCGGCGGCGCGCTCGCGCAGGAGCCGAGCCGCAGCACCGTCGAGGCGATGCTGGAGGCGCGCGGGCGCAGGGAGCACACGGTTCTCGACCTCGACTACCGCCCGAGCTTCTGGCGCTCGCGCGAGGAGGCCTCGGCCCGGATCGGGGCGGCCGTCTCCCACGCCACCGTCGCGGTCGGCAACAGGGAAGAGTGCGAGGTCGCGATCGGCACGGGCGAACCCCGCGAGGCCGCCGCCCGCCTGCTCGAGCGCGGTGTGCGGGTGGCGGTCGTCAAGCTGGGCGGCGACGGCGTGCTGCTCGCCACCGCCGGCGAGCAGCGACTGATCGCACCACCCGCGATCGACGTGCTGTGTGGCCTCGGAGCCGGCGACGCGTTCGGGGGCGCGTTGTGTCACGGCCTGCTGTCCGGGTGGCCGCTCGAGCGTTCCGTCGCGTTCGCCAACGCCGCCGGGGGGATCGTCGCCTCACGGCTGCTGTGCTCGCAGGCGATGCCGTTCGAGCGCGAGGTACTCGAGCTGATGGAGGGCTCGGTCGCATGAGCACGCTCGCCTCCGAGACGCCGGCAGGAGCCTCCCCGCGCCGTGGCGTGCGCGACCGGGTCGGCGTCGGCGTGATCGGCTTCGGCTGGCTCGGACACGCCCACAGCCGATCGATGCTGCGGATCCCGACGCTGTTCACCAATCGCAGCTATGACCCCGTGCTGGTCGCATGCAGCGATCCGGTGCTCGAGCGCGTCGAGGAGGCGACCGCCTCGTTCGGGTTCAAGCGAGCGCACGCCGATTGGCGGGCGGTGATCGACGACCCCGAGGTCGAGGCCGTGTTCATCGCGGCGCCCAACCAGCTGCACGTGGAGCTCGTTGAGGCGGCATCGACGGCGGGTAAGGCGGTGTTCTGCGAAAAGCCCGTCGGCGGAACCCCCGAGCATGTGTTCCGGGCGGCGCAGGCCGCGCGCACGGCCGGGGTGATCAACGGCGTCGGCTTCAACTACCGCTGGGCCCCACTGGTCCGCTACGCGGCGGAGCTGATCGCCGCCGGCGAGCTCGGGGAGATCACCAACTACCGGGGTCGTTTCTTCTCGATGTACGGCTCAGACCCGTTGGGCGTCAACTCCTGGCGCTTCCAACTGGACCAGGGCGGCTACGGCGTGACCAGCGACCTGCTCAGTCACTCCGTCGATCTCGCCCACCTGCTGCTCGGACCGATCGCTCGGGTGTCAGGCACGATCGAGACGTTCATCACCGAGCGTCCGCAGCCACCCGAGGGCGCCAGCCACTACGGGCGCGGTCGCCCCGAGGACCCGCTTGCGCCCGTGACCAACGAGGACTACGCGGCGCTGCTGTGTGAGTTCGCCTGTGGCGCGCGGGGGTCGTTCGAGGCCAGCCGGACGATCGTCGGGCCCGAGAGCCAGAACGCATTCGATGTCTACGGCACGCGCGGCGCGGTCGGCTGGGACCTCGAGCGTCTCAACGAGCTGCGGCTGTATCGCAAGACCGAGGATCGCGCCTCCGGCTACACGACCGTGCTCGGCGGCGACCGCTTCGGCCACCACGGGGTGTTCGTGCCCGGCGCCGGAAACGCGATCGGCTTCGAGGACCTCGTCACGATCGAGGACTTCGAGTTCTGCCGAGCGGTCGCCGAGGGCCGCCCGTTCGAGCCGGGATTCGAGCAGGCGCTCCAGTTCGCGGGCGTGCAGGACGCGTTGATGCGATCGGTCAAGAGCGGGCGCTGGGAGGACGTCGTCCCGCTCATGGGATCCACGACCGACGAGCCGGGGGACGGCGGATGAAATCGACGGCGACCGCGGTGGCGCCGCTGAGCATCGGCGTGATCGGCGTCGGGCGGATCGGGCGGATGCACGCCCACGTGCTCGCGCATCAGGTCGCCGGCGCCGCGGTCGGCGCCGTCTACGACGCGCGACTCCCGATCGCGCGTGACGTCGCGGCCGAGCTTGGGGTACCGGCGACCGCGAGTGTGGAGGAGATCCTCGACGCCGACGTCGACGCGGTCGCGATCTGCTCGACCGCCGACACCCACGTTGAGCTGATGATCGCCGCCGCCGCCGCCGGCAAGGCCGTCTTCTGCGAGAAGCCGGTGTCGCTCGAGCTGCCCGAGCTCGATCGCGCACTGGCGGCGGTCGAGACGGCCGGCGTGCCGTTCCAGATCGGCTTCAACCGCCGCTTCGATCCGGCGCATGCCGCCGTGCGCGAGGCCGTCGCCTCGGGCGCGGTGGGCGAGCCGCACCTCGTCCGCATCTCCAGTCGCGACCCCGAACCGCCACCGCTGGAATACATCCAAACTTCGGGCGGCCTGTTCCTGGACATGATGATCCACGACTTCGACATGGCCCGATACGTGACCGCGAGTGACGTCGTCGAGGTGTTCGCGCGCGGGGCGGTGCGCATCGATCCCGACTTCGAGCAGGCCGGCGACATCGACACGGCCCTAGTCACCCTGGTCCACGAGAACGGGTGCCTGACCGCGATCGACAACTCCCGGCGGGCGGCGTACGGTTACGACCAGCGCGTGGAGGTGTTCGGGTCCTGTGGGATGGCCGCGTCCGAGAACCCGCTCGCGAACACGTCGCGCGTTTTCACGGCGACAGGCACGCAGGCACCTCCGCTTCCCTACTTCTTCCTGGAGCGCTACATGCCCAGCTACGTCCGCGAGTGGGAGGCCTTTGTCGCCGCCATGCAGACGGGCAGCCCGCCACCCGTGTCACTCAACGATGCGCGTGCACCGCTCCTGATCGGGCTGGCGGCCTGGCGGTCACTGCGCACGGGCCAACCGGTGGGGGTGGGCGAGCGATGAGGATCTACGTGACCGGAGCGAGCGGCTTCGTCGGCTCAAACCTCGCGCACGTGTTCGCCCACCGCCACGACGCCGAGGTGATCGCGCCGGGCCACGACCACGTCGATCTGACGGACGCGGTGATGGTTCGCCGGAGCGTGTGCGCGACGCGGCCCGACGCGGTCGTGCACGCCGCGATCTGGAACGAGCCCGAACGACTGCTCTCGGACCGCCGCCGCGCCTGGAGCGCGTACGTCGAAGCGACCCGGCACGTCGTCGACGCCGCCAACGCCGTCGGCGCCCAGGTCGTGCTGATCTCGACCGACTGGGTGTTCGACGGCACGCAGGGACCGGCTGCCGAGCACGAGCCGCCCAACCCGATCAACCCGTACGGGTTTCTGAAGGCGAGCTCGGAGCTCGTCGTCACGCAGCGGGCCGATTGTGGGACGGTCGCGCGGATCGCGGGAGTCCAGGGGGTGCACCGGGCGCGGCCGCGCTCACCGCGTGCGCAGGACGCCGGATTCGGCTACCTGGTCGCGTCGCTGGTCGACGCGCTATTGGCCGGCGAGCCGTTCACAGTCTGGGACGGGCCCGGGATCAACCAGCTCGCGACGCCGGTGCTGGCGACCGACGCCGCCGAGCTCGTCTGGCGCGCGCTCGAGCGCAAGGTGACGGGCGTCCTTCACTGCTGCGGCAGCCGGCACATCGATCGGGTCGTGCTGGCCCGGACGGCGGTCGAAGCGTTCGAGCTCGAGCCCGAGCTGCTGCGCGTCGGGCCCGTACCGGCGGGCCTGATCGGCTCGGCTCCGATCCCGCGCGACACGCGCCTCGAGGGGCGGGCGACCGCCGCGCGGCTGGGGGTCGAGCTTCCCGATCTTGACGGCATGCTGGAGCGGCTTTGGCATGACCTGCAAAATGCAAGCGAGGTGCGCGTATGAAACGACTGACGGTCGCACAGGCGCTCGTGCGGTTCCTGGCCGCGCAGGAGGTTGAGCGCGACGGCACTCGCTCGCGGTTCTTTGCCGGCTGCTTCGGGATCTTCGGACACGGGAACGTGGCCGGGATCGGGCAGGCGCTGCATCAGTACCGTGAGCTGCTCCCGTTTCACCCCGCGCGCAACGAGCAGGGGATGGTGCATATCGCCGCGGGCTATGCCCGCCAGCGCAACCGGCTCGGGACGTTCGCCTGCACCACCTCAGTCGGTCCGGGTGCCACGAACATGGTCACCGGCGCCGCGCTCGCGACGATCAACCGCCTCCCCGTCCTGCTGTTGCCGGGCGACACCTTCGCCACGCGCACGCCGCACCCGGTGCTCCAGCAACTGGAGGTGCCGCATGACGCGACGGTCTCGGCCAACGACTGCCTGCGCCCGGTGTCGCGCTTCTACGAGCGCGTCGAACGCCCGGAGCAGCTGATCCCCGCTGCGCTCGAGGCGATGCGGGTCCTGACCGACCCGGCGGAGACGGGCGCGGTCACGCTCGCGATGCCCGAGGACGTCCAAGCCGAGGCGTTCGAGGTCCCCACCGAGTTCCTGGAGCCGCGCGTATGGACGATCTACCGCCAGCCGCCGGCGCTGGAGCCGATGGTCCGCGCGCAGGAGCTCATCAGATCGGCTCGCCGCCCGTTGATCGTCGCCGGCGGCGGCGTGATCTACAGCGAGGCGACGGCCGCGCTTACAGAGTTCGTCGACGCCACGGGGATCCCGGTCTGCGAGACCCAGGCAGGCCGTGGAGCCCTCGTCTCAGGCCACCAGCTCAGCCTCGGCGCGGTCGGCGCCACGGGCAGCGGGGCGGCCAACCGCATCGCGCGCGAAGCGGATCTGGTGATCGGGATCGGGACCCGGTGGAGCGACTTCACGACCGCGTCGAAGACCGCCTTCCAGGACCCCGGGGTGCGGTTCGTGAACATCAATGTGGCGAGCTTCGATGCCGCCAAGCAGAGCGCCCTGCCGCTCGTGGCCGACGCACGCGCGGCTTTGATCGCGCTGGGCGAGCTGCTGCACGGCTGGCGCGTGGAGCCCGAATGGGAAATGCGTGCCACCGAGGCGGCAGAGTGGTGGACGGGCGAGGTTCGCCGGCTCGTGTCGCTGCCGCCGGAACCCGGATCGCCGCCCTCGCAGGCGTCGATCATCGGGGCGATCAACGACGCGGCCGGCGACCGCGGCGTGGTGGTGTGCGCGGCAGGCTCGGCACCCGGCGACCTGCACAAGCTGTGGCGCGCCCGCGATCCCGACGGCAAGGGCTACCACGTCGAGTACGGCTACTCATGCATGGGCTACGAGATCCCCGGCGGGATCGGCGTCAAGCTGGCGGCGCCCGACCGGGATGTGTTCGTGCTGGTCGGCGACGGCTCGTACCTGATGCTGCCCGGAGAGCTCGTGACGGCGGTGGCCGAGCGGATCCCGATCGTGATCGTGCTGGTCGACAACCACGGCTACGCCTCGATCGGGGCGCTCTCTCGCTCGGTTGGCTCGCGTGGGTTCGGTACCCACTATCGCGGCGCTCGCAACGGCGCGCTGCCGCTCGACGCACCCGACGGCCAGGCGCTCGATGACGCGTCCGCGTCCGACGCCCTGCCGCTCGACCTCGCCGCAAACGCGGAGAGCCTCGGCGCGGAAGTGATCCGCGTGAGCAACGTCGATCAGCTGCGTGGCGCGCTCGACAGCGCTTCGGACGTCGCCTACCCGGTCGTGATCTATATCGAGTCCGACCGCTACGCCGGCGTGCCGGGCTATGAGAGCTGGTGGGACGTGCCCGTCGCCGAGGTCTCCGACGAGGCCGAAGTGCGAGCGGCCCGCGAGAGCTACGAGCAGGCGCGGCGGTCGCAGCGGCCCTACCTGGCGACGACCGATGAGTGAGCTGCTGGTGCACAGCGCCACTCCCCGCGCGGACGGCACGATCCTCGAGGTGACCCCGGAGTCCGCGGGCTGGCGGTACGTCGGCTTCGAGGTGGTGGCGCTCGGACCTGGCGCGATCGCACGGCGTGAGACAGGGGACCGGGAGCTATGCGCCGTGGTCGTCGCGGGCACCGTGACGGTGAGCTCGCAGCACGGGCAGTGGCGCGACCTCGGCGGTCGCGAGGATCCGTGGTCCGGGATGCCGGACGCCGCGTACCTGCCGCCCGCGACGAGCGTGACGATCGAGGGACAAGGCGAGGTGGCGCTGTGCTGGGCTCCGGCGCCGGGCGGACGGGCGCCGGCGCGACCGCTGCCCGGGGCCGAGATCGAGGTGGAGACTCGCGGTCACGGAGCCCTGGAGCGCAAGATCCGTCCGATCCTGATGGCCGAACAGCAGGCGGATTCGCTGCTGGTCGTCGAGGTGATCACCCCGGCGGGCCACTGGTCCAGCTACCCACCGCACAAGCACGACCGCGACGATCCTCCGGACGAGACGCTGTTGGAGGAGACCTACTATCACCGGATCTCCCCGGCGCGAGGATTCGGATTTCAGCGCGTGTACAACGACGACCGCACGTTGAATGAGTCGCTGGCGTTCGGCGATCGCGACTGCGTGCTGGTCCCGCGCGGCTACCACACCGTCTCGACCCCTCCCGGCTACGACCTGTACTACTTGAACGTGATGGCCGGCCCCGTTCGCCTGTGGGCCGTCGCCAACGACCCCGACCACGAATGGACGCTTGATGGCAGTTACAGCAACCCGCACGCTTGACAACTACGTCGCCGGCCAGTGGACACCGGCGACCGACGCAACCGACCTGCTCGACGTCACCAATCCGGCCACCGGCGAGACGCTGGCGCGCGTGCCGCTGTCGGGCGCCGCCGACCTCGACGCGGCAGTCGCGGCCGCTCGCGCCGCGCTGCGACCATGGCGTGAGGTGTCGACGATCGCCCGGGCCCGCAAGCTGTTCGAGCTGCGCGACCGGCTTGTTGCACGCAGCGAGGACCTGGCCCGGTCGGTCACGACCGAGATGGGCAAGACGCTCGGCGATGCGCGCTCAGAGGTCGCGCGCATGATCGAGATGGTCGAGTGCGCGTGCGCGATCCCTACCACGATGCAGGGCCGCAACCTCGAGGACGTCTCGCGCAACATCGACGCGGAGACGATCCGCCAGCCGGTTGGGGTGTGCGCCGCGATCGTCCCGTTCAACTTCCCGGCGATGGTGCCGTTCTGGTTTCTGCCGTTCGCCATCGCCTGTGGCAACACGTTCGTGCTCAAGCCCTCCGAGCAGGTCCCGCTGACGCAGCAGATCGCGTTCTCAGAGCTCGACGCGCTCGACCTCCCACCCGGAGTCGTGAATCTGGTCAACGGCGGACGCGAGGTGGTCGAGGGGATCCTCGAGCACCCCGGCATCGATGCGGTCTCGTTCGTCGGGTCCGCGCCGGTGGCCAAGCTCGTCTACGAGCGCGCGGCCAAGGCCGGGAAGCGCGTCCAGGCGCTGGGCGGAGCCAAGAACCACATGGTCGTCATGCCCGACGCCGTGATCGACAAGACCGTCGAGGGCATCATCGGATCGGCGTTCGGGGCGGCGGGGCAGAGGTGCATGGCGGGCTCGGTTGTGGTGACCGTCGGGGACGCCCACGAGCAGCTGATCGGACCGTTGACGGACGCCACCCGCGCGCTGCACGTCGGCGACGGCTTGGAGGAGTCATCCGACGTCGGCCCGGTCATCTCGTGCGCCGCTCGCGACCGGATCCGCGATTGGATCTCGCGCGGCGAGGCCGACGGCGCGAAGGTGGTCGTCGACGGGCGGGGGGTCGCCGCCGGCACGGCCGAGGGCGGGTCATACGTGGGTCCGACGATCCTCGACGGGGTCACCGCCGACATGGACATCGCCACCGAGGAGGTGTTCGGGCCGGTGCTGTCGGTGATCCAGGCCGGGAGCCTGGACGAGGCGATCGAGATCGTCAACTCCAGCCGCTTTGGCAATGGCACCTCGATCTTCACGGAGTCGGGCGCCTCGGTCCGGCGTTACCGTCACGAAGTCGAGGCCGGCATGATCGGCGTCAACATCGGCGTGGCTGCCCCGGTGGCGTTCTTCCCGTTCTCGGGGTGGAAGGACTCCTTCCTCGGCGACCTGCACGCCCACGGCCCCGACGCCGTCGAGTTCTTCACGCGCAAGAAGACCGTGACCAGCCGCTGGTACTCAAGCGGCCAGGGGAGCGGGTCCTACTTCGTGGAGCGCTGACTCAGCCCGTGGAGTAGATGCCGTTGGGCCGGTGCGGCGTCGACACGAACAGCGCGTGCGGGCAGGAGGCCTGGAGCGACGGCGACGTCCGGTAGGGCGTCATCGCCCACCCGTTCTTGAGCTGTGTGAGCATCACGATCGGATACTTCTGGTGGAGCTCGAACTTCGGCCGGTGCCCGACCTTGCCGACGTTGAGGTGCGTGTACCACGCGAGGATGCTGACGTACTCGACGTTGGTCACCGGCTCGCCGCAGGCACGGAGATGCTTGTAGCCGCCGTACGCGTTGACCGCTCCCGCGAGCAGGTTGATCTCCTTGGTGCGGGCTCGCTCGTGGAGGAGGTCGCCGTGCTCTGCGCGCAGGCGGGCGATCGCAGGTGGGACCAGGCTGACGGCGAGGATCGTCACCAGTGCGATCCCGATCCAGCGCGGACGCGCCCAGCCCGGCCGATAGCGCTCGGCGAGCTCGAGGCCGTCCTTGAGCAGCCAGCCGACGGCGACTGCGGCGATCACGATCGTCACGCCCTCGGCCTCGTATATGTACCGCGGGACGGCCGGCCAGCCGTGCAGCGCGAACGCGGCCTCGACGATCACCCAGAGGATGGCCGCGCCGCCGAGCGCCAGTACCACGCGGTCGCGGCGGAACCATGCCATCACGAACCCAAGCAGCGCGGCGAGCTGAAGCGGCAGGTACTGAAGGGTGGCGTAGCGGTTCAGCACACCCGTGACCTTGTTGCCCGTGACCTCGCGAGGCGAGCGCAGCGCGAGCTGGGCCGAGACGAACGGACGGTGGTTGGTAATCGTGGGGATGCCGAACCACATGGCCGGGATCACGAGGAAGCCGACACAGACGAGCCAACGGCTGGAGGGGTGCTTCCACCACAGCCACAGCCCATAGAGACCGGTGAACGGCCACACCTCGGGGCGGCCGAGTGCCGCGAGCACCAGCAGCACGAACGCGATTCTGATGCGGCGCGACAGGTGGAAGTCGATAGCTCCGAGGCACAGCGCGGTGATCACCGTGTCCGACTGCGCGCTGAACATCGAGTGCATGTACTGCCAGATCCCGAGCAGCGCGACGCCCGCAAACAGCGCGGCCGCGATCGCCGGGAAGCGCCTTGTGCCGTCGTCGGTGCCCGTCAACCGATACGCGATCCGCCCGGCGAAGATGGACCCGCCCAGCGAGATCGCGACCGCCGTCACCATCCACAGCCACAGCGCGAAGTGACCGAACACCGAGTAGGGCACGGTGAACAGGTAGGGCAGGGGCTTCCAGGACGGGGCCCCGCCGAGGTCGAGCGTGCCGCTCAGCGTCTCGCGTCCCCAGATCAGCCACCCGTAGGGGTCATAGCCGGGCCTCGTCCCGAGCGCGCGCACGATCACGGCGGAGAGCACGAGCACTCCGAGCGCGACTAGCCACCACGTGTACCGGCGCAGGAACCCTTGCTCGTCGCCGGTTGAGGCGCTGCGAGTCTCGGCCGCCGGCGATGGCGCCTGGGGGATCTCAGACGTCGTCGTCGACATGGTCAGCATGGCACCGTAGCAGCCGGTCCACGCGTTGGCGGCGCCGGTGCGAACGTTGACAATCCGCTAACGGAACGGGATCAGGGCGATATCGCCGCTGCTGGTCTGGCCGCCGCCCGTGAGCGTGACGTGGACTCCAAGCTGGTGGCCGCCGGCGTGAGCGAGCATCGACTTGCCCGCGCTGGTCAGCTGGATGCTCACGTAGCCGAGCTCGTGTGCGCCGACGAACTCAGGCCCGGTGTGGGCGATCGTGGTCCGCCCGACGGTGACGGTGGCTTGCACCTGGCACGAAGCATCCGTGAAGCACGTCGCGGGGATGCCGCCGAAGCCCGACTGCGACACGAACGCGGACGTCCCGGCGATCGTGAACGACTTGGACTTGGTGACGTCGCGGTGCGGACCCGAGCCGCTCGTGGAGAACGGAACCAGCGTCAACGGAGCAGAGACGCTCGGGCCGCCGACATCCTGGACGGTCGCGGTGACGTTCAGCCGACGCCCGCGCGCGTGGGCGAGCATGCTGCGCGCGGCCGGCGACAGCCTGAAGTACACGAACCCACTCTGGCCGGCGCCGAGGTTCTCCTTGCCGGTGCTCGCCAGCACCGTATTGCCGGACCGCAGCGTCGTCACCAGCTTGCAAGATGTGGGGGTGAAGCAGCCGACCGGCATGGCGCCGAAGCCGTGGCTGGGCGATACGAAGACGCTCCGGGAGTAGATCGCGAGATGCGGTGGCAGCTGAACCGTCCGGGTGGTCGCGAGCACCTGACCATGTGATCCAAGCGCCTGCACGCGGTACCACGGATTGCCGTTGCGAGCCCACACGAAGCTCTCAAAGCCGCTCCTGCGCGCCGTCGCGATCGGCGCCATCGCCAGCGGATTCGGGCCGCCCACAAGCCGCCAAGCCGTCACGTCGGTCGCGCCGTTCCAGCTCGCCCAGAGTTGGGCGGTGCCGTCCGTTCCGTTTACCGCGGCGAGCGCTGGCGTCGTCGGCGGCTGCGCGTTCCACGGGAAGCGGTAGGCCCGGTAGCTGGAGGTCGGCACCGTGAAGTGAGCGTCGAAGTTCGCACGACCGTTCGAGTCGAACTCGGTGAAGTAGGGCTGCTGGCCCCAGCCGACGAATATGTCGCCGTTGGGCAGAAGCTGCTCGCCGCCCTCGAACGCCGAAGCGATCTGCGGCGGGTGGTCGTACTCCCTGACCAGGCGGGCGGTCATGTGCTTGAAGTCCAGGCTGACGCGAACGCCGCGCGAGAACTTGTGGACCCGGGGCGGCCCGCCACCGTCGTCGAACATGGTCAGCGATCCGTCCGGCTGGACGATCGCGTCGTGCTGGAACGCGGTGGTGGTGCCGGGGCCCATCTCGAAGCTGGACTGCTTGCCGCCGAGCGTCCAGATGATGTGGCCGGTGGTGTGGTCGATCTTGTAGACGGCCGAGGTGTTCCGAGCCGAGACGATCAGGTTGCCGTCGCGGTCGATAGAGACCGAGTTCAGGTGATAGGGATCGAGGACGTGGCCCGGTTGGTTGGGCCCGAACGTGTAGGAGTCCTTGACCGGGATGTGGCCGAGGGCGTGCCAGTCGAACATGACCAGTCCGGTCGCGATGTCGATTTCCTGGACCACGGCGTCCATCACCTCGCGCGAGTGCCCCGGGATCCACACGGGGGCGGAAGCGATGATGTAGGCCTGGCCCTTCGGGGTGACCAGGAACTCGTGCAGGTCAGCGTCCAGGCCGTTGCCGGCGTGAACGGTGGCGATCTGGCGGTAGTTCTGGTCGAAGATCACGCCGATGCCGCGACCGCTGCCCGCGTTCGTGCTCCCCTGCCACCAGGTCAGGACCGGCTGGCCGTGGAGGCTCTGGACGCGGAAGTCCGTGAACAGCGTCTTGCGCGAGATCGGCGTGGGCTGAAACCACACGACCTTGCCGCTGGGATCAAGGATCATCGGGCCGTTCTGAGTCGGGCCGAACTGGGGCGTCAGGAAGATGTCACCGTTGGAGGCGGGCGCCGAGTTCCTGGAGACGGTGATCGACGGCGGCTGGAGGTCCGGGCGCGAGCGGAAGTGCTGGAGTCCGTTGGCCCCCGCGGCCACCTGCGGCAGCGTCATCGGGGGAAGGGGAGGCGCGGGGTGCTCGATCCGAAAGCTGAACTGGCCGTTGGTGGAGCCGATTACGACCAGTTGCGTTGTGACGGTGACCGTCTCGCCAACGGCGAACGGCGTACTCGGGACGAAGCTGCCTCCCTGTCCGTCGGAGTCGGGCAGCAGCAGGCCGGCGTGCGCTCCCGAACGCGAACCCACAACCTGGATAGGCCCGAGGGCCGACACCGGCGCGCCACGGAACGTGATCTGGGTCTTGGGCACGTTGTATTGGCTGCCGGGGATCGGAAACACGCTCACCGTGGCGGCCGCGACGGCCTGCGCGGACAGGGTCAGGGAGCCGGCCACGACGGCCAGTAGCGCGGCGAGCCGCAGGACTCTATTTCGACTCGGAGAGCTCAGCACCAAAGAACGTGTGTCGGAACACACGACGCCGCAAAGGGTTGCGTTGTTACCGGACAGGCCGGTCCGCCAAGCGTCGAGCGTGCCAGGCTAGCGGGCCAAGCGGTCGGGCGTCGCAGGCGCTTCCGCGGGGAGCCCAGCGAGCTCGCGGTAGACGCCAAGCGTGCTGCCCGCCACCTCGGCCCAGCCGAAGTTCAGGACGTGCTCGCGCGCCTCGGCGACGAGCTGCGCGCGGGCCTCGTCGTCGGTCAGCACCTGCTCGAGGATCTCCTGAAGCGCCGCGGAGTCCCGGGACGGAAAGCGCAGGCCAACCGTCCCGTCTCCGGGCACGACCTCCCGCAGCCCGCCGGTGTCGGCGACGACGCACAGGCAGCCGGATGCCATCGCCTCCAACGCGACAAGGCCGAACGGCTCGTAGATCGAGGGGACGATGCACATGTCGGCGATCCGGTACAGCGAATGCAGCATGTCGTCACCGATCCAGCCCACGAACGAGCCGTGCCTGCTCAGTTTGAGCCGCCGCGCCTGGCGCTTGAGCTCAGCCTCGGCGGTACCGGTCCCGGCGACCACGAAGCGGACGTTGCCCAGGTCGCGAATCACCGGCGCCAGCGCGTCGAGCGCGAGATGGAAGCCCTTCTCGTAGACGAGCCTTCCGACCAGCAGCACGAGCAGCTCGTCGGGGCGGGCATAGCGGGCCCTGAGGGCTTCGAGGTCGGGCGCCTCGAGCGGCTCGAGGTCGCGCGGATCGATTCCGTTGGGGATCACCGTGATGCTCGAGGGCGGCACCAGGAACACCCGGGCGACGTGGCTTCGCATGTAGCGCGAGCAGGTGATGATCCGGTCCGCGCTGCGGACCATCGAGCGTTCGATCGCGTGGATGTAGGACTGCGGGTGCGTCTGCACCCAGCCCTGGTGGCGACCCCACTCGGTCGCGTGGACGGTGGTCAGCCACGGGCGGCCGATCTGCCGCGCCGCAAGCTCCGCCGTCCCCGCGACCAGCCAGTCGTGGGAGTGCACGAGCGCGAAATCGTGCTGCTCGCACAGCTCGTCGGCGAGCTCGCTCATGTCGGCGTTCATCGCTTCAACCCAGCGCACGAACGCGCTGGGATCCTTCGGGAACTCAGGCTCGCGTACGCGGTGTACGAGCACACCGTGGCGCTCCTCCTCCAGCGGCAGCCTGCGCCCGCCCCGGGTGAGGACGTGGACCTCCGTGCCGGCTGTCACGAGGTGCTCGGCGAGCTTTCGCACGTGCCGTGCGAGCCCGCCTTCGATGATCGGCGGGTATTCCCAGGAGATCAGCAGGACGCGCATACCGCGGCCCGAGACCCTATCGGTCGCGGCTGTGCGGCCGCGTCAGGTGGTCGGCGCTGCCGTGGTGCTCGTCACCGGCGCGAAGTTCGGCGACCGGCGCTCCAGGAAGCTCTGGACGCCCTCGGCGAAGTCCGGCGCGGTGAACGACTCGAGCATCAGCCGGTTGGCGTCCTGCACCGTCTCCGGCAGGGTCCTGTCGTAGTCCGCATACACCTGGCGCTTCATCGCAGCCATGCTCGCCGGCGAGCACTCGCGGGCCAGCTCACGGGCGTATTCGAGCGTGTGCTCGACGACCCGGCCGTCGTCGAACGCGCGGTTGACGAGCCCGAGCTCGGCCGCCTCGGCTCCGAGCACGATCCGGCTCGAGAGCAGCAGGTCGAGCGCGCGCGCGGGCCCCATCAGCCGGGGCAGCATCCAGGAGATGCCGTGCTCGGCGACGAGGCCACGGCGGGCAAACGCGGTGGTGATCTTGGCGTCGGCGGCCGCAAACCGCAGGTCGCACATCACCGCCAGCACCAGCCCGATCCCCGCGCAGGGGCCGTTGATCGCGGCGATGACCGGCTTGGGGATCGAGAGCGGGAAGGCGACCGGCCTTGTGTCCGGCGCGTCGCCATTCGTGGCCGCGCCTGCGGCCTCAGCCGAGCGGTCGATCTCCCCGCTCGACACGGCCTGCAGATGCTGCATATCGGCCCCGGCGCAGAACCCGCGCCCCGCGCCGGTGACGACGACCGCCCGGACATCCTCGCGCGCGGCGCAATCCTCGAGCAGGTCGAAGTACAGGGTCTGCAGCTCCGGTGTCCATGCGTTGAGCCGGTCGGGCCGGTTCAGCGTCAGCAGCGCGACGTCATCCTCGATCTCCCGCAACACGACCTCGCTCATCGATCCTCCTCGGTTGAGACCAACACAAAACGGACGCCCGCGATCTCGAGTGGTTCGGGCCGGGGCTGCCTGGTGGCGATCACGATCTCCGTGAGGCCGCGATCGGAATCCTCGCGCTCCAAGCGTATGCCGGGCAAGTCGCCAATCACGTCTTGCCATCGCTGGGCGACATCGTCGGGGTCGGTGACGGCGACCGTCGCGCCGATGACGCGGGCGGGAGCCGCACGCTGGTCCCAGCCATCTCCTCCCCACGGCCACGAGGCCGGGGGCTTTGGCTGGCTGAGCGAGACGATCGCGGCGCGGATGTCGCGCGGGTGCAGATGGACCTCGGAGATGTCCTCGCGGTCGATCTCGAACACCTCGCGTATCGCGGCTTTGCCGACGCGAGCGCGCGCGGCCGCGAGGTCGTCGACCTGGAACATCAACATGTAGCCGCAGTCGCCGCCGCGGCGTTGCATCAGGCGGCCGGCGGCAGTGTCCGGCTTGACCGGCGAGACGACCTCGAGGAACGTGTCTTGGAGTGCGAACACGGCGTTTCTAAGGCCGAAGAAGCCGACGGCCGGATCGCTATAGGGCTCACCCAGGCCGAGTTCGTCCCGCAGGCGCTGGACTGTTGGCTCGAGCTGTGTTGCCGCCACCACGGCCTGGCGCAAGCGGGGGAGCGGGGTCGGGTCGGGCACGGTTCGCGATCATGTCACCATTGGTCCGGTGAGCGACTCGCAAGGCTCGATCAAGCCCGTCGCCCGAGCGGCCGACCCGATCGATCCGGGGGTGCGGATCGGACACGCGCACCTGCGGACGGCCGACATCGACCGGATCCGCGCGTTCTACGTGGACGTGCTCGGCTTCGACGTAGTCAACGAGGCCCGCGACGTCCCGGGCTGGGGCACCACCGGCGACATCCTGTTCCTGTCGGCGGGCGGTTACCACCACCATCTGGGGTTCAACACGTGGAAGTCCAAGGGTGGCGGCCCGCAGCCAGATGGTGTCGCGGGGCTGCACCACATCGCGCTCGCGTACCCGACCCGCGTCGCGCTCGCCGATGCCTACCGGCGCCTGAAGGCGGTTGACTGGCCGATCCGGCAGACCGCCGACCACGGGACGCACGAGGCGATCTACATCACCGACCCGGATGGCAACGACGTCGAGCTGATGTGGGACCGGCCGGTCGAGCAGTGGCCGCTGGACGGCGAGGGGCATCTCGCCGGGCAGTTCGGGGACGAGCTCGATCTGGACGAGCTGCTCCGGGAGCTCGAGTAGGCCGTAGTCACACGTCTTCTCGGCTCGTGAAACAACGAGCCGCTAAGACACGTGACCACGCCCTACAGCTGGCCCGAGTTGCTGGGCTCGAGTAGGCCGACGGCCTTTCCGCTCGCAGAGAAGCGACGTCGCCGGCGGTCTGCGGTTAGCGCCCGAGGCGCTCGAACACGGCGATGCCGTGCTCGCCGAGCACACCGGACGCCGGCTCGCGGGCGCTGAACGACCGCTCGTCGCCGCGCAACACATCCCGCCACTGGCCCTCCGGGGTGGCGACTACGCCCGCGTCAGCGCCCTCCCGCACGCCAACTGCGACGAGCACCTCGCCGCCCCGCGTGAACGCACAGACGCGCTCGCCGGCTTCCACCGGCTCGTAGGCGCCGGTCGCGAACGGCTCGGGCCGCCGCGCCCGCAGCGTCAGCAGCCGCAGGATCAGGAACAGCTTGCGCGTCTCCCGCACCGGTCGCCCGCCGCCCATCAGCCGCGCCAGCATCGCCTCGCGCCAGCCCCAGTCCACCGGGCGGCGGTTGTCGGGGTCGACCAGCGCGCTGAACGGCAGCTCGTCGCCCTGGTAGAGGTCCGGGACGCCTGGCGCCGTGAGCTTCAGGACGACCTGTCCGAGCACCGCGCGCTCGCCGGCGGCCGCCACCCGGCGCGCGAATGGCTCGAACTCGTCGAGAAAGCCCCGATGCCCATACAAGGCCGCGCAGAATCGCCCCACAGACCCTTCCCACTCCGCGTTCGGCTCGATCCAGCTGGTGTTGCGTTTGGCTTCGCGCAGCGCCTTCTCCATGTATTGCTGCACGCGCCCGAGCTCGATCGGCCAGGCGCCGACCAGCGTCTGGAACAGGAAGTAGCGCTCGACGTCGTCGGGCGCTCCGCCGGAGCACAGCGGCTCGGTGAGCGAGAACCAGCGATCCACGGCCGCCTCCCACTCCGCCGGGATCGACGCAAGCAGAGCGATCCGTGCGCGGACGTCGGCAGAGCGCTTGGCGTCGTGCGTCTGCGTGGTCAGGAGGTTCATCGGGAAGCGACGCGCGCGCTCGAGGCATCCGGCGTGGAACTGCTCGACGCTGATCCCGAAGCGCCCCGGATCGCCGCCGACCTCGTTCAGCGCGATCAGCCGCCCGTAGCGGTAGAAGGCCGTGTCCTCAACGCCCTTGGCCGTCACCGCCGGCGTCGTCTGCTGGTAGCGGGTCACGAACCCTTCCGGGCCCTCGCGTTCGAGCAGCAGCATCTCGGCGAGCTCCGGCGGCATCTCGGCGGCGCGAACAGAAGCGCGGTCCGCTTCGACGACGCGCCCCGTCGCCGGCTCGACATACGTGCGGTACACGGGTAGAGAAGCCACCGCCCGCGCGAGCGTGTCGAGGTCAAGAGGAGCGCCGAGCTCGCGCCCCAGACGCTCGAGCTCAGGCCGCAGACTCCCTTGGATCTGCTCGAGCTTGGCCTCCAAGGCAACCTCGCCAAACGACCGCGAGTCCCCCGAGACGCGCTCCCACAGCCCGGTCAAGGCCGCCTCCCCGGCCGGGTCGACGAACAGAGCGCACACGTCGTCGAGGAACTCGTAGCCGACGGTCCCGCTGACCGGCCAGTCGCGCACGTGCTCCTCGGACCCGAGGATCTTTTCCACCCACACGCGCTCGGCCCCGCGGTCGCGCAGCCGCGACAGGTACTCCGCCGGGTCGGCGAGCCCGTCGGGATGATCGACCCGCAGCCCGTCGACGAGCCCGTCGCGCACGAGCGACAGCACCAGCTCGTGGGTCTGCTCGAAGACGGTCTGATCCTCCTGGCGGACGGCGGCCAGGTCCGTGATGTCGAAGAAGCGCCGCCACTTGCCCGTGGCCGGGTCGACATCGAAGAACCGCTCACGCAGCGCCGGATCGGCCCAGAAGCGGTTGGCGTCGTCCACGGCCATGTGGTTGGGTACGACGTCGAGGATCAGCCCCAGGCCGGCGTCGTGTGCCGCGCCGGCCAGCCGCTCGAACTCCGACCGGCCCCCCAGCTCTTCCGAGAGCCGCCCCGGATCGATCACGTCGTAGCCGTGCGTCGATCCGGGCCGCGCCTGCAGGGCCGGCGACAGGTACAGGTGCGAGACACCGAGGTCGCGCAGATAGGGGACCCGCTCACGCGCGTGCGCGAATCCGAAGTCCGGGGTCAGCTGGAGGCGGTAGGTCGCCCGCAGCTGGGGCCGCGCAGGCATGCCGTGATCCTGCCCCGTCAGGCGCGCTTGAGCACGAGGATCGAGCGGGAGATGACGGCGACCTCCGACTGGGCCTGGTACCGCGCGCTTCCAGGCTCTGCCTCCGGATCGTTGGTCGACAGCTCGAGCGCCCACGTGGCCCCGAACCGCCGGCGAGGCAGCGTGAACATGCAGTCCTCGTCATGAGCGTTGAACAGCACGATGAACGAGTCGTCCACGACGTCCTCGCCATAGGGCCCGGGGGTCCTGATCTCGCTGCCGTTCAGGAACATCCCGAGCACATGCTCGTCGCTCTGCCAGTTCGCACGGGTCATCTTGCGCCCATCGGTACGAAACCACCACACGTCCGCGAGCCCGGACCCTTTCAACTGCCGGCCACGCAGGAACGTCTGTCGCCGGAACACGGGGTGCTCACGGCGCAGCGTGATTAGCCGTTGCGTGAAGCGGCGCAGTGCGTCGGCGTCGGGGGACTGCTCCCACGAGTACCAGGAGATGTCTGAGTCCTGGCACCAGGCGTTGTTATTGCCGTGCTGGGTACGCCCGACCTCGTCACCTCCGAGCAGCATCGGCGTTCCCTGGGACAGCATCAGCGTGGTCAGGAAGTTGCGGCGCTGGCGCGCGCGCAGCTCGTTGATCGCGGGGTCGTCGGTGGGACCCTCGACGCCGTGGTTCCACGAGCGGTTGTCGTCGGTGCCGTCGCGGTTGTCCTCGAGGTTGGCCTCGTTGTGCTTCTCGTTGTAGGAGACGAGGTCTGAGAGCGTGAACCCGTCGTGCGCGGTGACGAAGTTGATCGACGCGAACGGGTCGCGGCCGTCGGCCTCGTACAGGTCCGATGAGCCCGCCAGGCGCTCGGCGAACTGTCCGGCGCTCGTCTGCCCGCGCCAGAAGTCACGAGCCGTGTCGCGGTACATGCCGTTCCACTCCGACCACAGCACCGGGAAGTTGCCCACCTGGTAGCCGCCGGGACCCACGTCCCACGGTTCGGCGATCAGCTTGACCTGCGAGAGGACCGGGTCCTGGTGGATGACGTCGAAGAAGGCCGACAGCCGATCCACGTCGTACAGCTCGCGCGCGAGCGCCGACGCCAGATCGAAGCGGAAGCCGTCGACGTGGCACTCGATCACCCAGTAGCGCAGCGAGTCCATGATCAGCCGCAGGACGCTCGGGTGCACGGGATTCAGGGAGTTGCCGGTGCCGGTGAAGTCCATGTAGTAGCGCAGGTCGTCGGGCATCAACCGGTAGTAGGAGCGGTTGTCTACGCCCTTGAACGACAGCATCGGACCCAGGTGGTTGCCCTCGGCCGTGTGGTTGTAGACGACGTCGAGGATCACCTCGATGCCGGCGCGATGCAGCGCCTTGACCATCCCCTTGAACTCGCGCACCTGCTCGCCCCGGCGGCCGGTGGCGGCGTACTCGGAGTGCGGGGCCAGGTACCCGATCGTGCTGTACCCCCAGTAGTTCTTCAGCCCGCGCTCGTGCAGGAACGATTCGTCGGCGATGTGATGGACGGGCAGCAGCTCGACCGCCGTGACGCCGAGCTCGTGCAGGTAGGCGATCGCCGGATCGGACGCCAGCCCGGCGTACGTGCCGCGCAGGTCCTCGCGGACGTCGGGATGGTTCTTGGTGAACCCCTTCACGTGGGTCTCGTAGATCACCGTCTCGGAGAACGGGATCCCCGGCGACCGGTCGCCCTCCCAGATGAACGCGTCGTCGATCACGATCGACTTCGGGATCGCGTCGCTGTCGTCCTGGTCGTGGCGGTCGAGATCGGCATCCTCCGAGCCGTCGGCGAAATACGGCAGCAGCCGCTCGGGCTCAGACCAGTCGACCACGCCCTCGATCGCCTTGGCGTAAGGATCGATCAAGAGCTTGGAGGCGTTGAAGCGATGGCCCTCGTGCGGCGAATACGGCCCGTGCACCCTGTAGCCGTAGCGCTGTCCCGGCGCGATGCCGGGGACGTAGCAGTGCCAGTTGAGCGCCGTGCGCTTGGTCATCTGGATGCGATCCTCCTGGCCCTCCTCGTCGAACAGGCACAGATCGACGCTCTCGGCGTACTCGGAGAACAGCGAGAAGTTGGTGCCACCGCCATCCCATGTGGCGCCCAGCGGGAACGGCCGACCAGGCCACACGTCTCTCATCTGATCAGTGCTCCTGACATCGGCGGCAGCTCAGCGAGTCCGTCGGACGGCTGCGGCGGGTCGTGGGTGGACAGCTCCACCGAAGTACCGTCGCACGGGACGCCGCGGGGCTCGTCGGAGAAGTTGCACAGGATCTCGAACGGCCCGCGCTGCACACGCAACCAACGCTGCTCCTCGTCGAACTCGATCGCGTCCGCATCTCCCGGCGGCAGCCTCCGGCGTTCCACGATCAGCTGCGCGTACAGGTCCGCCAGCCGCGGGTCGCGCTTACGCGTCAGCTTCGAGCGCTCGAACGTGGCCGGGTCCTGAGGGTCGGGGATGTCATCCTCGAACTCCGCGAAGGCGGCGAACTCGCGGCGCCTGCCCTCGCGGGTCGCGTCTGCGATGCGCTTGTCGACGTGATCCGAGAAGAACTGAAACGGCGCCGTCTCGCCGTATTCCTCGCCCATGAACAGCATCGGCACGAACGGCGACAGCAGCGTGCAGAACGCGGCGAGCGGTCGCACGGACGCAGGTAGCCGGTCGCCGAATGCGCGATTGCCGACCTGGTCGTGGTTCTGCGAGAACACCACGAACCTCCGGGGCGGCACGTCGTCGGCGCGCGCCCCGAAGCGCCGCCGGCGGAACTTCGAATAGTTGCCGTCGTCAACGTGGGGGCGGTGAAACGCCTTGGCAAGCTGGGAGACGCGCCCGAACTCCGCGTAGTAGCCGGCGCGCTCGCCGGTGAGCACGGTTCGCAGCGCGTGGTGAAAGTCGTCGGCCCAGGCCGCGTTGCATCCGTAGCCGCCGAGCTCGGGCATGCGCATCACGCGCGGGTCGTTGAGCCCGCTTTCGGCGATCACCCAGGCGTCGTCGCGGACCGAGTGAACGCGGCGCACGATCTCGGCAACGATGTGCTCGGCGCTCGAGTCGTACATCGAGTGGATCGCGTCCAGCCGCAAGCCGTCGATGTTGTAGTCGCGGATCCAGCTCTCGGCGCTCTGCAGCACCCACTCGCGGACCGGATCGCTGTCGGCGCCGTCGAAGTTGATCGCCTGTCCCCAGGGAGTCTCGTATTTGGTCGTGAAGTATGGGCCGAACCGCTCGAGCGCCTTCACCCCGGACGCGCCGACGTGGTTGTAGACGACGTCCAGGATCACCTCGAGCCGGTGCTCGTGCGCGGCGGCGACGAGCTTGGCGAGGCCGGTCGGCCCGCCGTAGCCGGAGTGCGGTGCCGAGATGTACACGCCGTCATATCCCCAGCCGTGCTGCCCGGGAAACTCCGCCACCGGCATCAGCTCGATCGCGGTGACGCCGATCTCCGCGAGCTCGGCCAGATGCGACGCCGCAGCCTCGAACGTGCCCTCGGCGGTGAACGTCCCGACGTGCAGTTCGTAGATCACGAGTTCCGCCGATCCCGGCGCCGCTGACCGCTCGGCCGGTGTGATGTCGAGCACGCGCGATGGGCCGCGCAGCCCCTTGGGCTGGGAGCGCGAGCAGGGATCGGGCAGCCGTCGCCCGTCGACCACGTATGAGTAGTCGTCGCCGGGCTGTGCCTCGACCACCGCCTCGTGGATCCCGTAACCGGCGTCATCCAGCGCATGCTCGCGCCGACCGACACGCAACGCGATCGACTCCGCTCGCGGCGCCCACACCCGGAACGCAACGGTCCCGTCACCGAGCGGCCTCGACCCGAGGGGCCGCTCCCACGGAAAGCCCGGTTCGCTCACTCAGTTTCCGGAACGAGCCACACGCCTGCGAGCGGCGGGATCGTGATCTCCGCCGACATCGGCTGACCGTGCCAGGGGATCGGCTCGGCCTGGATGCCGCCGAGGTTGCCCACGTCGGAGCCGCCGTAGAAGCTCGAGTCGGTGTTCATCACCTCGCGCCAGCGGCCCGCTCGGGGCAACCCGAGGCGGTAGCCCGAGCGCGGCACCGGCGACAGGTTGGAGACGAACACCAGCACGCGCTCGGAGTCCGCCGACGCGCGCGCGAACGCGATCACGTTGGCGTCGGAGTCGTTGGGCTCGATCCACCAGAACGCCGTGGAGTCCGAGTCGCGCTCCCACAACGCCGGCTCGTCGCGATACGCGCGGTTGAGATCGCGGACCAGGGACTGGATTCCGGCGTGCTCGGGGCGCTCGAGCAGGTGCCAGTCGAGCGAGCGCTCGTGGCTCCACTCGCTCTCCTGCGCGAACTCCGACCCCATGAACAGCAGCTTCTTGCCGGGGTGCGCCCACATGTAGGCGTACAGCGCCCGCAGGTTGGCGAGCTTCTGCCAGCGGTCGCCGGCCATCTTGTCGTACAGCGAGCCTTTGCCGTGCACGACCTCGTCGTGTGACAGCGGCAGGATGTAGTTCTCGCTGAATGCGTACAGCAGGCTGAACGTCAGCTCGTGGTGGTGGTAGCGCCGATAGATCGGGTCCTGCTTGAAGTACTCGAGCGTGTCGTGCATCCAGCCCATGTTCCACTTGAAGCCGAATCCCAGCCCGCCGACGTAGGTGGGACGCGACACGCCCGGCCACGCGGTCGATTCCTCGGCGGCGGAGATCACGCCCGGCTCCCGGCCGTAGAGCACCTCGTTGAGCTCCTTGAGGAACGACACGGCGTCCAGGTCCTCGCGGCCGCCGAACTGATTGGGGACCCACTCACCCTCGCGGCGCGAGTAGTCGAGGTACAGCATCGACGCGACGGCGTCGACACGGATCCCGTCGACGTGGTACTCGCGCAGCCAGAACAGCGCATTGGAGATCAGGAAGTTGCGGACCTCGTGGCGTCCGAAGTTGAACACCAGCGTGCCCCAGTCCGGGTGCGCGCCACGGCGGGGGTCCGCGTGCTCGTACAGCGCGGTGCCGTCGAAGCGCGCGAGCGCGAACGCGTCGCGCGGGAAGTGCGCGGGCACCCAGTCGAGGATCACGCCGAGCCCGTTGGAGTGCAGGCGGTCGACGAACCGACGGAAGTCGTCGGGCGACCCGTAGCGCGGCGACGGGGCGAAGTAGCCGGTCACCTGGTAGCCCCAGGAGCCCGAGAACGGGTGGTGCATCACCGGCAGCAGCTCGACGTGGGTGAAGCCCATGTCCTTGACGTACGCCGACAGCTCGTCGGCGAGCTCGAGATAGCTCAGTGGGCGGTTGTCCTCGAGCGTGTTCAGCCGCCAGGAGCCGACGTGCACTTCGTAGATCGACATCGGCCGCTCGAGCGGCTCTACGTCGCGGCGCTCGCGCAGCCATTCCTGGTCGGCGGGGCTCCACTGGTGGTGGGCCTGTGTGACCACCGACGCCGTCTTCGGCGGGTGCTCGGCCTCCTGCGCGTACGGGTCGGCCTTCAGCGTCAGCTCGCCGTCGGCGGCGAGGATCTCGTATTTGTAGCGGGCGCCCGGCTCGACACCTGGGAGGAACAGCTCCCAGATCCCGGTCGAGCCCAGCGAGCGCATCGCATGCAGCCGTCCGTCCCAGGAGTTGAAGTCGCCAACGACGCTGACCGCGCGAGCGGCCGGCGCCCACACCGCAAACGCGGTGCCCATCACGCTCTGGTGCTCGCGGACGTGCGCGCCGAGGCGGTCGTAGACCTCCTCGTGGCGGCCCTCTGAGATCAGGTGTAGGTCGAGCTCCCCAAGCGTGGGCAGGAACGCGTACGGGTCGTCGATCGTGAACGTGCCGGAGGGGCCGTAGTCGACCTCGAGGCGGTACCGCAAGGGCAGCTCGGCGCCATCGACGATGCCCTGGAAGACGCCGCCAGGGTGGATCGGCGCGAGCTCGACGGTGCTGCCGTCCTCGAGCGTGGCCGTGATCGCGGATGCCGAGGGGCGCAGGGCGCGGATCGCGACGCCTCCGTTCTGCGGGTGAGCGCCGAGCACGGAGTGGGGGTTCGCGTGCTCGCGGCGTACCAATGACTCCAGTTCCTGCTCGGCAACCGTCACGTGAGGCCTCCTCTGATTCGGGGTCCGCGACGTCGTCGAGGGTCGTCCGCCCCGCCGGGGGCGGGTGGGCTTGGATTCACTCATGCGGCCTCCAGCAGGCGGCTGATCCCCGCAACCGGGATCGAAATCCAGTCGGGCCGGTTGTCGAGCTCGTAGCGCAGCTCGTAGATCGCCTTCTCCAGCTCGTAGATTGAGAGCAGGTTGCCGATTGCGGCCTCTCCCGAAGGCAGCAGCGTCGGGTCGACGTGCTGAATGTAGTTCTCGAGAAACGCTTCGCGCGCGCGCTGCTCGAAGTCTTCCGGCGGATTGTGGTCATTGAGCATTTCTGCCGCAGAAGTGACGTACGCAAACGAGCGCAGCATGCCCGCCACGTCGCGCAGCGGTGAGCGCTTCTGGCGGCGTTCGGGAAGGGCCCGGCCGGGCTCTCCCTCGAAGTCGATGATCACCCAGCCGCGAGGCGAGTACAGAGTCTGGCCGAGGTGATAATCGCCGTGGGTCCGGATCACCCGGCCGGTGATCCCGATTTGGGCACGGGCCGCCAGCCGCTCGCGGACGTCCTGCCCGCGTCCGGCGATCGGCGCCAGCCGCTCGTCATCGGGCAGCCGCACGAAGATCCGCTCGATGTCCTCGTCGACGGTGGCTGTCAGTAGAGACAGCGCTTCCTGGCTGGGCTCCTCCGGCGAGAACGCCGGGTCGCCCGCGTCTGAGGCAAGCACGTTGTGCAGCTGTGCGGTGACGGCTCCGAGGCTTCCCAGCCGCTCCAGGAACCCGTCCGGACTGGTGCCGATCTCCTCCAACGCCATCTCCCAGCCGCCGCGGGCGTCGGGAAAGAACGTCTGCGCGACGCCGAGCGTGGTCGACAGCGCCGCGCCCTCGTACTCGTACCAGCCGTGCAGCGGCGCGATGTTAGGGAACTCGTGGCCGGTCAGGAACCGCAGCATCTCGAGCTCGGGGTTCACTCCCGGCTCGAGCTTGCGGAACACCTTGAGCACCATCTCCTCGTCAAACACCAACGAGGAGTTGGACTGCTCGACGCCCATCAGCCGGACGTCGGCGTCGTCGGCGGTGGCACGCAACAAGTCGGTCTTGTGGAAGCTGAAACGGCCGTCGGCCGTCTCGGTCTCCTCACCGGAGTCCATCCGGCGCAGCAGCTCGCGCGCTTGGGCGGGGTCGCCCAGCGCGTCGTAGACGGTCCACTCCTCGCCGCGAACGATCGAATCCGGCGCGTCGAGCTCGCTCAGCGGCCGCAGCCCCAGCGGCAGCTGGTAGAGCTCGTGGGTGCCGGTCGCAAACCGTGTCTGGACCAGCGCCAGCATCAACAGCGGGTCGTCGCGCAGCGTCAGGCTCTCGACGATGTCCAGTGAGGCCACGGCGCGCGACTTGGAGGCGTACCAGCGCTGGTGCTGGACCCAGTCGCGCAGGCTCTCGCCGCCCAGCCGCTGCCAGATCTCCGCAGCGGGAATCTGCACGGGCTCAGTCATCCGGCTGCTCCTCCTCGTCGGCGACGAGCTCGAACCAGAAGAACTCCCGGGGACCCAGCGTCAGGAGGTAGGGAAGATCGCCGATTTTCGGAAAATGGGAGCGGCCGAACAGTTCCACGGGATGGCGGCCCTTATAAGCGCTGAGGTCTAGCTCCACCGCCTGGGCCGAACGGGCGACGTTGTGCACGCACAGCATCAGATCATCCTCGAACTGCCGTAGGTGGGCGAAGATGCGGGGGTTGGAGGGCTCGATCGGCTGGTAGGTGCCAAAGCCGAACACGGGGTGCTCCTTGCGCAGCGCGATGAACCGGTGAATCCAGCGCAGCAGCGATGTCGCCGTGCGCAACTGCGCCTCGACGTTGACCGCCTGGAAGCCGTACACGGGATCCATCAACGGCGGTGCGTAGAGCTGCGCGAAGTCCGCGCGCGAGAAGCCTCCGTTGCGGTCGCCGGTCCACTGCATCGGGGTGCGTACCCCGTCGCGGTCGCCGAGGAACACGTTGTCGCCCATCGCGACCTCGTCGCCGTAGTACAGAACCGGCGATCCCGGCAGGGAGAACATGATCGCGTGCAGCAACTCGATCTCGTCGCGTCCGTTGTCGAGCAGCGGCGCCAGCCGCCGGCGGATCCCCAGGTTCAGCTTCATGCGAGGGTCCTTGGCGTACTCGGCGTACATGTAGTCCCGCTCCTCGTCGGTGACCATCTCGAGCGTGAGCTCGTCGTGGTTTCGCAGGAACAGGCCCCACTGGGCTGTATCCGGGATGTGCGGCGTCTGCCGCAGGATCTCGTAGATCGGCGCCGCCTCCTCGCGACGGATTGCCATGAACATCCGCGGCATCACCGGGAAGTGGAACGCCATGTGGCACTCGTCGCCGTCGCCGAAGTACTGGACGACGTCGGCGGGCCACTGGTTGGCCTCGGCGAGCAGCACCCGGTCGGGGTAGTTCTCGTCGATCTCCTTGCGGACGCGCTTGAGGTAGGCGTGGGTCTCCGGCAGGTTCTCGCAGTTGGTGCCCTCGCGCTCGAACAGGTACGGCACCGCGTCCAGGCGAAAGCCGTCCAGGCCCAGGTCAAGCCAGAAGCGCAGAACCTCGATCATCGCTTCTCGGACGTCGGGGTTGGCGTAGTTGAGGTCGGGCTGATGGGAGAAGAAGCGGTGCCAGTAATAGGCCCCGGCGACGGGGTCATAGGTCCAGTTCGACGACTCGGTGTCGATGAAGATGATCCGGGCGTCCTGGTAGCGGTCGGGCGTGTCCGACCACACGTACCAGTTGCGCTTGGGGGAATTGGGGTCCGAGCGCGACTCCTGGAACCACGGGTGGTCCGACGAAGTGTGGTTCATCACCAGGTCGGCGATCACGCGAATCCGCCGCGCGTGCGCGGCGTTGATCAGCTCCTCGACGTCGGCGACGCTCCCGTAGTCCGGATGCACATTGCCGAAGTCGGAGATGTCGTAGCCGCCGTCGCGCAGCGGCGAGCGGTAGAACGGCAGCAGCCAGATGCAGTCGATCCCCAGCCACTGGAGGTAGTCGAGCTTCTCGGTCAGGCCCCGGAAGTCGCCCGAGCCGTCGCCGTTGGCGTCGAAGAACCCGCGGATGTGGATCTCGTAGAACACCGCGCGCTTGAACCACAGCGGCTCGGCCTCGAACCACTGGCGGGTCTGCGCATGCGCAGCGGACTCACGTTCCTCGGCCTGCCCCCCGGCGCGCGGAATCGGTCGCTCGGACGCGAGCAGGTGAGTCAGCGTCGGCGGTCCCACTGAGGACATCTCAGTGCTCCTCGCCCTCGGTACGCTCGCACCGAGAGGCGTCGCGGGTGGCCGGCTGGCAGGGACGCAGGAGGTGAAGCGCAGCAGCGCTGCGCGAGCCGACGAGGACGCCGCCAGGCGCCGCCCGAGGCGACTCGAATGCGCCCGTATCGAGGGTGGGGAGCACTAGATCTCTACTCGGATGATGTGGGCCTGGCGCAGCCAGGGCTCGAGACGCACGAAGTTGTGACCGATCCGCCACAGGAAGCGGTCGCCGGTCAGAAGATCATGGGCTGTGAAGCTTGGGGGCAGTCCGAGATGGGCTGGCAAGATCGCAAGACCCTCCTGAGCCTGGTGTGGATCGAGGTTGACGATCGTGATCACGGTGTTCTGACCAGACTGCTTGACGTAGCCGATCAGCGCATCGTTGGCGGTGTCGAGGAACGTGATGTTCGACAGCTCCTGCAGCGCTGGATTCTCGCGGCGGATCGTGTTGATCCGCTGCACCATGGGCAGCAGCGGGCCGTCGAGCGTACGACGCTTGCGCTCGTACTTCTCCGAGTGCAGGTACTCCTCGGAGCCTTCCCGGACGGCCACGTTCTCGAAGTGCTCGAAGCCTGAGTAGATCCCGTAGCTGGGGCTCAGCGTCGCCGCCAGCACCAGTCGCGCCTCGAACGCGTGCGGCCCGCCGTGCTGGAGGTACTCGTGGAGGATGTCGGGGGTGTTGGCGAAGAAGTTGGGGCGGAAGTATTCCTGCTCACCGGAGTACGCGAGCTCCGAGACGTACTCGGTCAGCTCCCAGCGCGCGTTCTTCCACGTGAAGTAGGTGTACCCCTGGGTAAAGCCGATCTTGGCGAGCTGGCGCTGCACCGCGCGCTTGGTGAAAGCCTCGGCGAGGAAGATCACGTCGCGGTCGTGGGCGTGAACGCTCTCGATCAGCCAGCCCCAGAACTCGAACGGCTTGGTGTGGGGGTTGTCGACGCGAAACACCTTGACTCCGCAGTCCACCCACTGGAGCACGATCTCGAGCAGCGCCTGCCAGAGGCCGCGCCAGTCGGGGGACTCCCAGTTGACGTTGTAGATGTCCTGGTAGCGCTTGGGTGGGTTCTCGGCGTACTTGAGCGTTCCGTCCGGGCGGCGGTGAAACCACTCCGGATGCTCGTGCAGCCAGGGGTGGTCGGCCGAGCACTGCACGGCGAAGTCCAGCGCGACGTCCATACCGTGGTCGGCGGCGGCCGAGGTCAGGCTGCGTAGGTCGTCGATCGTCCCGAGCTCCTGGTGGACGGCCTCGTGGCCCCCGGTTGCATCGCCGATCGCCCAGGGCGATCCCGGGTCCTCCGGCGCGGCGACGAGCGCGTTGTCGCGGCCCTTGCGGTTGGTCAGCCCGATCGGGTGGATCGGCGGCAGGTAGAGCACGTCGAAGCCAAGCACTGCCAGACGCGGCACCTGTTGCTCCACACCCTTGAGGCCTCCCCACGAGCGCGGAAACAGCTCGTACCAGGAGCTGAAGCGGGCGCGCTTGCGTTCGACCTCGATCGGGAGCGGCTCGGGCAGCGTTTGGCGCCCGTGTCGCTCGGCGCCGCGCTCGACCGCCGCCAGCAGCTCGGGCCCCAGGGCCACGTCGTGCTTGGCGTTCTCGGGGACGGTTTCGTCCTCGAGCGTCCGCTGCGCGTGCTCGATCAGGGCACGGTCCTCGGCGGTCCTTGCTTCGGCGGCCGCATTACCGAGCAGCAGGGCGCCCTCGGACATCTCGCCCGCGAGGTCGTGCTGGCCGGCGGCGACCTTTCGCTCGAGTTCGTCGCGCCAGGTTCCGAACACGTCGGTCCAGGCGTGGACCTCGTATTCCCAGGCGCCGACACGGTCGACCTCGAAGCTCCCAGCCCAGCGCACCCCACCCAGGTGCGCGTCGATCCGGTGCATCTCGGATTCGCACCACTCGGTCTCGCCCGGCCCCCTGTAGCGGATCACGCCGCGCAGGAGGTCGTGTCCGTCGCGGAAGATGTCGGCCGACACGGTGACGGTGTCGCCGACGCACCGCTTGGCCGCATAGTGCCCGTTGTCGACGGCGGGCTCGGGGTATTGGATGACGATGCGCGGTGCCGCTATCTCGGGGGTCCGCGCTCCGGTGCTCTGCTTGACTTCAGTCGCGCTGGAGGCCATGAGGGCAAAGTATCCACGGACCCGCATTCGGTAAACCCTTATCCGGCATAGCCGTTCAGGATTCATAAGCCCGATGCAACTCCACCGGTCCAGCGGCGTCCTGCTGCATCTGACCTCGCTGCCCGGCGGCCGTCTGGGCCGTGAGGCGTACCGTTTCGTTGACTGGCTGGCCGACGCAGGCCAGTCCTGGTGGCAGGTGCTGCCGCTCGTGCCGCCCGATCGCTACCACTCGCCGTACAAGTCGCGGTCGGCGTTTGCCGCCTGGCCGGGGTTCCTGGCGTCGCCCAGGGCGGGCGTGTCCCGCTCGGAAATCGCCGACTATCGCGAGCGCAACAGCTACTGGATCGAGGACTGGGCGCGCCATGCGGGCGGCGGCGCGATCGCCGACCAGGTGCGTTTCGAGCGCGAGTGGGGCGCGTTGCGCGCGTATGCGGGTGAACGCGGCGTGTCGCTACTAGGCGACGTGGCGATCTACGTCGCGCCAGACAGCGTCGACCATCGCTCGCATCCGGAGCTCTTCCAGGACGGAGCGGTGGCGGGCGCCCCGCCCGACGCGTTCACCGACGACGGTCAGCTGTGGGGCAACCCGCTGTACGACTGGCCTGCAATGCGCCGCCGGGGTTACCGCTGGTGGGTCGAGCGCCTGCGCCGCACGATGGCTCTGTACGACGTCGCGCGGATCGACCACTTCAGGGGGTTCGTGGCCTACTGGTCGGTGCCCGCCGACGCGCCAACTGCGAAATCCGGTCACTGGCAGCGCGGCCCGGGTCGGGCGGTGTTCGACGCCATGCAGCGCTCGCTGGGATCGCTGCCCTTGATCGCCGAGGATCTCGGCGTGATCACCCCCGGTGTCCGTCGCCTGCGCGAGCAGCTCGGGCTCCCGGGGATGGTGGTGCTGCAGTTCGGCTTCAACCCGCGCCAGCCCAAGGGCGCCAACCGGCCGTCCAACCACACGGAGGACCGCGTCGTCTACACCGGGACCCATGACAACGACACCGCCCGCGGGTGGTACGAGTCCCTGCCGCGCCGGCCGCGCGAGCTGGTCGACGCCGAGTTCGCCGCACGCGGGATCGTGGAGCGCGAGCCGTGGTGGGGCCTGATCCGGCTGGCGTTCTCATCGCCGGCGCGGGTGGCGATCGTCCAGGCCCAGGATGTGCTGGGCCTGGGCAGCGAGGCGCGGATGAACGACCCGGGGCGGCGCTCGGGTAACTGGCGCTGGCAGCTCGAGCCGGGGGCTCTGAAGCCAGCGTTGGCCCGGAGGCTGCAAGAAGCGACCGAGGAGGCCGACCGAACATCGGCTTCCTGATCGAGTACGTCTATATGACGCACTGGATCAGGAAGTCAGCGGCGGATCTGCAGGTAATGCGCGATCGCGGCGGCTCGCAACCGCTCCTTCGAGGAGCGGTACGCGTACGTCGCATCGCCGCGGAGCCGATCCCACCAACCGATCTCGTAGTACACAAGCGACGACGGGCGCACGATCACCCGCATGCCGTCTCGCTCGAGCACATCCAAAGCCCGCTCGGCGATCGCTATCTGCCCGAGCGCCGTCGGGTGCACGCGATCGGCCATCACGTTGTTCCGCGCCCGAAACTCGCGCAGGTCGACCACGAGCGCGCCCAGCCGGCCCGCCACCCGCTCCACAGCGGCGTTGAGCTCGTGGACCTTCGCGCCGACGCGCGGCACTCCCAGGTCAAGCGGCGCGGTCGCCGTCAGCACCCGCTCGCACCGCTGTGACAAGAACCCGAGCGCGAGCTCGAAGCGCTCCTCGAAGCGCGCGGCGTCCCAGTCGAGCGCGCGCACGTCGTTGACCCCGATGTACAGGCAGCCGACCTCGTACGCCGCGTCCCCGTACGCGTTGCGCTGGCCGTAGGCGGGGATCTGAGCCGCGAGCACGTCGCCTACCTCTGCGCCGTCGACGGCGTAGGTCGTGAACGGCAGCCCCAGCCCCCGCGCCACCCACAAGGCCCAGGACTGCAGCGCGACTCCCCACTGCAGCTCGCCGCCGCCGTTGGTGATCGAGTCGCCGAACGCGAGCACGCCGACACGACGGGTCGCATCTGAGGGATGGGCAGCGTTCAAGCGCCGCGAGGTTACCCCGGTACCGGCCCCAGCCTGCATAATCCTCTGCCGTGCAAGACGGCAGGGCAACCATCAACGACGGCTCAAGCGACGTCGCCCGCGCGATCGGCGAGCTCGCCGACCGGCTGCCGGCGCCGCTGGCGCCGCTCGCGCGCCTGGCCTACAACTACCGCTGGTCGTGGCTGCCGGGCGCGCCGGAGCTGTTTGAGTCGATCGACCCCGAGCGCTTCAAGCTGTGCCTGCAGAACCCAGTTCGCCTGCTGCAGGAGAGCTCGACCGAGGCGCTGCGTCGCGCCGCTGCCGACTCGGCGCTCGTCGAACGCGCGACGGTGCTCGAGGCGGCCGTGGAAGCCGACCTCGAGCGCGCCCCCGACCCCGCGTTCGCGATCGACGGGCCGGTCGCGTTCCTCTGCGCCGAGTACGGAGTGCACCTGTCGTTGCCGGTCTACTCCGGCGGGCTCGGAGCGCTCGCCGGCGACCTGCTCAAGGAGGCGTCCGATCGCGGGCTGCCGATGGTTGCTGTTGGTCTGATGTACCGCAAGGGCTACTTCCGTCAGCGGATCGACGGAGGCGGCTGGCAGCACGAGTACTGGATCGACACCGATCCGCAGCGGCTGCCGGCGGCGCTCGTGACCGACGAGTCCGGCAAGCCGCTGACGGTCACGGTGCCGATCTACGACGCAGCCGTCGTCGCCCAGATCTGGCGCGTCGACGTCGGCCGCGTGCCGCTGTTCTTGCTCGACACCGAGCGCCCGGAGAACGGGCCGCTCGAGCGCTGGATCACCACGCGCCTGTACGTCGCCGACGAGCGCACGCGGCTTTCGCAGTACATCCTGTTGGGCGTCGGTGGCGTCCGCGCGCTTCGCGCGCTGGGGATCGAACCGGCCGTGGTCCACCTCAACGAAGGCCACGCGGCGCTGGCACCGCTCGAGCTCGCCGGCGAGGCGCTGCGCACGGGCGAGTCGCTCGAAGACGCGCTCCATGCGGCCAAGTCCCGGACGGTGTTCACCACGCACACGCCCGTGCCGGCGGGCAACGACACTTATCCGGGGGACGAGGTGCAGCAGGCGATCGGCCGCCTCGCCGAGGAGCTGTCGACTCCGGTCTCGGACGTGATCGCGCTGGGCCAGACGAACCCCGAGGACGTCGACCAGCCGTTCGGCGTCACGCAGGCGGCGCTTCGTCTCAGCCGCGCCGCCAACGCCGTCAGCCGCCGACATGGCGAGGTGGCACGAGAGATGTGGCACGAACTGTGGCCGGACCGCCCGGTCGACGAGGTGCCGATCGGCTACGTCACCAACGGCGTCCACTTCCCGACCTGGGTCGGCGGCCCGATGCGCGAGCTGCTTGACCGCCATCTGGGCCCGGACTGGCTCGACCGCGCGGCCGAGCGTGAGCTGTGGTCGGCCGTGGATCAGATCTCAGACGCCGAGCTGTGGGAGGTGCGCGAGCGCCAGCGCACGGAGCTGGTGTCGTTCATTCGCGAGCGCAGCACCGAGGACCGTCTGGCTCGCAGTGACTCCCTGGAGTACGTCGAGGCGGCCGCGAGGGCGTTCGATCCCGACGTGCTGACGATCGGCTTCGCGCGGCGCGTCGCCACATACAAGCGGCTCGGGCTGCTGAT
>DASSGR010000164.1:0-8595 GCA_035693425.1 Solirubrobacteraceae bacterium
AGCAGCCGATGATCCTGGCGCTGCAGGGCGGCGACGTCGACGTGATCGCACAGTTCGTCCCGGCGGGTGCCACCCAGCTGCTGAACAACTCGACGTACAAGATCATCCAGCTCAAGGCGGCCAACCACCGCGAGCTGTCAATGCGAAACGACCAGGCACCGTTCAACGACGCGAAGGTCCGCCAGGCAGTCGCGTATTCGTTGGACCGGACCGGGATGGTGGCGGCGCTGCTCAGTGGCAAGGGCAGTGTCGCCAACGACTATCCGTTCGGACCGCGGTTCCCCTCGACCGACACGACGGTCCCCCAGCGGTCGCAGAACATCAACATGGCCAAGCAGCTGCTGCAGCAGGCTGGGCATTCGAGCATCAACACGACGTTGTTCACCGAGCAGTACCAGGAGATCCCGCAGCTCGCCCAGGCGATCCAACAGAACGCCAAGCAGGCGGGGATCAACATCAACCTGAAGGTCGAGACGCAGCCCAACTACTACGGCAAGGCTACGTACGGCAACTCCGACTGGCTTGACGGGCAGATGAGCCTCGTCGACTACGGCGACCGCGGCGTGCCGAACGTGTACCTGGTGGCGCCGCTGACCTCCAAGGGCCCGTGGAACGCGGCGCGCTTCAAGAACCCTCAGTACGACTCCCTCGTCAAGCAGTACGTTGCCGCGCTCGACCTCCAGGCCCAGAAGCAGATCGCGGGCAAGATCCAGCGGCTGTTGCTCGACGAGACGCCGATCGTGATCCCGTATTGGATCGACGGGCTGACCGCGTCGACCCCGGGCGTCAGCGGGTTGAACCCGACGTCGATCGCGCAGCTGTACCTCAACACCGCGTCGATGGGCTGAGGCCGCCGGGCGTGACCGCGTTCATCCTCAAGCGACTCGGCCTGGCGCTGATAACGCTATGGGTGCTCAGCCTGATCGTGTTCTTCGCCGGCCAAATTCTGCCCGGCGATGCGGGGCGCGCGATCCTGGGGCCGCTTGCGGCGCCGAGCGCAGTCAAGGCGCTTAACCACCAGCTCGGCGTCGACAAGCCGGTCCTCGAGCAGTACTGGAACTGGATCACGCATTTCCCAGGGACCTCCCAGCAGTATCAGGCTCCTATCGGCCCGATCCTGACGAGCGCGCTGGGGCGCTCGCTGAAGCTCGCGGTGTTCGCATTCATCATCGTGGTGCCGCTCGGCATCGTCGGCGGTGTGTTCGCGGCGCTGAAGGCCGGCAAGCCGCTGGACCGAACGATCACGGTCATCGGTCAGTCGGCCCTGACGGTGCCCGAGTTCGTATCGGGCATCGTGCTGATCCTGATCTTCTCGGTATGGCTGGGGTGGCTGCCCGTGTCGGCCACCGCGCCGCCGGGCTCGGGCTTCTTCACCTCGTTGAAGTACCTGATCCTGCCGGTGATCCCGCTGGTGCTGATCCTGTTCGGCTACATCGCCCGGATGGCGCGCGTCGGGACGATCGAGGCCCTGGGGTCGGACTATGCCCGTACGGCGACCCTCAAGGGCCTTCCCCGCGGCGTGATGATTCGCCGGCACGTCCTGCGCAACTCGCTGTTGCCGACGATCACTGTGGTCGCGACGCAGACCGGCTACCTGATCGGAGGCCTGGTCGTCGTCGAGTTCCTGTTCCGATACCAGGGAATCGGCCTGCTCACGTACAACGCCGCCAACCAGAAAGACTTCCCGATGCTCGAAGCGTGCGTGCTGACGATCGGGGTGATCTACATGGTGGTGACGCTGATCGCCGACATATCGTTCTCGCTGCTGAACCCGCGCATCCGCCTGAAGGCCGCCGAATGAGCGCGATCGCCGACGTCGAAATCGAATCTGCCGGCGCCCTCCGCGCTGACCGGCAGGTAGCGCGCCGCGAGATGGTCCGCGAGCTGCTGCACTCGCCGGCGTTCCTGGTCGGCGCGTTCATCCTGTTCGTGTGGATCGTGTGCGCGATCTTCGGCTCGGCGATCGCTCCGCACGACCCGTACGCCCAGAACCTCCTCGGCATCAACAAGGCGCCGTCGAGCGCACACCCGTTCGGCACCGACCAGCTCGGGCGCGACATGCTCTCGCGCGTCATCGTCGGGGCGCGCGACATCCTGACCATCGCCCCGTTGGCGACGCTGCTGGGGACGGTGCTAGGGACGGCGATCGGGTTGGCGATGGGCTACTTCCGCGGCTTCGTCGACGACGTGCTCGGCCGGGTGGTCGAAGCGTTCCTGGCGCTGCCGCTGATCGTCACGGGCGTGCTCGCGGTCGCGGCGCTCGGCCGCTCCAACGCGGGGCTGATCGTCGTCATCGGGATCGTGTTCACGCCGCTGATCGCGCGCACGGTTCGGGCGGCGGTGCTGCAGGAGGTACACCTCGACTACATCGCTGCCGCACGCCTACGCGGCGAGGGGCCCCTGTACATCATGTTCGTGGAGATCCTTCCGAACGTTTTCGCGCCGATCGTCGTCGAGTTCACGGTCCGTCTCGCCTACGCGATCTTCACGGTGCTGACACTCACGTTCCTGGGGTTCGGAGTGCAGCCGCCGTCGCCCGACTGGGGACTGGACATCGCGACAAATTACGGGGTGGTGACGGCGGGCTACTGGTGGGAGGTGCTGTTCGACGCACTCGCAATCGCGTCGCTGGTGGTTGCGGTCACGTTGGTGTCGGAGTCGATCGAGGGAGTGCTGGAGCGATGAGCACCGCCGCGGAACCAATGGATAGCCCGGGTGCAGCTCCGTCGCAGGCGGACGCGCTCGCGGTGCAGGACCTCGACGTCACCTATCGCGTGCGCGGGCGGCTGCTGGTCGTCGTCCGCGACGTCTCGTTCAGGATCGCTCGCGGCGAGTCCTACGGGCTGGTGGGTGAATCAGGCTGCGGGAAGTCGACGATCGCGCTCGCCGTCGTGCGCTACCTCGCGCGCAATGGCTCGGTCAGCGGCGGCTCGATCGCGATCGACGGCCGCGACGTGCTGGCGATGCGGGGCGGGGAGCTGCGCAAGCTGCGGGCGAGCACAGTGTCGATGGTCTATCAGGAGCCCGGCAGGGCGCTGAACCCGACGATCCGGGTCGGGCCACAGGTCGCCGAGGCGTTCGAGATCGCGGGGGTCGGGAAGGCCGAAGCACTCGATCGCGCTCGCGAGATGCTCGAGAAGGTGCGGATCTCGGACCCGGCCGGTGTGATGAACCGCTACCCGCACCAGCTCTCGGGAGGAATGCTTCAGCGCGTCGTGATCGCGATGGCGCTCGCCTCCGAGCCGTCGCTGCTGATCCTCGACGAGCCGACGACCGCGTTGGACGCAACGGTCGAGGCCGAGGTACTCGACCTGATCTCGGCCCTGCGCAGCGAGTTTCAGACGTCGTTGCTGTTCATCAGCCACAACCTCGGCGTGATCGCGAAGATGTGCGACCGGGTCGGGGTCTTGTACGCGGGCGAGCTGATCGAAGAGGGCCCGGCCCGCGACGTGTTCGACAACCCGCGCCACCCGTACACGGTCGGGCTCCTGCGGTGCATCCCGCGCCGCGACACGCTCAAGACGCACGCCAAGCTCGACACGATCCCAGGCTTTCTACCGGCGCCGGGACAGGTCGAGAAGGGCTGCATCTTCGCCGACCGCTGTGGACTGGCTGAGGACCGCTGCCGTGAGGAGTCGCCGCCGCCGTACGACACGGGCCCCGGCCGGCGCTCGCGGTGTCACTTCCACGAGCGGGCGCAGACGCTGCCGCGCGTCGAGCAGGGCGAGCGCGAGCCGCTTCCTGACGGCCACAGGACCGGCGCGCCGCTGATCTCGGCGTCCGGCGTTTCGAAGACGTTCAACCTGGAAGGCCAGGCTATCTACGGACTGGTCGATGTCGACGTCGAGGTGCGTGCCGGCGAGACGCTTGGGCTGGTCGGCGAGTCCGGCAGCGGCAAGACCACGCTCGCGCGCGTGCTGATGGGACTGACCGCACCCGATAAGGGCGCGACGATAACGCTCGAGGGCGAGGAGCTCGCCGGCACATCGCCGCAACGGTCGCGCGACCAGAAGAAGGCGCTGCAGATCGTCTTCCAGAACCCCGACTCGGCGCTGAACCGCAGGCACTCGATCAGACGCCTGCTGTCGCGAGCGCTGTCGAAGCTGGGTGGGTACAAGGGCGACGAGCTTCAGCAGCGACTGAAGAAGCTGATCTCCGACGTGCGGCTGTCGGAGCGGCACCTTTCGATGAAGCCGGTGCAGCTGTCGGGCGGCCTCAAGCAGCGGGTCGCGATCGCGCGGGCGTTCGCGGGCGATCCTCGGATCGTGGTCTGCGACGAACCGACCTCCGCGCTCGACGTCTCGGTGCAGGCGGCGATCCTCAACCTGCTGACCGATCTCCAGCGCTCCGAGGACGTCGCCTACCTGTTCATCAGCCACGACCTCGGTGTCGTGCGCTACCTGTCCGATCGGATCGCGGTTCTGTATCTGGGGCGGGTCATGGAGCTGGGGCCCGCAGAGCGGGTGTTCAGCGGACCGCACCATCCGTACACGGAGGCGCTGCTGTCCGCCGTGCCGACGCTCGAGCAGACCTCGCGCGAACGGATCCGCCTCGAGGGCGAGATTCCGAGCGCGGCCGACCCGCCGACCGGTTGCGTGTTCCACACGCGCTGCCCGCGCTTCCTCGGGGATATCTGCGTGAACACCGAGCCTCCGCTCGCCGAGGCCGAAGCCGGGCACGCGATCCGTTGCCACATCCCCATCGACGAGCTTCGGCGCCTGCAGAAGCCAGAGGTCACGGTTGCCGGGACAAGCGACTGAGTTCGCCCCGGGGGCGGAGCTCACAGACGGGGGGACCGGCCAGCGCACGCTCGAGATGCGCGGGGGCGTCCTGCGCGAGCCGGGCAAGCCGGTGGCGATCGAGACGGTGCTGCTCGACCCGCCCAAGCGCGGCGAGGTGCTGGTGCGGGTGGCGGCGGCCGGGGTGTGCCACTCCGACGTGCACCTGGCAGACGGGTTGCTGGGACCGGGACGGTGGCCGATCGTCCTCGGCCACGAAGGCGCCGGCGTGGTCATGAGCGTGGGCGAGGACGTGACCGCGGTGGCGCCCGGCGACCACGTCGCGTTCTGCTTCGTGCCGTCGTGCGGAGCCTGCGAGGCGTGTCGCGCCGGGAACGCCACGCTGTGCGAGCCGGCCGGGCGCAATGGCGTGGCCGGGATGTTGATGGACGGCACCTCGCGCCTGCACGGGCTCGACGGGACCGTGCTCCAGCATGGCCTGATGGTCGCCTGCTTCGCCGAGTACGCGGTGGTCCCGGCTGCGGGTGCGGTGCCGCTGCCGCCCTCGATCCCGCTCTGGCAGGCGGCGCTGCTGGGATGCGGCGTCGTCACCGGAATCGGCGCCGTCAATCGAGCGAGCCTTCGCGTCGGCGACAGCGTGTGCGTGATCGGGTGCGGCGGCGTCGGACTGCAGGTGATCGCCGGGGCGCGGCTGGCCGGCGCCGGTGCGATCATCGCCGTCGACCGCGACGCAGCCAAGCTCGAGCTGGCGCTCGCGCGGGGAGCCACGCATGCGATCGCCGCGACCGATGCCGACGTCGTCGAGCAGATCCGGGTGCTCACCGGAGGCGGAGTGCAATGCTCGTTCGAAGTCGTCGGCAGCCCTGCCACGATCCGCCAGGCGTGGGACGTGCTGCGGCCGGGCGGCACCGCGATCGTGGTCGGCCTCGCGCCGGCTGGAGCCGAGGTGGCGTTGCCGGCGATCGAGTTCCTCAGCCAGAAGACCATCACCGGCACCTACTACGGCTCGACCGATGTGCACGCCGCGCTCGGACGGCTCGTGCAGCTGGTGGTCGACGGGCGGCTGGACCTGGGGGATGTGGTCCAGTACCTGATCACGCTCGATGACCTCGAGGCAGCGCTCGACCGGCTGCGTCGCGGGCATGGTGCGCGGTCCGTAATCGTGATGGACGAGCAGCTGGCCGGGGCGGGGGCGTGACCCACGACGACCTCGACGGCCGGGTCGCCGAGGGGTGGGGCGGGGCGCCCGGCGCCAACGGCAGCCACGTCAACGTCGTGCTGGCGCGCCGGGGAACGGCGACCGCGGCGGCGATGCTCGGGACGCTGACGACCCCGACGCCGGGACACACCCCGATCGTGGTCGTCGTGGGCGAGGATCAACCGAGCTACGAGCCCGTGTGGCCGCCGACGATCATGATCAACAAGGCCACAGCGACGGAGGACCTGCACGTGTCGCTGACCTGGGGCGCGGCGCAGCTGGGGATCGCGCAGGGCGTGCTCGACGCCGTCGCCGACGGCCTGCTCGAGCCGACCGACGACGTGCTGGTGTTCGTGTGCGTGTGGGTCGACCCGACCGCTTCGGACGCGACCGCGATCCGCAAAGCAAACCGGCAGGCGACTCGCAAGGCGATCGGCGTGTGCGTCGAGGGCCGCGACCCCGAGGCAGCCCGCGCGCTGGTCGCGTGCCGCGACGAGGTGACGAGCCCCTTCTACACGGGCGAATGAAGATCACCGCGATCGAGACGCAACGGCTGCGCTTGCCGCTCGATCCGCCGTTCTTCGCAGCCTGGGATCCGGCGCCACGCCGGTCGTTCGAGGCGACGATCGTCCGCGTGCACACCGATTCCGGGTTGGTCGGCGTCGGCAGCGGCGACACGATGGTCGGGTTCGAGGAGTTCCGGGACCTGTTCGTCGGCGCCGACGCGCTCGCGATCGCGCGCCATGTACGGACGCTCGAGACGATCTCGTTCCATGCCGGCCGCTACTGGCCGCTGGAGGCGGCGTTGTGGGATCTGGCCGGGCAGGTGGCGGGCCAGCCGGTGGCGGTGCTCCTCGGCGGCGCCGCCGATGGGGTTGCGGCCTACGCCTCGTGGGGAGAGCTGCGACGACCGGAGCAGCGCGCGGAGGACGCGCTGGCGGTGGTGGAGCGGGGCATCCGAGCGGTCAAGATCAGGATCGCGCGCGACCGGCTCGACGAGGGCGTGGCGGTCGTGGCCGCGGTGCGTGCGGCCGTCGGCGACCGGCTCGACGTGGTCGTCGACCTCAACCAGTGGTGGCGGATGCCCGGCGACATCGACCGCGGGCTCGGTCCGGCAGACGCGCGGCGCGTGGTGGCGCGCCTGGGCGAGCACGGCGTGCTATGGGTCGAGGAGCCGCTCGACGGCGACGACCGCGACGGCATGCGCTCGCTGCGTTCCGCCACCGGAGTGCGGATCGGCGGCGGCGAGATGGCGCGCACGTTCGAGGACCTGCGGCTCGCGCTCGAGGCCGACGCGCTCGACGTCTACCAGCCCGACGCGGTGCTGGCCCTCGGGATCTCGAGCGCGCGCACGTTCGCCGAACTGGCGCTGCGGCGCAACCGCTGGTTCACGCCCCACACGTGGACGAACGGGATCGGCCTGCTCGCCAACCTGCACGTGTGCGCCGGGGTGGGCGGTGGACCGTATCTCGAATACCCCTACGACCCGCCGGGGTGGACGCCCGAGCGCCGGGATTTCATGCTCGCGCAGCCGATCGCGGTCGACGCCGACGGGATCGTGCGCGTGCCGGACGCACCGGGGCTCGGGGTGGTGCTCGACGAGGAGGCGGTCGCGTTCTACTCCGGCGGTGCCCAGCCGGTGGCGACATGACGGCGCAAGACATGGCTGCGATCAAGCGCGTTGGGTTCATCGGGCTCGGGAACATGGGAGGCCCGATGTGCGGGCACCTGGCGCGCGCGGGTTTCGAGGTGACGGCGTACGACCTGGATGCGGGCGCGCTCGCGCGGGCGGTGCAAGCAGGCGCCCGGGCGGGGTCGTCGTCGGTCGACTGCGCCGGCGGGGCGGACGCCGTGATCACGATGCTCCCAGCGCCGCCACACGTCGAGCAGGTGCTGCTGGCCGACGGCGTGATCGCGGCGATGGACGCCGGCTCGGTGTCGATCGACATGAGCACCAGCTCGACCGCGGTCGGCGCCCGGGTCGCCGCCGCCGCGCACGAGCGCGGCGTAGACGTGCTCGACGCACCCGTCGCCGGCCAGAACATCGGCGCGCAGGCCGGGACGCTCGCGATCTACGTGGGCGGGAACGAAGCGGTGTTCGAGCGTGCGCAACCGCTGTTCGCGGCGGTGGGCGATCCCGCCCGGATCTTTCACATGGGCCCCCACGGCGCCGGCTACACGATCAAGCTGCTGCTCAACCTGATGTGGTTCATCGAGTCGGTCGCGACCGGCGAGATCCTGACGGTCGGGGTCCGGGCCGGCGTGCCGCTCGATCGTCTGTACCGCGCGCTGGTCGGCTCACCGGCGAACTCGAACTTCCTCGAACGCGACGTGCGGCCCGTGCTCGAGTCCGGCGACTACGACCAGGCGTTCCCGATGCGGCTGGTCACCAAGGACCTGGGGCTCGCCGTCGACCTCGCGCGCGACGTCGGCATGCCGGTCGAGCTGACCGGGCTCGTCGAGCAGATCCACCGGCGCGCCCGGGTCGCATACGGCGACGATGCCGGCGAGATCAGCGCCATCCGGCTTTATGAGGATCTTGCCGGCCTCGAGCTGCGCTTGCCCGCGGAGGACTTAGACTAGGACAAACTCGTACAAAGTGGGGTGTTAGTTGACGCAGCGTCTGGCAGAGGGAGCGTGACGGCCACCGGCTCGATG
>DASSGR010000165.1:0-19660 GCA_035693425.1 Solirubrobacteraceae bacterium
CCGAGCCGCCGCGGAAGATCGCGCCGCGGCCGCACCTGTGAGTTCAGGCCGGACGCAACTCGGAGTCGTATCCGGACAACGCGTCTGCCAGGTCCCGACGGCGGTGGATTCCGAGCTTTCCAAATACCTTTCGCAGGTGCCACTCAACGGTGCGCGGGCTGAGGAACAGTCGCGCGCCGATCTCCGGGTTTGACAGGCCGTCGCAGGCGAGTTGGGCAATTTGCCGCTCGTGAGCGGTTAGATCATCGCGTGTCTGGGCCGTCCACTTACGCAGCTTCTGGCCCGTCGCCAACAGCTCCATCCGCGCACGCTCTGCGAACGCCTCCATCCCGATCGCCATGAACTGGTTGTGGGCAGCGCCGAGTTGCTCGCGTGCATCCAGGCGCCGATTCTCTCGGCGCAGCCACTCGCCATAGAGCAAATGAGCCCGCGCCAGCTCAGGGCGTAGCGGTGTCCGGCCAAGTCGCTCAACGGCCTCGCGATAGAGGCACTCAGCCGATTGCCCCTCAGCCAGCAGCGCCCGCGAACGGGCCTCGACGCCGCAGCCCCAGTCAGTGGCGATGTAGCGATTGCGCTCGGCGAGCCGTTCGAGGGCGCTGTGCGCTAGCTCGGTCTCGCCACTTCTGACGCCAGCTTCGATCAGTTCGGTGAGTGCCCAGCCGGCGACGACAAGCTCCGGCATGGTGTTGCTCGCGTCCCGGGCCGGCGCCACGGCCTCCCGATAGCGTCCCGAGCCGTTCAGTGCCACGGCCGTTGCCAGCCACGTGTACTGGACCGCAGTTCCCTGCCCACCCTGGATGCCTTCGCGGACCGTAGCCTCGCTCAGCGTCAAGACCTCGGCCTCTCGGCCACTGAACGCGGCGAGGTAGAGGGCGCCGTATTGCAGAACGTGGGTACCGGTTGCCTCCCTGACCGCATCGGCCTCTGAGATCAGCTGCGCCGCTCGCCCGAATTCTCCGCCCATCGCAAGCGCCTGGGCCAAGATATTCAACGCGACCGCCAGGACGGTCAGGGCGCCATGCTCGCGAGCCAGCTCAACTTCCCGGCTGGCAATGGCGACGCAACTCTCGTAATCCCAGACGACGACGGCGCCGACCGTAGCCAGCCATCCCCATCGAAGCACCTCCTCCACCGTCACGCCATCACCAGCGAAGCCCGTGGCTGCGTGTTGCAGCACCGGCGTCGCCGCGGCGCGACCGTCGGTCAGCAGGAGTGCGAAGCCGTCCAGCAGCAGATCGGATGGGCGCGTGGGCTCGGCCGACGGGGCCCGGCGAGCCTCACGGGAGACATCGTAGAGGTCGCCCGCGGTTGCGAGCTGCCCCGCGAACAAGGCCGCGACCCACGCGTCCAGGTACGTCTCGCGTGCGAGCCTCGGATCGAGCGGCTCGAGCGCCTGCGCCGCGCGGAGCAGCAGTGGTGGAGCGTCGCTCCCTCGGCGCTCCGCGTATGCCGCCATGCCCTGTAGCAACTCCAGGCGCGCGCGCCCGAGCTCGTCCAGCGGCCCGGCCTGGGCCACCGTCAGGAGCCGTCGGGCCGGCGCGAACATACCGGCGTTCAGGCTCGCCCCCACCGCCGTAAGCGCACGCTCGGTCCGACGGGCGGGATCGGCAGACAGCGCCACCGCACGCTCCAGCAAGGCCGCCGCAGCTGTCAGTCCTCCACGGGCCTGCGCGCGGCCGGCCGACTGCTCGAGCTCCCGGGCCACCCCCTCGTCAGGTCCCGCCGCCGCAGCGGCCAGGTGCCACGCCCTGCGGTCGGGATCGACGTCCCGATCGGTCGCCTGCGCTAGTGCCAAATGGACCGCTCGCCGCTCCTGCGCCCCCGCCGATCGGTACACAGCGGAACGTACCAACGGATGACGAAACGTCACACGCTCGCCAACAGCCAACAGCCCGTCTGTTTCTGCTTCTGTGTCGATCACCGAGATCGCGATCCCGAGCTGTTCGGAGGCGCGCAGTAACAGCAAGAGATCTCCTACTGGCTCGGCCGCCGCCAGAAGCAACATACGCCGGGCGTCGTCGGAGAGCCCGTCGAGTCGTCGCACGAAGCTCTGTTGGACCCGCTCCGGAAGATGGTGCGCATCCACGAACCCGAGACCGCTGGCAAGCTCTGCCGGCGTCAGCCTCCGCGGCAGCTCCAGCAGCGCCAGCGGATTGCCGTGTGTCTCCGCGATGATGCGATCGCGCACTCGATCATCCAGCTTCAGCTGCAGTGACCAACCCAGCAGCGCGCGGGCGTCGGCGTCGGTCAAGCCGTTCACCTCCAGCTCAGAAAGGTGCTGAAGCCCCTCGCCCGGCTCGCGTGCGGCGAACACGATCGCGACCGGGTCCGCCAGCAGGCGGCGGGCAACGAAGGAGAGCGTCAGTGCGGACACCTGATCGAGCCACTGCGCGTCATCAACTACACACAGCAGGGGCCGCTCATCCGCAACGTCCGAAAGCAAGCTCAACACGGCCAGCCCGACAAGAAACGGGTCCGGCGCCGCTCCGCAACTGAGCCCGAAGACAGTCTCAAGCGCTTGCCGCTGCGGCTCGGGAAGCATTTCGAGCCGATCCAGTAGCGAGGCACACAACTGGTGCAGACCGGCGTACGCCAGCTCCATCTCTGACTCAATGCCCGCTGCCCGAACGATCGTCACGTCGGAGGCTGACTCGATCAGGTACTGCAGCAGCGCGGTCTTCCCAATCCCCGCCTCACCCCGCAACACCAACGCCCGGCTCTCGCCCCGTCGGATCGCCGCGATCAACCCGTCCAACCGCGCACACTCGCTCTCTCGCCCGAGCAGGCGCGACCGCTGCGCCGATCCGGAAACGCACGTTGCTTGCGGTGTTTGCTCACCGGATCCGCGTGCGATTGCTTCAGCGTTGCTAGCCGAATGTGAAGACGTATTCCATGGCGTCGGGTTCAAGGAGCGCGATCTCGAGCGTCCGGTCACCGGCCGGAGCGTGCTGGCGGACAAGCTGGTAGAGGCAGCCCTCCGGGAGTACGCCGTTCCCGTCGTGCAAATGCCGAACGCCACGGTCCTCCACCGAGTGGGCGTTCGCACCCGTAGATCTACGGGTCGGCGCCCCGGTCCGCGGTGGCGCTCGGCCGGTCCCTAGCCCGGCACCAGCTCGGACCCGGAGCTCGCCAACGCGGTAGAAAGCTCCCGTCGGGAGCGGATCTCGAGCTTCGTGAACACCTTCCCCAGGTGCCATTCGACTGTGCGGGGACTCAGGAATAGGCGGGTGGCGATCTCAGGGCTGGAAAGACCGTCTCGAGCGAGCCCAGCGATCTGCCGCTCCTGCGCGGTGAGATCGTCGCGCGTCTCGACCGTCCGCTTGCGGACCCTCTCGCCCGTGGCTAGAAGCTCCTTGCGTGCGCGCTCAGCGAACGCCTCCATGCCGATCGACGTGAACTGCTCGTAGGCGGCGCGGAGCTCGGCGCGGGCGTCAACCCGGCGATTCTCCCGGCGCAGCCACTCGCCATAGAGCAGGTGCGCGCGAGCGAGCTCGGTCCGCAACCGCGTGCGGCCCAGCCGCTCGATCGCCTGTTCATACAGGTGCTCGGCGGTCTCGCCTTCGCTCAGCAACGCCCGGCAGCGGGCCTCGATCCCGAGCGCGAAGTCGGTGCCGCAAGGCTGTGTCGACTCTGCAAGCCGCCTGAGCGCCCCGCGTGCAAGTTCGGCGTCGCCCCCACGGGCAGCGGCCTCGACAAGCTCGGGCAATGCCCACATCGCGCCAAACAGTTCGTAGGTGCCCGACGTGGCTCGCCGGGCCGCCGCTGCCGCCTCTTCGTAGCGGCCAAGGCCGTTGTAGAGGACGGCCGCCGCCCAGTCCGCCTGGGTCGCTGCTATCCCCTCGCCTTCACGGGCCAGCGCCACAGTGCTGGCGATCAGCGCCGAGGCCTCAACTTCCTTCCCCTGTAGAGCCAGGAGCCTCAGCGCGATGTGGGGCGCGACATGGCTCCCGGTCGCCGCTGCGGCGCTTTCGGCCTCCGCCATGAGAGACGCGGCGTCCGAAAAGTCCCCGCTCCAGATGGTGACAGTGCCTAGCACGGCAAGTGCGATCGGGAGCTGTCCGAGCGCGCCAGCCTCGCGGACGAGCTGAACCGTCCGAGCGGCGATCGTGCGCGTCGTTGTGTCGTCGTCCCACACGTTGGTGCTGGCCGCTGTGGCCATCCAGCCCCAGCGCAGGCAGTCCTCCACTGACATGTCGCCCTCGGCGAACGACCGCCCCGTTTGCAGCAAGGTCGGGGCCGCGGCGGCGCGTCCCTCGGTGATCAGGAGGGTGAGGCCGTCGAGGAGCATGTCGACGGGGCGCGCGGCCACGGGCGGAGGGAGGGCCCGTGCGGCGCGACAGATCTCCAGCAGGTCGTCGGCCGCGGCTTCAGACCCGACGGCAACGGCCGCACCCCAGGCGTTCAGGTAGGTCTCGCGCGCGAGTTCCAGGTCGAACGACTCGAGCCGTCTCGCGGCCTTCAGAAGCAACCGGGCAGCGTCGCTGCCGACGCGCGATGCGAACGCGACGTGACCGCGGAGTAGGTCCACGCGGGCGCGCTGGAACTCGTCGAGCGGCCCGGACTCCGCAGTGGTCACGCTCCGGAGAGCCTCGTCGAACGCGCCGGCCTGGAGGCTGGCCTGCGCTGCGGCCAGTGCGCGATCTGCGCGTCGCGCGGGGTCCTCCGTTAGCGCGACGGCGCGCTGCAGGAACGCGGCCGCGGCGGCGACGCCGCCACGCGCTTGCGCTCGGCCGGCCGAGCGCTCGAGCTCCGAGGCGACCCGCTCGTCGGGTCCGGCGGCGGCCGCAGCCAGGTGCCACGCCCGGCTGTCCGGGTCGGCGTCGGGATCGGTCGCCTCCGCCAACGCCAGGTGCACCGCCCGGCGCTCCCGCACCGTTGCCGATCGATACATCGCCGAGCGCACCAATGGATGGCGGAACATCACCCGCTCACCGATCGCCAGCAATCCCTCCGCCTCCGCGGCGGTCGCGGCCGCCGGTCCGATGCCGAGTCGCTCGGCCGCCCGCCACAGCAGTAGCGGATCGCCGACCGGCTCGGCGGCCGCGAGCAGCAACAGACACTGCGCGTCCTTAGGGAGCGTCTCGAGTCGTCGAACGAAGCTCTCCTCGATCCGTCCCTTCAGCGCCTTCGCCTCCAGTAGCCCGAAGCCGGCAGCTAGCTCCGTCGCACTCAACCCTCGTGGCAGCTCGAGCAAGGCCAGCGGATTGCCCCGCGTCTCGGCGACGATCCGGTCACGGACTCGCGCGTCCAAGGTGAAGCGCACTACCGAGCCCAGTAGCGCTCGCGCGTCACCGTTGCGCAAGCCGCGCACCTCGAGTTCGGGCAGGTGCTGAAGCTCGTCGCCGGGCTCCCGGGCGGCGAATACGATCGCGATCGGCTCGACGAACAATCGCCGCGCTACAAACGCTAGCGTCAGCGCCGAGGCGTGATCGAGCCACTGCGCGTCATCGACGACGCAAAGCAGTGCACGCTGTTCAGCCACCTCCGAGACCAAGCTCAACACTCCCAACCCGACAAGGAACCGATCCGGCGCGGGCCCCGCGCTCACGCCGAACACAATCCGGAGCGCGTCACGCTGTGGAGCCGGGAGCCTCTCGAGGCGATCGAGGACGGGTGCGCACAGCTGATGCAGGCTCGCGTAGGCCAGTTCCATCTCTGCCTCCACTCCCACCGCTCGCAGAACCGTCAGGTCCGACGCCGACTCGATCAGGTACTCCAGCAGCGCCGTCTTCCCAATCCCTGCCTCGCCCCACAGAACCAATGACCGGCTCTCGCCACGCCTGATGTCCCGGGTCAGCCGGTCCAGCAGCGCGCACGCGTCTGCCCGCCCGCGCAGCCCTGCGCGGCGACCCGGTCCAGAAACACGCTCCTCCATCGCCTGCAACCCATGCTAAAAGGCAGCTGGTCGCGTTACAAGCGGCGGGGTCGTCGCCCCGGCTCGCGCGATTATGGTCCCCAGGTCTCGGTGCGCGCGCTGTTACGAACGCGCCCTCCGTTCGCGGCCGACCATCACCTTCGGCTTGACCCGCGACTCCCTCCTCCTGGCGAAAGACGAGTCACGGGCCAAGCGGGCACGAGACCCGCTTTGTGGCCCGGGAGCGGTGGCCTCGGCCCCCGGCCGAACGAACCCAGTTGGTCGGCGCAAGATCCGAGGAGCCGCGCAGGAGCGTTGGAGTTGGGGTGGTGGCGGCGCTCGGGGTCTGTGCTGCCCGGGTCGGCCCGTAGGCTGGACCGACCCGGTCGGGGGCCCTCCACGCTAGGAACACTTCTGCCGCGGATCAAGGGTGGTGCGCGACGTTACGCGGTGACGAATTTGCCGTCCCAGTCGCCGCCCGCGGGCACGGACGCATGCTCGTGGATGAGTTGCCACTCATCGTCGTGCTTCTCAAAGCAATCCGTTACGCGCGACAGGACGGTTCTGGTGTCGCCGTTCTTGAATTCGATGTTGGTCCGCTGGACGGTGCAGACGATGCCCATGCTGCCGTTCAGCATCACGTCTGTCTCGAGGATGTCGACCTTGCAGGAGGTGAAGTTGCCGAAGACGTTGTCGAACATGTTTCGGGCTGGCTCGATGCCTTTGGAGGCGAAGGCGGGGATGTCGAACCAGAGCGCGTCCGGCGCCCAGTGCCGTGTGCTTTGCGCACCGGTCATCGATGTCGCCATCTCGCGAACGATGGAAATGATGGCTTCCTTGTCTTGCTCTGTCGCCGTCATGGTCTTGTTCCTTTCAGATGTTCCGGCCCGTGTTGATTGCCTGAAAGAAGCTTCAGCCATGCCCTGAGGGGAGATGCAAGACCCAAAGTCGCTCTTTTATCTCCCCTAGGGGGAGGTCTCATACTGGGGCTTATGTCGTCATCACTGGCGATCGGGGACTTCTCCCGCGCGACGCACCTGAACATCAAAACGCTGCGGCACTACCACCGCATCGGCCTGCTGGAACCGGCGCAGGTCGACCCCGACACCGGACACCGGCGCTACGGCACCGATCAGATCCCGACAGCCCAGGTGATCCGCCGCTTCCGCGCGCTCGATATGCCCCTGGAAGAGATCCACGCCGTCATCAGCACCCCGAACCTAGCCGCCCGCAACGAGCTGATCGCCGGTCACCTCCAACGCCTCGAGACGACTCTCGCCCGCACGCAAGAGGCCGCCGCATCACTCCGCGAGCTGCTCGACCCGCCGAGCGATGCGACACCAGTCCCTATTGAGCACCGTCGCATGCTCGCCACCCCGGCAGCAGCAGTCAGCGAGGTGATCGACGTCAGGGACGCCAGCGGCTGGTATCAAGGCGCGCTCGGCGAGCTGCACGCCCTCCTCGCCGCGCAGAAAAACACACCGACCGGACCGGGAGGCGCGATCTACGCCAACGACCTCTTCACCCACGAACGCGGCGAGGCGACCGTCTTCGTGCCCTGTGATCAGACCGTTCGTGCGACCGGACGGGTCAGCGCCCTCGTGGTACCCGAGGTCGAACTAGCCCTCACGGTCCACAACGGGCCCCACAGCGGCGAGCTGGACCGGGCCTACGGATTGCTAGCCACCTACGTCACCGAGCACGCACTCGCCGTCGAAGGGCCAATCCGCGAGTACTACCTGATCGGCCCCCACGACACCCTAGACGAGAACCAATGGCGCACCGAAATCGGCTGGCCAATCTTCCACACCGGGCAACGACACAACCCGGCAAGTAGCCGACCGGGTCAGCTCTGAACGCTACGCGCCCGGCTCCCGCTTTCACCACGAGACGCGGCTCTCGACAACCCGGGCGGAGACGTCATTTGCGCGGAAAGCTCGCATCTCGCCAGCGATCGCTTTCATCTCTGGAGCGGGCTCAAAGCTGGCGATTGCATCGGCGACATTCCGGTCGCCCGCTCGGGCCGAGTTAGGGGGCACGTCGCCCTCGCCCACGTGCAGGACGAGCGTGGGCAGGCTGGGTGGAATCGAGACCTGCGCTGATCAGAGCTGTACCTCGCAGGTATGGCGCCCGGCCCGTCTCGACAGTACGACCGCCTGGTCGAGCGTCGCCGTGCGGTGGCGCTAGCGCGCCATTACCGGGAGGCTGAGGAACTTTCCATCGCCCAGATCGCCGAGCGACTCGGACGCTCTCCGGCGACCATCAAGGCCTACTTCTACGATCCAACTGGCGAGAAGGCAAGGGCCGTCAAGGCGCGCTACCAAGGGGTCTGCCGTGGCTGCGGGAGTTACACGCAGCCGCGCAACGGCAAGGCGACGCCTACGCGTACTGCAAGGCCTGCCATTCCGGCGCGATCGAGCGTCGCTGGACTCGCGAGCGGGTGCTGGCGGCCATCCGCGAGTGGCGCGACCGCTACGGCCGTCTGCCGTCGTCTTACGATTGGTCGCGCACCCACGCGCTTCGCCACGGGGGAGTGGCGCTCGAGCGGTTAGCCCGAGGGGATTGGCCGGCAGCGAGCGTGGTCAGCCGCCGCTTCGCATCGTGGGGGTCGGCTCGTGCGGCGGCTGGGCTGCGTGATCCGCAGGCGCTATCGGGCACGCCGCTCTGCCCATCCGTGCGATTGGGCAGTAACTCGATCCACTGCCTAATCCCTGGGAATCGGCCGCAAAATCCGCGAATCCGACAAGCGAGCCAAGTTGACAAGAAGCCACGGATTTGCAGGCAGATCGTCGTAGAGGCCCGATGTTCGCTCATGATTCGGGTCGGTGAGGTAGCCGGTTCAAATCCGGGCGCCCCGACTAAAAAACCCCGCAAATGCGGGTTTTTTGTGGGCTCCGGCGGCGTCTCGTCTGACAGCGAGTGGGCACAAACGCCGTTTCGGGGCACTTGACGGACGGAAAAGAGGCTTGTGAGCAGGGGTTTTGAGCCGGAGACCGCACCACCCGGTGCAGTGCGGTCCGCGGTTCGCGCCAGGCGTGGCTGGGCGGCGATTTAGGTTGTCGTGCCCGACCAGCGAAGTCGCCGCCGGCGGGACCCACAACGCGCCACCGGGGAGTGGCTCACCTACGCCGCGAACCCGTCAGCTGACTCCTCCTGGTAGGAGTCGCCCGGATCGCGCGTCATCCCTCGCAACATGGGTGCCGGCACCCATTGCAGGCGGGCAAGGGCCAGACGATCATGGCATCGCCGACAGCAAGCCGGCCAAGACTTCGCTGCTCGGCGCTCTACATAGCCGCGGGTCCACCTCCCGCGACCCGGTCCATCTGGAGCGCACACGGAACGCCCGAGCCTGGGCGGCGACAAAAGCGCCCCGGCCACGATCCGTGTGCGCCCACTTGCCACCGGGGGATGACGCTCGCCGCAACGAACTCCTTCTAGTCAATGGTCGAAGGCGCGACGCTTCAACCCTCGGTAAGGAGAACAGAATGCCCAACATCGGACCGCTCGAACTGGTCTTCGTCCTCGTCATCGCGCTCGTACTGCTCGGACCCAAACGCCTGCCCGCCGCCGCCCAGTCCCTCGGCCGCAGCATCAATGAGTTTCGCCGCGGACTCACCGACCATGCCGGAGAACGACCCTCAACGCAGGAGCCCTCAGACGAAGACATCGCGGAGCTAAGAACTCCTACCGGGGACGTGACCGTCGGTCACGCAGCGGCCTCAGGCGCGACCCGTCGCGACCTAGATGATGGCCGGTAGCCAGCCCTCAGTGGCTCAGGGGCCAGGGGCGTTCGTCGTCATTCGCCGGCGCAGGACGCTTCGACGGTCAGGCCGAGGCTCGGGTGCCGGACGCGCCGGCCGGCGCCGCCGATCGTCGCGCTTGCCGAGCGTCCAGAACACCCATAGCTCAAGAGCGGCTAGCGCAACGGTCGCCACGGTCACGAGCGCGATCGTCATCGAACGGCCCCGGTTTCACATTTCGAGGTCGTTGAGCACAGTCACTATTACCCCGCGCTCTCTGCGTCGGCGGCGCCGGCAAGACAGGACAGCCGCCGACGGTGATCGCAGAGACTCACAGCGATTGGTCTAGTCGGGAATGGAGGCAAAGCCCCATCTTCGGCTCGGCCAGCAACTGGCAACTGGTCGAATCGCGTCACGCCTTAGCGCTCGGAGACCCGGATGGCGCGCGCTTCAGCCTGATGATCACCCACGCTTCGTAGAGAGCGATGAGCAGCAGAGCGCCGAGGAGACCGAACCCCAACGCCGCGATACCGGCACTCAGCATCGTGTCCGCCTCGTGAACGTAGATGTCGCCCGCGATCCTCTTGCCATCGACGATGCAGGTCCACTCGGGGTCCCGCCCTTTCAAGATCCTCGGCTGAACCCCACAACTGAAGCCCCCTTCCTGAAGCAGATCGCGCACGATCTGCGGGTGATGTGTCCAAACATCGGGCAACTTCGCCTCCTCTACAGACGGTCGCGACGGCGCGTGCAGCGAACAGCACGCAGCCCAGTGCTAACGACGCGCCGGCGCATAGGCAATCGGCACGCGTGCCCGCGCTAGTCGTGCACTCGCGTCAGGTACGCGTGGCGGGGATCTCTCGGACCGAACGGGTCTGCCTTGATCGGGGAACCGTCCGGTCGCCGGCGCTTCAGGCGTCGTTGGGCATCGATTGCTGCCGTGATCCGCCGTGACCCGCGATCATTCGTGAGCTCGCCTCGCCTGCGCGCGGGCCGGTTGCGTTCGGTATGCGACATGGTCTAAAGCCTTCGTCCCTCTGTCGGGTCCGAGCGGGGGGGACGAGGGCAGAACCCCCTCGCCGTCAATCAACCGGAGACGCGTCCACCAAGGTGGTGGCAAACGCCTGGGGATCTCCGGTGCATCGTTTGTCGACTCTGGCGGGCGCAACCGCGTTCGTCGATGGGGGCCAGGGCCCATCTTCGATCGGGCCTCGAGCGATCCGACGCTCGTCGTGTGGCGGTTTGAGGGAGTGGTGGTCGCGCTAGCCTTGACCGTGTGAGTGAGCCGTCTACGCGCGAGCACATAAGCCGGTCTCGCCGCGATCGGGCCAGGCCCGATGTGCTGGGAATGCGCGGTCCGCGGGTACCGCCCAACCTCGCCCGGAGGGGCGTCGCCCGGCTGGTCGGTTCCGGTACCAGGCGGTCGGTGAGTGTGGTCGCGGCGGCGATCTTGATCGGTCTTTTGGTTGTGCCGGACGGGTTTGCGCGTGCTGGTGGCGGCAGCTCGAGCTTCGGCCGCGGCGGCGGCTCGGGCCGCGGACTCGGTCGCGGGCATTTTTTCTTCATCCCGGTCGGCGGGAGTGGCGGGCTGTTCCTGTTCATCTTGGTTCTGGTGGTGGTGTTCTTGGTGCTGCCGCGGGTGCTGAGGTGGTGGCAGAGTCAGCAGAGCGCAGGGGTTGTCTCGCGCCGGCGGGTGGCTGCGAGGGAGCGGCGGGTTGAGCTTGCCGCGGCCGAAGCGGCCGAGGACGACCCGACGTTTGCGCCAGAGCGTGTTCGCTCGGAGGCCGCGAGGTTGTTCGTAGACATTCAGTCGGCCTGGGACGCGGGCGATCGTGTCCGTCTGCGCGGACTTGTTGCGCCGGAGCTGTTGGCCGAATGGGAGCGGCGCCTGGATGACTTTGATCGCAAGGGCTGGCGCAACCGGGTGCGGCCAATCGGCGAACCCTCGATCGAATATGTGGGGCTCACCAACCGGGGCGAGGATCGCCGGGACCGCGTGGTGGTGCGGATCGAGGCGAGGCTTAGCGATTATGTTGAGGACGCACACGGGCAGCGCGTCGGTCGTGTTGACGCCGCGGGCGACACGACCCGGGTGCGCGAATTCTGGACGCTGGTCAAGCGTGACGGGCATTGGATCCTGCAGTCGATCGAGCAGGGTGCCGAGGGCGTGCACCGGCTGCGCGAGGGCGTCGTGGCCACCCCCTGGGGCGACGACCAGGCGTTGCGCGACGAGGCGTTGGTGGAGGGCGCGGTGCAAGACGCCGTCCCCGACGGAACGAAGCTCGCCGAGGTCGCCGATCTCGACTTCGAGGGTGATGGTCGCGCCGCCGCGCTCGATTTGTCGCTCGCCGACGGACGTTTCGCGCCCGACGTGCTCGAGGTCGCCGCGCGTCGCGCTGTCGCTGCCTGGGTCGACGCCGTCGACGGCGACGACGGTCCGCTGCTCGCGCTCTCGGATCGCGACGCCGCGCGCGAACTGCTGCATCCCGGCGACCCGAGCGAGCGCACACGCCTGGTCGTGCGCGGCCTCGACGTGCGTCACATCTCGATCGCCTCGCTCGACGCAGGCTCAGAGCCCGCGACGATGACGATCGACGTCGAGCTCGCTGGCCGGCGCTACCTCCAGGATCGCGACACCGCCGCGGTCGTGTCCGGAAGCCAGTCGCGAGCGGCCAAGTTCACAGAGCGCTGGACGCTCGCTCTCGACGGACCCGACGAGCAGCCCTGGCGGATAACCGCCGTCGGCGCACCCGCTGGCCGACCCTAGCTCGTCGACGGCTTGTTCGCAGCCGACCGTCTGCAATTGCGCCGCCTTCCGACCGAGCCTGGCCTCAAGATTGCGCGCTGAAGCGACCCTGGACGCCGGCGGTGCTGCTCAACACTGCTCGGCTCGCGCCCGGTACCCTGGCGGCTCGTCGGAGCGGAACTCTGCTGGGCGGCATCATGTTTGCTTGGTGATCAGCCTCCCCCCGGAGGTTGTCGCGGCAGCTATTTGGCTAGCGTCTGGGACATGGCGCAGATGCGAGCGGTCGTCGCGGAGCGCCCGGACGGGCCTGACGGGTTGATCGTGCGTGAGGTGCCGCGCCCCGAGCCTCGTGAGGGGTGGGCACTCGTAAGAGTCGAGGCGTTCGGGCTCAACCGGTCTGAGTACAAGACGCTTCGGGGTTTCGCCGGTGACGCTGTGACTTTCCCGAGGATCCTCGGCATCGAGCTCGTCGGCGTTGTGGAGGCGGTCCATGGAGACGCGCCTCCCGTGCCGCCGGGCACTAAGGTCGCGGCGCTGATGGGCGACCTGGGCCGCGCGTTCGATGGTGGGTACGCCGAATACGCGCTCGTCCCGGAGTATCAGCTGATCGCGCTCGACACGACACTGCCGTGGGACGTGCTCGGTGCGCTTCCGGAGACGTTCGTGACCGCTGCCGGCTCACTTGAGCATCTTGGTCTGCAGTCCGGGGACACGCTGCTGCTGCGCGGCGCGACGTCGTCGGTTGGCCTTGCCTGCCTCGAGCTCGCCCGCACCGCGGGGGTGTGTGTGATCGCAACGACGCGCAACGAGGCAAAGGGCTGGCGATTGACCGAGCTTGGCGCCGCCGGAATTGTGCTGGAGGGCGATGGCTTCGGCGAGCGCGCTCGCGCCGCGCTGCCGGACGGCGGCTGCGATGGCGCCGTGGACCTGATCGGTGGTCCCGCGGTGCTTGAGACGCTGCACCTGCTGCGCCCCGGCGCGACGGCCTGCAACTCCGGATCGCTCTCAAATAGTTGGGTCATCCGGGATTTCGAGCCCATTGCGATGATCCCATCGGGACGCAAGCTGACGATATTTCACTCCGACACTGCGCACGATGCCCGCGTCGGCGGCCCGCTGCTGCGCGCCGTGATCGAGCAGGTCAAGCGCGGGGATGTGTCGCCGAATGTCGACCGGGTCTACGGGCTCGAGCAGACAGCCGAGGCGCATCGCCGGATGGCGGCAAACGAGGCCACCGGCAAGCTCGTCGTACTACCGCACCGCGCGACGAGCAGCTGAAGGAGCTAATCGGGAGGAGCGGCCTCGCCGTCGCCAGCAGCCGGCTGCTGTCCCTCTGCGTGGTCAGCCATGCCGGTGTCGTTGGCAGGGAGCGCGGGCTGCGGAGCGCCCGACTGGACCTCCGCCTTGAGGCGGGCGAACTCGTCGTCGACGGCGCTCTTGGCGCCGAGCTGGTCGAGCTGGCGATCGACGTCGTCCTGGCCGGGGCCGAGCGCTGTCAGATCCCCGAAGGTTCCCGCCGCCTCAAGCTCATCGACGGCCTCCGCGCGAGCCTTCATCGTCTCGGTCTTGTCGAGGGCGCGCTGCGTCGCCATGCCGACATCCGCCATCGAGTCACCGACTCCCGTGGCCGCCTCGGAGACCTGCACCTGCGCCTCGGCAGCCGAGTACTGGGCCTTGATGACTTCCTTCTTTGAGCGGAACTGCTCTGTCTTCGCCTCGAGCTGCTTCTCGGACTCGATCAGCTTCTCCTGCTCGGACTCGAGCTGTGCGATCTGTTGGTCGAGCGAGCCGGCCTGCTGAACGGTCTGCTGCTTGCGCTCCAGCGCTGCGCGAGCAAGATCCTCACGTCCCGCGGAGATCGCCTCGCGGGCCTGAGCGTCGAGCTTGACGCCCTGTTCACCGAGCTGCTGCTGCTCGAGCGCCAGCCGCTTCTTTGCGGTGGCGATGTCGGCGATCCCCTTCTTGACGTTCTGGAGGTTCTCGACCTGGCGCTCATACGCATAGTCGAGCGTCTCGCTCGGGTTCTCGGCGCGGTCAAGCTGCTTTGAGATCTTCGACTTGACCACAGTCGAAAGCCGTCCCTTCAGTCCGGGCATCGGAACCTCCTAGGGGCTTCGTAATAGGCGTGGCTCACTCATCTGAGCGTACTCCGGCACACCGGCCGGCTTCCAAACCGAGCAGGTAGGTCGTAGTTCAGAATCAGAGGCGATCACGGCGTGGATTAGCCGGCGGCGTGGACGCGGACCCGCGGGCGGGCGTTGTTGACGTAGCCCTTGGGGTTCCACAGCGTTGCGTTGTCCTCCGGTTGCGTCGCCGCCGAGGAGTCCCAGGCGCGGACGAGGATCTCGTGCTCTCCGGGCGTGAGGCGGACGGTCGTCCTCCACTGCCGCCAGGCCCACCGGCCGAGGTCCTCGAGCAGCTCCGCCTGTGACCAGCTCGCTCCGCCGTCGATCGAGACGTCGACCCGCGTGACGTGCCGCTCCCCACCGGCGAACGCATAGCCGCGCACGTCGACGGGACCAGCCGCGACCGTCTCCCCGTCGGCCGGAGACAGCACATCGGAGTTCAGCGCGATCAGGCCGAGCGGCATCCCCGCGCCCGGACCCGGCTTGCCGTCCGGCGGCAATAGCCGATAGGCGACGTGCTGGAAGTACCCCTCCCAGGGTTTCGAGCGAACCTCAATCCGCTGGAGCCACTTGACACTGCGCGCGCCGATGTAGCCGGGCACGACCACGCGCAGCGGCGCGCCGTGGACGAGCGGGAGCGGCTCCCCGTTCATCGCCCACGCGAGCAAGACCTCGGGACGACACGCCTTGTTGAACGGGATCGAGCCACCGAAGCGCTGGGCAGGCTTCGCCTTGAGGCAAACGTCGGCGCCGGTGAAGCCCACGTGGACAGCCTCGCGCAACGGGCTAGCGAGCGCGAGCACATCCGCGAGCGCGACGCCAGTCCACGTCGCGGTGCCAGTAGCGCCCGCACCCCACGGCTCCTCGCCGGGAATGGCGCGGATGGAGATCAGACCCGTGCGCCGGTTGCCCGCGCACTGAAGCGTCGCGGTCACCTCGCGCTCCGGGAATGCCTCGCGCAAGGTGACGAGAGAAAGGTCCAGCTCCCGCTCGACAAGCCCACCCACGTGCAGCCGCCACGCCTCGGAGTCGATCTCCGGCACCGCGGCGTGCCCCCGCACATAGAAGGCGTCAGTGGCGGTCACCGGACCCTCCGCCAAGGCAGCCAGCCCAGTCTCAGCGTTGAACGGCTCCTCCTTGTGGACCACCATATCCGCGCGCTTCCCGTAGCGACTCACGCGACAAGCGTACGAAGTCAAGAGGCCAATTCCGACACTCCGCGGTTCGGCACGACCAGATACGTGCTGGAATGCGTCCCATGACCGACGACGCCGACGCAACGCCCGCGGCGCCTGATCCCGACGACCACGTCGCCCGCCTGCGGGCTGAGATCGACGCCGCCAAGGCCCGCCGCGCGGGCTACCGCGCGAAGGCCGCCGAGACCGTCGCCCGAGGGGGCCCCGTGCGCCCGACGGACGAGGAGCTGGGGAGCATCAAGACCGACGACACGGTCGGCAGGATCGCCGCAGACGCGAGCCAGGAGATCCGAAGCAGGCTGAGCCGCCTGATGTCGCGGTTCGGGCGGGGCAGGAAGAAGTAGGGCGGTAGCGCGGTCGAGGCAGAGGCTGGCGGGATGCCCGGCGGTTGGGCCCAAAGCGGGTGTGCCGGATGCGGTTCAGAGTTCGGTCGCGAATCGCTCGAGCAGCGGGATCACAGCGGCGAGCTGACGTCGCTCCGAGGCGTCGAACCCGTCCCTGAACGCGGTGATCGTGCGCTCGTTCATTGCGTGCTCTCGACTGGCTAGGACTCCGCGGCCGGCCCGGGTGATTGTGGTTATCACTTTTCGACCGTCATTTGGGTCCCGGCTCCTGGCGACGAGTCCCCGTCCCTCAAGGGCGCTGAGCGTGGTCCCGATCGCCTGGGGCGTGACGCTCTCGATTTCAGCGAGCGCCTTGGAGGTCAACGGACCCTGGCGATCAAGGCGTAACAACACCGAGATCTCGAGAAATCCTGGATCGGTGGCTGAGTCGGTCGTCACGTAGATCTGCCGTATCCGGCGCCCGATCCGGCCAACGGCGACGCGAAAGTCGAGCGCGGTGCGCGCAAGGTCATCGGCAACGCGCGCGAGAAGAGGTGAGTGACGATGCGAGTCGGCTTCGACCTGATCGCAGGCCCGAACAACGACGCGATCGGCCGGACATTTCTGATCGCACCGGCGATCCTGATCCCGCTCGGGATCGTGATCCTGCAGACGCCGCTCATGCCGCGCGCCTGCGGCCACACCGCCCGATTGCACCGAAGCCGCCGCGAGCGCCTTGGCTGACTCCGAGCTCGACCTGCTCGCAGCGGGATTTGCATTCCTGGAGAGTCCGCGCTGGAAGGCTGGCCGCCTGTGGGCCGCGGACCTATTCGCCAGCCAGATCCTCGCCTTCTCGCCCGGCGGCGAGATTGAGCTCACGCTGAACGTTCCCGGGACGCCGGCCGGGCTCGGTTGGGACGCGACCGACCGCCTGCACGTGCTCACCGCCGACGGGCGGATGCTGGCAGAGAGCCACGGCCAGCTCATCGAGCGTCCCCACCGGATCGATCGCGGATCGGCACTCTGCAACGAGATGACGTTCGATGCGCACGGGCGATTGTTCGTCGGCATCTTCGGGTTGCTCGAAGGAGCCCTCCGGCGCGTCGACCCCGACGGCACCCAGCGAACCGTCGCGACCGACCTCCTGCTCCCCAACGGCCAGGCACTCACCGCCGACGGCCAGACATTGATCCTGGCCGAAAGCGCAGGCCAACGACTCACCGCCTTCAGCCTCACCCCTGACGGGCAGCTCACCGACCGACGAGTGTGGGCCAGCTTCGGACCGCCGGCGAGCGCCACCAGCCTCAAAGACGCAGTCGGCCAACTCAAAGTCTGGCCCGACGGCATCGCGCTTGACGCCACCGGAGGAGTATGGGTCGCCGACCCGTTCGGCCACGAAGTCATCCGGGTTCTCGAAGGCGGACAGGTCACCAACCGAGTTTCAACCGGAGCCCTAACCGCCTACGGCTGCGCGCTCGGCGGCAACGACGGTCGCACCCTTTACATCTGCGCCGCCCCACCCTCTCTCCATGAGACTACGCGCCGAACTCAGCGCAGCGGCTGCCTCGTCGCAACCCACGTCATCGTTCCTGCTACGCCGCTGGTGACGGATTCTCGCTAGGACACTGTCGGTATGGATCGACTTGGTTGGCTGAGCGAGTACTCCGAGTCGGCGCTTCGATCGGCTCTTCGCGTCGCCGGCGGTGGACTCGACCGACTGCCGATCGAGCTCACGGGCACCAATGACCTGAGCCGTCCGACATGGGCGTCGGGCAGCGCGACGGTCGATGGGCGCTTCCTGGCGAAGTTCGCGTTCTCTGAGCCGACTGCGGTCAGGGTGTGGCACGAGGCTCGCGTGCTCCGGCTGCTCGGCGAACAGCCCGCGTTCGACGTGCCCTACGTTGTCGCCGCCAGTCCGGACCCCGCGTGCTTGGCAACCCGGATCGTTGGTAGTGGGGTGCCGCTCTCCTATGAGCTCGTCCGGGGATCGACACCCAAACGAGTAGGCGCCGAACTGGCCCGTTTTCTGGCGAACCTGCACGCCCCGCAGATCCTCGCTCTCGCCCGCGAGCGCCTAGACGATCCACTCCGCATACCCGAGCCCGGGCTGCAGGCCACCACCGACGAGTTGAGGCTCCGGTTCACGCCGATGGTCCAGGCTCGACAGCGCGCGCGGGTTCGACGCTGGTGCGACTGGGCCGACGAGCAGCTGGCAGCCCCCGCGACGATCGTGTTCGTGCACGGCGACTTTCACCCCTACAACCAGCTCTGGGACGCGCAAGCGCTTCGTCTGCTTCTCGTCGCCGACTTCGAGACAAGCGGCGTCGCCGAGCCCGAGTACGACTTCCGCGCGATTCCCAGCTTCGGACCCGGAATCGACCTCCTCACCTGCACGATCGACGAGTACACCGCGCTGACAGGCAGACTCAACCTCGAACGGATCATGGCCTTACACCTGCGCACAAGCCTTGGCGATGCCCTGTGGCGCACCGAAGCGGGCCTGCCCCTGCTGCTCCCGCGTCCGGGCGGCGGCGTGCCCGACGACTACGTCGACGAGCTGGCCGCGCGCTTCGCTTTGCTGGGGATCGAGAACTGAAATCACAACAGGCCGATCGGAAGTCGAGCCACGGGCCCTGCCTGGTTGCGCGAGTCGCTTCGCACGTGGGACCTGCTTCGGGCCTTGTGCGGGTTCGCCGCAGGCGCGGTGCCTGTGCTGCGTTCGGCCGATCGTGCCGCGAACGGGCTCCGTTATGCATACGCCGATGCAAGCCGGCGTGCGTCGCCGGTGACGCACGGTCCCGATTTGAAGGAGACGCAGGCGCCGAAGTGAACCATGAGCCGTGCGGGCCTGCGGCGTCCGGGGCGTGACGGGACATGAGCAAGGTCAGAACAACAGCACTCCTCCTGGTTGGCGCGGCGGTCGCATTCGTCTCGGTGACCGCGACTGGAGCTCCCAAGGTCCCGGCGCGCACGCCGCGACTCGGTCAGCGCATCGCCGCGGTTCTCGCGCGGCCCGCCATCCGTCTCCGTGCGGTGTCCGCCGAGTTGCGGGTGCTACCGCGGACGGCGCAGGCGCATCGCGTGCCGTCGAGGGTGCTACGCGTCGGCATGACCGGAGCGGATGTCCGAGCCGTCAATCAGCGACTCTTCAATTTGCACTTCCTGCCTGGCCCAGGGTCAAGCGAGTACACCACCGCGACCGTAGACGCAGTCATCGCCTTTCAGAAGTGGGCGGGAATCACCCGCGACGGCACCGCGGGGCCGCAGACGCAAAAGGCGCTTGCGCAGGCGGCGGCACCGACGCCGCTGCTGCAACGCGCGGGCAGACGCGTTGAGGTGTCAATCTCAAAGCAGCTCGCGCTCGAAGTGTCGGGCGGCAAAGTGCTCTGGGTGCTGCCGGTGTCCACAGCGATGCCGGGGTACGTAACGCCGCTGGGCCGATACCGCGTGTACTCGAAGTCAGTGGAATCCTGGTCAAACCCGTACAAGGAATGGCTGCCATACGCCAGCTATTACGCTGGCGGACGGGCGCTGCACGGACTTGCGTCCGTCCCGCCATTTCCGGCGAGCCACGGCTGCATCCGGGTGCCGCTTGAGTTCGCGCCGCTCCTCTACAAGTTCGACACGGTCGGCACGGAAATCGACGTGCTCGCCTGACTAGGGAAGCGATCCCCG
>DASSGR010000166.1:0-6171 GCA_035693425.1 Solirubrobacteraceae bacterium
CGTTCACTATGCCGACGCGCGTGTTATGCCGACTGGGGCGGGGAATCCGTGTGGCGGTGGCGGGTTCGGTGGGTGGTGGTCGGCATAATCAGAGCGCTTCGAGGAAGGCGAGGAGCGTGTCGGGGGGTCGGTAGCGGCCGGGCTTGGCGTCGGGCGGCTTGGTCCGTGCGAGCGCTCGCTCTTTGATGGCGAGGTCGGCGTGCAGGTAGATCTGGGTGGTGTCGACGCGTTCGTGTCCGAGCCAGAGCGCGATCACGGTGGTGTCGACGCCGGCTTGCAGCAGTTGCATCGCGGCGGTGTGGCGGAGGGTGTGCGGCGTGATCGTCTTCTCGCGCAGCGATGGGCAGTGTTGGGTTGCCGCTGCGACGTGTTTGGTGATCCGGCGCTCGAGCCCGTCGCGGCTGAGCCGTCGGCCGCGGCTGGTCGGGAACAGCGGCTGGTCGCCTTGGCCGTTGCGTTCTGCGAGCCAGACGCGGAGGATCGCCATGGTGGTCTGGGTGAGCGGGGTGATGCGTTGCTTGCGGCCCTTGCCGCGGCAGCTGACGTGCGCCCCGGCTGCGAGGTGCACGTCGCTGCAGTTCAGACCGATCAGCTCGGAGGCCCTGAGCCCGGTCTGGATCGCGGTGAGCAGCATCGCGTGGTCGCGCCTGCCGGTCCAGGTGGTGCGATCGGGAGCGGCCAGCAACGCGTCGATCTCGTGCTCGTCAAGGAACGTGACGGGCGCGCGGTCTGATCGCTTCGGCGGGATCGCCAGCACCCGCTCGATGTCGTGGAGGTGTTCGGGGTGGCGCAGAGCCGCGTATCGGAACAGCGAGTGGATCGCCGCGAGGCGGGCGTTGCGGGTGCGGACGCTGTTGCCGCGCTCGCGCTCGAGGTGGTCGAGGAACGCGGCGATCAGCGGCGCGTCGAGGTCACCGATGTCGAGCTTGCAGGGTTGGCAGCGACGGCGCTTGGCGGCGAACGCCAAAAGCAGCTTGAGCGTGTCGCGGTAGGCGGCGATCGTGTGCGGGCTCGCGTGTCGCTCCCCGATCAGCCGCTCGGTGAAGAACGCCTGCATCGTCGGCGCGAGCGCGCTCATCGCTGGCCTCCCCGGGGACGCTCGAGCCTGCCGGCGGCGAGCTGGAGCAGTTCGGGCGCCGCGGTCAGATACCAGTAGGTGTCCTTGGGGTGAACGTGCCCGAGGTAGGTGGACAGCAGCGGCAGCCTGGGCTGGACCTCCACCCCTGAGCGGTACCAGCCGAGCAGCGTGCGCACCGCGAAGCTGTGGCGCAGCCCATGAAGCGTCGGGCGGCAGCGCGCCGAGCGGGGTCTCACGCCAGCGCGCTCGACGAGCTGCACGAACGTGTGGCTGACGTTGCAATAGAGCAGCCTTGTGCCGGCCGGGGAGATGAACACCGCGTCGCCGACCCGAGTCGGTTGGTGGCGGTCGCGCAGATGCTGATATGCGCGCAGCGCCCCGACCGTCGAGCGGTGCAGCGGCAGCTCGCGACTCTTGCCGAACTTGGTCTCGCGCACGGTCAGCACGCCCTGGCGAAGGTCGACGTCGCGGTCGTCCAGCCGGATCGCCTCCCCGACCCGCATCCCGGTGACCGACAACAGCCCGATCAGCGTGCGGTAGGTCTCCTGGCGCAGCTCAAACCGAAGCGAGCTGCTCGCGGCCATCAGCGCCCGGATTTCCTGATCGGAGTACAGGTATGGGGTCATGCGCCGCGTCTGGCGCGGCAGCAGATCCTTGGGCGGCACCTGGTGCGAGGGGTCAAGCGCGTGTAGGTAGGACGCGAACCCGCGCACCACCGACATCCGGAACGCCCACCAGTTCGCGTCGCCGGCGGGCAGCGTCGCCCACGCCAGTGCGTTCTCGACCGTGACCAGCTGCTCGCCGCGACCATCGAGATAGTCGAGGTATTGCGGCAGCAGCTTGCCGGCGCGCTCGAGCTTGTATCCCAGCGCCCGGCGGATCTGCAGGTAATCGCCCAACGCGTCGTGGAGCGGGTTCATGCCGCACCTCCCGGCCACGGCAACGCCAGCTCGCGGAGGCGATCCCGGTCGACCTTGGCATAGATCGTGGTGGTCAGCTCGGTGCGATGGCGCAACAGCTGCCCGATCTCTGAAAGCGGCGCCCCGCGGCGCAACAGCTCGCTCGCCGCTGTGTGTCTGAGCCTGTGCGGGGTCACCTCGCCAAGCCCGGCGCGCTTGCTGGCCGAGACAACGACCTGCGTGATCCCGGGCGGTGTCATCGCCGCGCGCGGCGCCCGGACTCGCATGAACACCGCCCGCGTCCCGGCATCGGCCGGGCGGCCGTCACGCAGATATGCGGCGAGCGCCTCGCCGACATCGGCCGGCAACGGCAGCCGCTCAACCCGCGGCCCCTTGCCGCGCACGAGCAGCTCGCCAGCGCGCCACTCGATGTCCTCCAGCCGAAGGCGCGCAACCTCGCCGCGGCGCATCCCTAGCCGCACCAACAACAAAACGATCGCCAGATCGCGGCGGCCGTTGGCCGTGCCGGTGTCGCAGCTCTCAAGCAGCGCGCGGACCTGGTCGAAGTCCAGCCCGCGCGGCAGGCCCTGAAGCCGCCAGAACGCGACCGACGGCACCACCTGAGCCAACGGTCGGTCGATCACCCCCTCGACGTGCAGGAATCGAAGCAGCGATCGCAGCGCCGTCACCATCAGCTTCGCTGACCGCCGCGGCCTGCGCCGACAGTCCGCCAGCACAAACCCGAGCACCTCCTGCGGCGTGAGCCCGGCGAGATCGAGCTTGCCGTCCTCACGCGCGCGCGAGAGAACAAACGGCCGAACGCAATCGATATAGCCGCGCGCAGTGCCAGCCGTCACGCCCCGCTCAACGAGCAGGTACTCGCGATAGCGCGCAAGCAACAGCTCCGCGTTCGAGAGCACCGGCTCACCAGCCACCGGAACGACACCGAGCCCGCGCAGATAGGCCAGCAGCGGCACCAGCCCACCCGCGATCCGCAAGCTCCTCACCCGAGCAAGATCCTCCTTCCGGAACCGCTCGATCTCCGGCTCCCCAACGTCGCCCGGATCGATCCCTTCCCGCTCCAGCCAACGGCTCAGGTGCGCGAGCAGTCGCAGCTGGACCGCCGCGGCGCTCGGTCGATACCCAACCTCCACAAGCTCACCCACGAACCCCGGCGCATACCGCGCAAGCGGCCCCGTCACCCCAACCCCCAACGGATCCCTCATCGAACACCCTCCTCTCGGCATTGGAGAGAAGAGCGTCGATCAGCGGCGGCAGATTATGCCGACACCGCGACGGTCGATCCTGCTATCTGCACCGGCTTCCAAAGCCGAGTCGGCATAACACGCGCGTCGGCATATTGCACGATGCAGGTCTGCACCGTGGTCTTTGGGAAGATCGCCTCGATCGCCTCGGGGAAGCCCCCAAGCCCGTCCACGCAGCAGATAAGGATGTCTGAAACGCCGCGGTCGCGCAGCTCTGTGAGGACCTGCATCCAGAACTTGGCGCCCTCGGTGTCCTGAAACCACATGCCCAGGACCTCGCGCTCGCCGTCCATTCTGATTGCCAGCGCCAGGTAGCAGGCGCGGCGCTGCACGCCCCGGCCGTCGCGGATCTTGACCATCATGCAGTCCAAGAACATGACCGGGTAGACGTCATCGAGCGTGCGCGACTGCCACTCGCGCACGTCGTCCATCACCGCATCGGTCACGCGGCTGATCAGATCCCGGCCCACCGACACGCCGTAGAGCTCGCGCAGGTGCGCCTCGATATCCCGGGTCGACATTCCGCGGCTGTAGAGCGCCAGGATCTTCTCGTCAAACCCCTCAAAACGCCGCTGACGCTTGCGAACGAGCTTGGGCTCAAAGCTGCCGTCCCGATCCCTGGGCGTGTCAACCCGCACCGGTCCGTGCTCGGTCACAAGCGTCTTGGCCGACTTGCCGTTGCGCGTGTTGCCAGCGCCGCCCGGCGGCTCCTGATGTGGCTCATAGCCGAGATGGTCAGTCAGCTCGACCTCGAGCGCTCGCTCGACTAGCCGCTTGGTCAGCTGTGACAAAAGCCCGCCGGGCCCGACGATCTCCTCCTCGGTCTTCGCACCGGCGAGCAGCTCGTCGACCAGGTCGTCCGGCAGCTGGCGGCGAATCTCACCGGGCACGCCGTCCAGGATCCCAGGAGGGGGCGCCGTCGTCTCGCCTATCGGCGAGCCGCCGGCGCCATCCCGGCTAGAGAAACTCGCTCGATCGAGAGATTTCCTGCTTGTAGTTGAAGGCATGAGCATCTCTTTCGTTCATGCCTACACAGTTCCTAGGACACTCCCGCTCGCGGACGAGGACCATCAGTGAGGCCCTGGTGCTGCTTCCTGGGGGAGCGGGAGCTCGTCCGGCGCACCCGCGCTCTTGAGCCTGGAGCATGCCGGGGTAACGCGCGGGTCGTCGTGCTTGTGCTGCCTGATGTCTAGGCGGGGGCGGATCTCGGGGAATGAGTGGAGCTTTGGGCCTCAGGTGCCGAGTAGCGGGGGAACGTCGGTGATCGAGTCGACGACGCGGGTCGGTTGGATGCCGGATTCGCGGGCGCGGTCTTCCCGGTACTTGCCGGTGCGTACGAGGATCGCGTTGAGCCCGGCGCGGAGCGCTCCGCCGATGTCGGACTCGATGTCGTCGCCGACCATCGCCGCCGCGTTGGCGTCCACACCGACGGAGGCGAGCACCTGCTCGAAGAACCCTTTGGCGGGTTTGCCGACCACGTACGCGTCGCGGCTAGCGGCAAACTCGATCGCGGCGACGAACGCGCCGACGTCGAGCGAGAGCCCGTCGGCGCGCATCCAGTAGCGATTCTTCTGTAGCGCGATCAGCTCGGCGCCGTCCATCACCTGGCGGAAGGCGTGGTTGAGCACGTCGTAGCCAAACGCGGATCCGAGATCCCCGATGATGACCGCGTCGGCGCGACCGGTGGTCTCCTGGAGCTCTTTGAAGTCGCGTTTGACTTCCTCGTTCATGATCAGGGCGACGCGCTGGTAGCCGCGCTCGCGGCAGTGCCTCACCGCGAGCGCCGCCGGGGTGACGAGCTCGCCGCTGTCGACCTCCAACCCAAGGCTGGCGAGTTTCTTGAGCGTCCGATCGCGTGAGTGCGCGGTCGTGTTGGTAACGAAACGGAGCGGCAGCCCGCGCTCGCGCAGCCGGCGTACAGCCTCCGCAGCGCCGACGATCGGCTGCTCCTCGACGTACAGCACGCCGTCGAGATCGATCAGCAGCGCGCGGACATCCTGGAGCATCGTTCGCACCATCGCAGATCGCCAACCGCCGTAGGCTCGAGCGACGAATACCAGCTGGGCCGAGTTTCCTTCGGCCGGGCGTGTAGCGTGCTGGGTTGTGCCTCGTGGTCCTGGCGGCAAGCTCGATCGGCGGGTGGTGCGGGCGGCTGAGGCCGCGCTCGCTGAGCGGATGTTCGTGACCGGGATCGACGTGCTGGTCGGTCTGGGCTGGCTCGAGCCGCGACGGGTGAATGAGTGGCGCCAGGGGCGGATCCCGTATCTGGAGGCGGTCGTGATCGCGAGCCTGGGGAAGATCTCGACCGCGATGAAGGTGTTTGGTCAGTGGGCCGCGGCGCGCGGCTTGAAGCCGAGCGAGACAGCGTATGTGGCGCGCACCCGGGATCGGCGTCCGCTGAGGTTCTCGAAGTCGGGCGATGAGGGGATCGAGCGGGCGTATCGCACGCACTGGGTCTCGCCCGAGCTGTCGGAACGCAGGCGAGAGCGGTTGGCAGCGCGTCAGAGCCGCCCGCCCGACTTGGTGGTCGTCTCCCCGGTCACGGAGTGGACGTGCTCTGCGTGCGGCGGCGAGGACGGCGGGTGGCTGATCATGGAGGACCGAGGACCCGTGTGCCTGGCCTGCGCGGACATGAATCATCTCGTGTTCTTGCCGTCCGGCGACGCCGCGCTGACCAGGCGCGCGAAGAACAACAGCCGCCTGTCAGCGGTCGTAGTCCGTTTCAGCCGCGCGCGAATGCGGTACGAGCGCGAGGGGATGCTGGTCGACGAGGACGCGCTCGAGCGCGCCGAGCAGGAGTGCCTGGCGGATGAGGAGTCGCGGGCGCGGCGCCGCGACCGGGACGCAGCGCGACGCGCCCGCGGGGACCTCGAGCTTCAGGCGCGGATGGCGGTCGAGATCCGCAAGCTGTTCCCGGGCTGCCCGCCCG
>DASSGR010000167.1:0-54221 GCA_035693425.1 Solirubrobacteraceae bacterium
TGTCGCAGGTGTCCATGGCGCGCATCCCACGCTCCGGTGCCTAGGTCGCGCGCAACGGCCTCGACGACGCGGTCGACGACTTGCGGGTCCATGCGGGCAAAGCCGGACGTGGCGCTGCGCGCCTTGGCGTCGAGGATCCGCTCGGGATGGGCCCAGAACGATCCGAGCATCCAGTCGGGCGTCTCCCGTGAGATCGGCACGGGCACCACCCGGGTCGATCCTCCCAGCCAGATCGAGAGCAGCTCGACGCTCGGAAAGATCCGGCGGTCGAGTTCGGCGACCTCCGGCAGGTAGTCGGTCATCAGCCACATTTGGCCGCTGACGGCCGCGTCGTAGGTCAGGATCACGACCGGCTGGCGCGCGACTCGGCGCATCTCCCGCACTCCACGTTCCTGCTCAGCGTCCCAGTGGTGGATCGTCAGCACGGCCATCGCGGCGTCCACCGACTGGTCGCGAAGCGGCAGCGCTCCCGCGCCCGCGCGGATCGCCGGGACCGACCGTGGGTCACGTTGCGCGGCCATCACGTCGCTTGGCTCGACCGCGATCACGTACCGATCCCGAGGCTCGTAGGAGCCCGCGCCGGCGCCGACGTTGACCACCGAGCGGGCGTCGCCGAGCGCGTCGTGGATGAGGCGCTCGAGTCGCGGGTCCGCGCGCCGTGTCAGCGCGTATCCGCGGCCGATCCGGTCATAACGAGTGTGCTCCAAGTCTCTCACAATACAGAGGATTCCTCGGTATGAGAGGATGAAAGCTCGAATGACTGCAACTGTCTCCAAGCCCGAGGCTCTCGGCAACGCTCGCGAGCGCGTGCTGGCCGCAGCGCTGACGCGCTTTGGAACCGATGGGCTGGTGCGTGTGACGCTCGACGACGTCCGCCTCGAGGCGGGCGTCAGCGTGGGGGCGATGTACCACCACTTCGCCGACAAGGCGGCGCTGATCGACGCGCTGTACGTGGAGCTGATCGGCAGCTTTCAGGCGGAGTTCCTGGCCGAGCTGCGGGAGCACTCGTCGGCCGAGGAGGGAATCAAGGCGGGAGTGCGGCTGTACCTGCGCTGGGTCGGTCGCCACCGCGCCGAGGCGAGCGTGCTGCTTGGACACCGGTGCGACAGCATCGCCCTGCGCGAACGCAACCGGCCGTTCTTCTCCGAGACGATGGCTTGGTGGCGGACGCACGTGCATTACGGGTCGTTGCGCGACCTGCCATTCGACGTGATCCAGGCGCTCTGGATCGGACCAGCGCAGGAGTACACCCGCCATTGGCTGGCTGGCCGGGCCAGGCGGACGCCGCCGGCGGTCGCCGAAATCCTCGCCGACGCGGCATGGCATGCCCTTAAGGAGCCTTCGTGACCTTCTATGACGACCTGTTGAGCACCGGCCGCGACGAGGCGGCGCGGCTGGTGCGCGTCGAGCGCGGCAGCGACCGCGCCGTTGTGACGCTGGATGACCCCGACAAGCTCAACGTGCTCAGCGCGCCGCTCGTTCACCAGCTCAAGACCGGCTTGCAGGAACTCGTGGCCGACCGGGCGATCCGCGCGATCGTGATCACCGGGGCCGATCCGGGATTCTCGGCGGGGGGAGACCTGCGGATGATGGACATGGCGCCGGAGGCGCTCGCCGCCCCCGAGGGGGCCACCGACATCTGGCGTTGGATCCGCTGTGAGTTCGGGGCGATCGCCCGGCTGATCGCGCGCAGCGACACGGCGTTCATCGCCGCGCTCAACGGGCCCGCCGCGGGCGTGGGGCTTGCATGGGCGCTCACCTGCGACCTCGCGATCGCCTCCGAGCGCGCGACGATCGTGCCGGCCTTCGGCCGGCTCGGGCTGCTGCCGGAGGTCGGCACCTCGTGGGCCCTGACGCGCCGCCTCGGCTACCAGGGCGCGTTCGCCTACTACGCCCGCGGCGAGCACCTCGACGCGGCGCGCGCGCTCGAGCTGGGCCTGGTCCACGAGATCGTGCCCCACGAGGACCTGCTCGCCACCGCCGACGACTGGTGCACGAGGATCGCGGCGCTGCCGGCGCACGCGATCGCGATGACCAAGCCGCTGCTGCGCGCCGCGGCCGACTCGAGCTGGGACCACGCCCTGACCATGGAGGAGTTCGCCGAGCCCCAGTGCTTCACGACGCAGGCGTTCCAGGACAGCGTCACGGCGCTCATGGCCGCGCGCTAATGCTGGTGTGACAATGTCGCGCCGTGGACCTCTACGCGGTCGCGTTCATCGACTGGCTGGCGTGCGCGTGCGCGGGCGCTGACGAGCGCGCCGCCAAGGCCGTTCGCGCTTCCGGAACGGACCTCCTCGCCGATGTCGCGTTCGTCGCCACGGCGGGACACGTGCTCGACTTCGACGACACGTTCTCAGACGGGGTCGCGCACGTCAGCGCGACCTGCGCCCCGGCGGCGCTGGTGCTCGCCGCAGAGCTGGGCCTGTCGCTCGGAGCGGCGCTCGATGCCTACGCGTCCGGGTTTGAGGCGATGGCCGCGGTTGCCGCCGCCAGCCACCCGGCACTGTATGACGGCGGCTGGCACCCGACCGCCGTATGCGGCCCGATCGGCGCGGCGGTCGCGGCCGCCGGGCTGTTTGGCCTGTCGCGAGCCGAGCGCGACAACGCCGTCGCCGCGGCACTGCTGCGCGCCGGCGGCACGCGCGGGGCGTTCGGATCGGACGGCAAGGCGATCCAGGTTGGCCTGGCGGCGGCGGCCGGGGTGCACGGAGCGCTGCTGGCGCGGGGCGGCGCCGTCGTGGATCCGCGGGCGGTTCATGGCCAGCAGGGGTTCGACGGGGTATTGGGAGCCACCTGGCCCGCCGACACCGACGCGCCCCGCAGGCGCGGGATCGAGCGCAACTGGATCAAGCTGTACCCGAGCTGTCTGGGCACGCATTCGCCGATCGAGCTTGCGGCGAGCGCCCGTGAGCGGATCGAAGACGAGCCCGTGCGGGTCGTCGTGCACCCCGTCGCCCGTCAGGCCGCGTACCTCGATGACGTGCAGGACGGGCTGTCGGCGAAGTTCTCGATCCCCTACTGCGTGGCGCACACGCTGCTCCACGGCCCGCCGGGCGTGCGCGACTTCGCGGACGTCGACGACCGGATACGGGAGCACTCGCGGCTGGTCGGCGTCGACGTCGACCCATCGCTGCCGGAGTTCGGCGCGGTGTTGACGGCGGCGGGCGCAGAGGTCGCCCGGGTGTCGTGCCCGCGGGGTGCGCCGGAGCGACCCGCCGACGCAACCGACCTCGCCGCCAAGGTTTCCGACCTGGCCGGCAGGCGCCTCGACGGGATTCTCGACGACCTCGGCGTGCCGGCCGCGACGGTGCTCGACGCGGCCGGCCTTCGATCGCGCACGATCGGTCAGCCGCCGGCGGCCTCCAGCGACGGCAGCGCGGCGGCGACCCGTCCGGTCCCCAGCCGGAGCGCCGCGAAGGCGCCGAGCAGCGACAGCGCCGCCGACACGGCGATCGCGGGGGCGAACCCGTCGCTGAACGCGGCGGGCGATGCGTAACTGCCGGCACCGGTAAACACCGCCACCGCGACCGCCAGCCCAAACGCGCCGCCCAGTTGGCGCATCGTGCTGAACGTCCCGGACGCCTTGCCGATCTCCGCGGGCTCGACGGAGCCGACGACGGCGTTCTGCACGGCGGGAAGCGCCGTCGAGATGCCGACGCCGGCCACGATCAGCGGCGGGATCATGTGGCCGTAGGGCAACCCGGTGCGCGCCAGCAGCGCCACCCATCCGAGCCCGGCGGCCTGCATCAGAAGGCCGCCGACGAGCAGCGGCCGCTCGCCGACCCGCTCGACCATCGCGCCCGCGATCGGCGAGACGATCATGACCGTGCCCGTCCAGGGGATGAGCCGCACCCCGGCCTGCAGCGGCGACAGCCCCAGGGTCGTCTGCAGGAACTGGGCCATGAAGAACACGGCGCTGAACAGCGCCCCGAACATCAACAGCGTGGCGGCGTTACCCGCTGCGAACGCCGGGGAGCGGAACAGGCGCATGGGCAGCATCGGCTCTCGGGCGCGGCGTTCCCATATGACGAACGCGATCGAGGCCAGGACGCCGCCCGCGAGCGTGGCGATTACCTCGACGCTCCCCCAACCGGCGCTGTTGCCGCGCACCAGGCCCCACACGATGCCCAGCGCCGCCGCGGTCACCAGCACCAGGCCGGGGGCGTCGAGCCCGGCTCGGGGTCCGAAGCTCTCCTCGATGCGACCGCGTACCAGTGGGATTGCTGCCAGCCCGATCGGCACGTTGAGCCAGAAGATCCACTGCCAGGCGAGCGTCTCGGTGATCGCTCCGCCCAGCACCGGACCGGCGACGACCGCGAGGCCGGTGATCGCGCCGAACAGCCCGAGCGCCCAAGCGCGCCGGTCGGGCGGGAACGCCGCGCTCAGCAGTGCCAGCGACAGCGGCGCGATCACCGCCGCCCCCGCGCCCTGCACCGCGCGGGCCGCGATCAGCCAACCGACGCTGGTGGCCAGTGCGCACGCGGCCGATGCCGCGACGAATAACAGCAACCCGGCGGCGAACAGACGCCGGCGACCGAACCGGTCTCCGAGCGCCGCACCCGTCATCAGCAGCACCGCAAAGCTCAAGCCGTATGCGTTGACGGTCCATTCGAGCTGGTCGACGGACGCGTCAAGATGCGTCCGGATCGAGCTCAGCGCCGTCGACACCACCGTCACGTCGAGCGCCACCATCAGCGATGCGATCGACGTGAGGACCAGCACCCATCTCTGTCTGTGAGTCATTTGCTCCTCCTGTTCGAAGCGATCCGATGGGTGTTGAGACCCGGAGGCGCAGGACAATTGGCCGATGAATTTCCGAGCCCGGCGGTGTCGATATTGAGATGAGAAAGCCAACAACGATCGGCCGCGCCCGGGCGGGCGACGAGCAAGCCTTCCGCGAGCTCACGGACCCCTACCGGCGCGAGCTGCAACTGCACTGCTACCGAATTCTCGGTTCCCTACAGGACGCCGAGGATCTGCTCCAGGAGACTCTGTTGGCCGCATGGAGAGGGCTTGACCAGTTCGAGGGCCGCTCATCGCTGCGCGCATGGCTGTACCGGATCGCCACGAACCGGTGTCTGAACGCGCTGCGCGACTCGAGCCGCCGCTCCCCGGATCCGCGGCGCGACCTGCCCAGGCCGACGCGCATGTCCGAACCACTGTGGCTCGAGCCGTACCCCGACGTGCTGCTGGAGGGCGTTGCAGACCACGCCCCCGGGCCAGAGGCGCGATACGAGACTAAGGAGGCGGTCGCGCTCGCGTTCGTCAGCGGTCTGCAGCACCTGCCGCCGCGGCAGCGAGCGGTCCTGGTCCTGCGCGACGTCTTGGGCTTCCGCGCCGCCGAGGTCGCCGAGATGCTCGACGTCAGCGAGGCCTCGGTCAACAGCGCCCTACAACGGGCCCGCGCAACACACGACGCACGCATGCCGGCGGCGCGCGACTGCGCGCCGTTGCCTCGCTCCCCGTCCGAGCGCGAGCTGCTGGCTTCGTTTGCCGAGGCGTTCGAGCACGGCGACATCGGCCGGGTGGTGCAGCTGCTGACCGACGACGCGCTGCTGACGATGCCCCCGCAGCCGCTCGAATACCAGGGACATGACGCGATCGCTGCCTTCCTGGATGACCGGTTTGAGACCCACCGCGGTCGCCGCGTTCGGCTCGTGCCCACGCGCGCCAACTCCCAGCCCGCGTTCGGTCATTACATCGACGACGCTCATACGCCGATCGGCCGCTACTTCGGGATCATCGTGCTGACGCTCGAGGGAGACCGCATCTCTGCGATCACCCGGTTTGGCGACAGCGGCTTCCTGCCCGCGTTCGGGCTGCCGCGGACGCTGCGTGACTGACGCGCCTAGAGCGCCTGGGGACCGGCGCAGTCCTTGCCGGGCGCCAGGTCAAGCTGCTCGAGCATCGTCAGCCGATCTAGCAGCAGCTTCATCGAGACGTACTCGCCGTTTTCGATGCTCATCACCTGCACGTAGTCGAGCTCGACCGCGCGGTCGGTGCGCCCGGTGCCGGTGAACGTCCCCTCCTCGATCGCCACCTCGTCGAGGATGTAGAGCCTGCGGGACTCGAACTGCGCGTCCGGGAACGCGTCGAACAAGCCGGAGTAGAAGTCGACGCACGCCTGCTTGCCCGCGGTGCGAGGGCAGCCCGGAGCTTGAAACACCACGTCGTCTGCGAGTAGTTGTGCGAACCGATCGAGGTTTCGTGCGTTGAAAGCGTCGGTTCCCGTCTCGAATGCCAGTTGAGTTGTGACCATCAAGTTCCCCTTTCGATGATCTAAGACTCGCCGATCTGTCCAGGCCCTCGGTGTGACATATGACGCAGGCCCTGATTACGACCGCGTCCGATCGCCGGGCGGCAGGCGCTCCTCGAGAACGGCGTGGATCGTGTCGAGGGCGTCGACGATGCCGTCGGTCGCAGTGACCAGCGGGACCCCGCCGTCGCCGAGCTCATCCTGCAGGTGTGCGTGGAGGGGACGCAGCGCGGGGATCGGGCCCGGCCTGCGGAGCTCCCTCAGCGCCGCCGCCAGGCCCATGGCCGTCTCGCCGACGGCGCGGGCGAACTCGTCCAGCAGACTCCCGACCTCGGCGCGACCGCGACCGTCGGCGGCGTCGTTGCCAGACGGGTCGGGGGTCCATACCAGCGCGTGCAGCGCCAGCTCCGCCTGCGCGAGCCTTGTGACCGGAGCCATCACCGACGTCGCCAGGTCGGATGTCAGCGGCGGCTGCGCCGGTTCGTCAGACAACCGCGCCACGGAAGCCTCGGCGCCCCCGCGGGCGCGCCGGGCCGCGGCCTGCAACTCGCGCAGGCGGTCCGGATCGGCGTCACCCGGATGCGACAGCGCCCCGAGCACCGCGGTGGAGTAGTCGCGGTGGACCTCGAGCAGCCGAGCAAACTTCTCCTGCGCGGCGGCTCCCTCCCACGTGGGCCACACGAAGTACCCGAGCAGTGCAAGGCCCGACCCGATCGCCGTGTCGATGAGCCGTGCCCAGGCCGTGGGCCCCGCGGGCATGCCGAGGATCTCGAGCAGGACCACGATGAACGTCGTCAGGCACACGCTGAACAGCAGGTAGCTGACGTCGAACAGGGCATAGGCGGCCGAGACGGCGGCGCCGGCGGCGATCACGAGCCCGCCTTGACCGAGGTGCCCGAGCTGCACGAGGGCGGCGCCCAGGCCCGCTCCGAACGCCGTGCCGATCGCTCGCTGCACGCCGCGGTAGACCGTGGTGCTGTAGTCGGGCTTGAGGACCAGGAAGATCGTCAGCACCGCCCAGCGCCCCTCCTCGAGCTTGGTGGCCTGGACCAGCACCTCTGCCAGCCCCGCGATCACGGCCAGGCGAACCGCGTGCCGGCCGGCCTCCGTAGAGAGCGTCATGTTGGCCCTCAACGTGGGCCAGATCGCGCCGACCGCGCGGCGTGAGCGCGCCGAGCGCCCGGAACCGCCGGCGAGCGGCGCTAGCGCAACCGTCGCCACGTCCTCCAGTTCGCGCAGGTCGTCCGCAACGGTCCGCAGCTGACCGAACAGCGCCTCCGCAGTCCAGCGCCACGGGAAGTCGCCGGAGACGCGCATCGACGCTGCCCGCTCGGCGATCGCCTCGACAATCGCGCCGCGATCGCGGGGCCGGCTGTCGAGGGCGGTGGCGACCCGTCCGAGCAGGCCGGCCGTCTCTGCGGCGATCCGGCGCAGCCCCGGCGCGGTCTCGGGGTCGGCCGCGGCGGCTTGGGCGAGCGCCGCGATCGAGCCCCGCAGCCGCTCGGCCTCTTCGAGCAGGTCGACGAGGATCAGCCTGGCCGGCTCGGGCAGCAGCGGGTTGGGATCTTGCAGCGCTCCCGCCGCTGGGAACGCGACCGGCGGGGGAGCGACCAGCCTGCCGGCGGCGACGTCGGCCGCATACCCCGACAGCTCACGGTAGGACGCGGCGAGCGGCACGCGCTCGCGCCGGCTGGCGCGTATCACCCACGACGCTGCCACCAGCACGCCCTGGAAGAGCCCGCCTGCGAGCACCAGTGCAGCGCGTCCGACGGCTGCGGCCGGCGCGAGCGGCAGCCCGACCGAGATCAGCAGCGCGACGGCCCATTGGAGCGCGGCAACGCTGAGCCTCTGTCCGAGGCACACCGCCAGCCCGGTGCCATAGCCCCAGGCCACTACGACCGCCACCAGCACCCAGGGCGCGGCGTTGGCCACAGTGGCGCCGACGAAGGTAGAGACCGCCATGCCGATGCTGGCCGCGGCGACCGCCGTCACCCGGCTGCGCGTCACTCCCTGGAAGGAGGCCATCCCCGCCGGAAGCGCGCCCAACGCCGCAAACGCGGCCAGGTCGATGTGGCCGCTCCACCAGCCGATCGCGAGTGGCACCACGACGCCGGCCGCCACTCGCGCGGCGCGCCACGGCGCGACGCTGCGCCACCGAAACGGTCCGAGCCGCAGCAGCATCCGCCATCGCGAGTTGCGCGCCGGCCAACGGCCTCCCTTCATCCGCGGCAAAGTAGCGCGTACCGGGGCCAGGCTTGCGCCGCTCGTGGGGGCGGCGTAGCGTGCGCGCGCAGCCGTTGCCGGACCGAGGAGAGGAGCTGGGATGACCACGATGATCGGACCGCTGCGCCGTGCCATGAGCGTGGGGCCTCAGCGGTGCGCGGTGCGCTGCGGCGAGGTCGAGCTGTCCTACAGCCAGATGTGGGAGCGGGCCGGCCGTCTGATCGGCGCGCTGCACGGCCTCGGCGTGGGCGCCGGTGACCGCGTCGCCGTCGTCGGTCCCAATTGCCACCGGTATCTCGAGCTCTATCAGGCGATTCCCGGCGCAGGGATGGTGTTAGTCCCGCTCAACCAGCGCCATACCGCCGCCGAGCTCGCCTATGCGCTGGAGGACTCGGGCGCCAAGGTGCTGTTTGCGGCCGCGGGGGTCGACTACCCCGAGGGCCTCGTCGAGCATGCCTTGGACCTGGGCGACGGCTACGAGGAGCTGATCGAGGGCGCGGCGCCGTCCGCATTCCCCGACGAGCTGTCCGCCGACACCGTGGCCGGGCTGTTCTATACGGGCGGGACCACCGGAGCCGCCAAGGGGGTGATGCTCACCCACCGCAATCTCGTGGCAAACGCGCTGCATTTTCAGGCCGCGTGGGGGTTCGGGCCCGACACCCGCTGGCTGATCGCCGCGCCGCTGTTTCACGCGGCGGGGTCGATCGCGGTGCTGGCGACCGTCTGGCACGGCGGGCGCCAGATCGTGCTGCGGGCGTTCGATCCGGGGACCGCGCTCGACCTGATCGAGTCGCAGCAAATCACCGCCACGCTGCTGGTGCCGACGATGCTGGCGGCGATCAGCGATGAGCAGCTCGCCCGGCCGCGCGACGTGGGGTCACTTTCGCTGCTCAGCCATGGCGGCGCTCCGGTCGCCACAGAGACCCTTCGCCGCGGACACGCGGCGTTCCCCGGAGCCGAGCTGATGCATCTCTACGGGACGACCGAGACCGCGCCGATCGCCACGATCCTGCCCCACGAGGAGCTTGTGCTCGACGCCGAGCAGGCGCGCTCCTGCGGGCAGCCGGCGGTGGGTGTCGAGGTCATCGTGGTGGATCTGACCACCGGCACGCCGGCGCCCGCCGGGATCGTCGGCGAGGTCGCGATCCGCGGCGAAAACGTGATGCAGGGCTACTGGAACAAGCCCGACGCGACGGCGGCGGCACTCAGCGACGGCTGGTACCGGACGGGCGACCTCGGATACATGGACGACCACGCATACCTTTATCTCGTCGACCGCGCCAAGGACATGATCGTGACGGGGGGCGAGAACGTGTACAGCACCGAGGTGGAGGAGGCGCTGTACCGACACCCGGCGGTGCTCGAGGCCGCGGTGTTCGGGATCCCGGACGAGCGCTGGGGCGAGGTCGTGCACGCGGTGGTTGTCCCCCGCGACGACGTCACGGAGGCAGAGCTGCTGGGCCATTGCCGCGAGCTGATTGCCGGCTACAAGCTGCCGAAAGGAATCGAGTTGCGCTCAGAGCCATTGCCGAAGTCCGGCGCCGGAAAGGTGCTCAAGCGCGAGCTGCGGGCACCGTTCTGGGAGGGCCGGCGGACGATGGTCGCGGGGGCATAGCGTGTTGGTCGCGACGCGGATCGGGCTGGCGGTGATCGCGCTGGCGGGGGCGTTCGCGGTGGGGCGACTGTCGGTCGGAAGCAGTAAGCCGCTGACCGCGGGCGCGACCTACAAGGCCGGGTACCTTGCCGGCCGGGAAGCGGCGTTCGACGGCTACGACGGCGGCTGGGCCTACGGGGTGCCGTACGAGATCACAGTGCAGCGAGGCGGTCCCGGCATCACCTACCGGATCGCCAGCCGCAAGCAGCTGCTCACGGAGTCGTACGGGTCTTCAGGACCCTGACCAGCCCGTCGACGTCGGCGACCGTCACGGTCAGCTCCGGGTGGCGCAGCAGGCCGAGGCGGTCGAGCCCCGGCACCGGCGTGTGAAAACCGATGCGAACGCCGCGGTCGCCGTTGGTCGCGAACGTCAGCCCGCGGTCGGTGATCGCCAGGCGCGCCGGACCCGCGGTCTTGAAGAAGTGGTAGGGGCCGGTCACCTGGACCTCGGTGATGTTCGTCAACGGCGTCGACACGCGCCAGTGCCCGAAGCGCGCGTCGAACAGGACGTCGTCGACCGACACCCACGCCGACCTCGGCGTGATTCCGAACGGCCTGGCCGCGCGCTCGTAGGACGGCGCGAACGCGAACTCGAAGCGCTCGACGTCGCTCACGACCCGGATCGTAGTTGCCCGGGCCGGGGACCAGCGCGTAGGATCGGGCGAAATGGGGGCCGGCATCCACCGAGGACGCTTTACGGCGTCAATGCCCGACGAGTTCGTCGTGTTCCTGATCGGGATGCGGTTCAACCGTCCGCTGCGCGTCGACAAGTGGTTTCCGGTGTTGATCGCGATGCCGAGGATGCTTCGCTGGCTGGACAAGCACCCGCAGCATGGTCTGCTGAAGTGGCACTTCACGTTGATTCACGGCCCGGCGATCGTGCAGTATTGGCGCAGCTTCGAGGACCTCGACCGCTTCGCGCGCGGGCGTGACCTGCCGCATCTGCCGGTGTGGGGGAGGTTCAACAAGACCGTTCGGGGCTCGGGCGACGTCGGCATCTGGCACGAGACCTACAAGGTGCGCGCCGGCGAGTACGAATCCGTCTACGTGAACATGCCGCGGATCGGCCTGGCCGCCGCCGGAGCGCACCTGCCGATCGGGTCGACGGGGCAGTCTGCCGCGAGACGGATCGGCGAGGTCGCGGTCGACGAGCCCGCACTGGCGCCATATCCAAACCCCTGACTACGCGCGGTGACCCGCCCGCGCGGTTAGACTCGCAAACAGCAGGGCAGCGGGCACCGTGAACCGGGGTCTGAGGGAGGAGCTTGAGCGAGCTGGCAGCAAACGCCGTGATGTCGCAGGTGCTGCGCGCCCTGCCGGACGCCTCGGTGATGCTGTTCGACCGTCGCCTTGAGATCGTCTCGGCCGCCGGGCAGGCGCTCGCCGGCGAGAACCTCACGCCGGCAGCATGCCAGGGCCGAGCCGCTGCCGAGGTGTTCGCGCCCGACCGCTGGAGCACGTACGAGCCGCTGTTCCGGGGCGCGCTGGAGGGGACGTCGGGCTCGACGGAAGTGCAAGGACTCGACCGGGACCACCGCTACCTGGTCGACGTCCAGCCGCTGCGTGACGCTGAGGGCGCCGTAGTGGGCGGCGTCAGCTTCTGGCGCGACGTCACCACGCGCGTGCAGCTGCTCGAGGAGCTCGGGCAGCAGCGCCGCCTGCTCGACCTGGCGCACGACGCGATCATCGTGCGAGACCCGGTCGGGAACACGGTCACCTACTGGAACCGCGAGGCCGAGGAGCTGTACGGCTACAGCGCCGAGGAAGCGCACGGCAAGGTCACCCATTCGCTGCTTCGGACAGCGTTCCCGACGTCTTCGGAGGAGGTCGACGAAGCCCTGCTCGGCAGGGGGCGCTGGGAAGGCGAGCTCCACCACACCCGCAGCGACGGCGTCCGGATCGTCGTGTCCTCGCGCCAGGCGCTGGTGCGCGACCAGCACGGCCGGCCGCTGGCAATCATCGAGCTGAACTCCGACATCACCGGGCGTAAGCGAGCCGAGCGGTCGCTACGCGCGGCAGAGCAGCAGTTTCGCGGGCTGATGGAGTCCGCGCCGGACGCCACGGTGATCGTCGACGAGCACGCGACGATCGCGCTCGTCAACGCGCGGGCCGAGGAGCTGTTCGGATACACGCGCGGGGAGCTGATCGGCCAGCCCGTCGAGATCCTTCTGCCGAGGGGATTGCGAAAGCGCCACGAGGGCCACCGCAACGAGTTTCTTGCCAACCCCCGAGCGCGTCCGATGGGCGCCGGGCTGGACCTGCTGGCTCGTCGCAAGGGGGGCAACGAGTTCCTGGCCGAGATCAGCCTCAGCCCTCTCCACACCGACAGCGGGATCTTGATCTCCGCATCGATCCGCGACATCTCCAAGCAGTTGCTGCGGCAGCTCGAACAGGCGCTGGTGCCACGGATGAAGGTCGACGAGCGCTGGCACCTGGCCTGGCGCTACAGGCCCAGTGTCAGCACCATGCTCCTGGGCGGCGACTTCATCGGGGTGTGCGAGCGCGCCGATGCCTCGCTGTCGCTTCTGATCGGCGACGTCACCGGCCACGGGCCCGCCGCGGCGGGAACCGGCGCGATGCTCCGCGCCGCATGGCTAGGCGCCGTCCAGGCCGATGTAGAGCTCGAGTCGATCCCGAGGATGCTGCACCGCCTTCTGCTTGAGCAAGACGATCGGGAAGCGGTCACGCTGGCGACTGTGTGCCTGGTCGAGGTCGACCGAGACGGCCGCCATGCAAAGGTGATGCGCGCAGGCCACGACTCGCCGCTGTTGATCACCGCTCAGGCGGTCGCGCCGCTGGACGGCGTTCACGGCCCGGCCCTCGGCCTGGAGGGCCGGGACGACTGGCCCGTGCAGCGCTACCAGCTGCCCTCCGACGCCGCGATCATGTTGTTCACCGACGGGCTGACCGAGCAGCGCCGGGCCGTGAGTGCCGGGCAGATCGGGTTCGATGATCTGCTTCCGCGGATCGACGTGTCCGCACTGCTCACGCAACCGCCCGAGCGTGCCATCGACGAGATGCTCGCCCGGGTGTTCCCCGAGGGGACCGATCAGCTCGAGGACGACCTCGCGGTGATCCTGCTAACCCTCAGCGCAGCCGACATCGCCCACGCGGGCAACCAGGCTCGCGTCGCCTGAGGCGCTGCGCGACTATCCGGCCGGCTGAGGGGCGGCCGCCGGATCGAAGCGGTCGTCTTGCTCGTCGTGCCAGGCGATCTCGAAGGCCGCGACGACTTCGGGGTCGAACTGGGCGCCGGCCTGGCGATGCAGCTCGGCGAACGCGTCCTCGGGTGACATCTGCGGCGAGTAGGCCCGCTCGGCGACCATCGCGTCGAACGCGTCGCAGACGGCGACGACTCGCGCGCCCAGCGGGATCTCTGTGCGCGCCAGCCCGTCCGGGTAGCCGCTACCGTCCCAACGCTCGTGGCTCGAGCGCACGAGTGCCGCAACCGGATTCAGGGCAGGAGCCGCCGCGAGGATTCGCTCGCCGACCAGGGTGTGGCGTCGTACGAACATCCACTCGTCGCCGTCCAGCGGACCGGGCTTTGAGAGGATCGCCTCGGGGACCGCGGTCTTGCCGATGTCCTTGAGCTCGGCGGCGCGCCTCAGCTCGTCGAGCTGTTCCGCGTTCATCGCGAGCTTGCGTCCGACGAGCACCGAGAGCCGGCCGATCTCGCGCAGGCGGTCGTGAAGCTCGGGCTGCTGCTCTCGCAGCAGTTCCAGCAGCACGCCGTGGGTCTGCTGCGAGGCCGATTCACTGCGGCCGCCCTTTTGCACGTACATACGGTCGTCGGCCAGACGCAGGGCGAGCGAGGGGGAGTGGGCTTCCGACGGGATCGCCACCGCGCCGTGAGACGCACGTATCGAGAAGCCCTCGCCTTCGGCAGACAGCGCGGCGACCGCCGCGGCGATGTGAACGTCGGCGCGCGCGATGTCGCCGCGCAGCAGCACGCAGAACTCATCGCCACCGGGTCGGTACGCGCTGCCGGCTGATCCGACAGCCGCCCGCAGGCGGTGGCCCAGGTGGACCAGCAGCGTGTCGCCGGCCAGGTGACCGAAGCGGTCGTTGTAGAGCTTGAAGCCGTCGAGGTCGAACATCACGAGCACGGCCGGGGGGGACTTGATGCCATTGGCCAGGGCCTCATCGAGCTCGGCGTTGATCCTGCGCCGGTTGCCCAGTCCGGTCAGCGCGTCGGTCACGGCCTCCTCTCGGGAAGCGGTCAGCAGTCGCGCGTTGTCGGCGAACGTCCACCCGGCACGAGCGATCACCAGCAGCAGCGTGACGCCCGCCAGCACGATCCCCACAGGGCCGACGTGGCGCACGTCGCCGTACAGCACGACGCCCAGCGCCGCGAACGCGAACGTGACCGGGATCACGAGCACCCTCCTGGCTTTCACGCGTGGCTTGGTGGACCGTGGCGCGGTCGGCTGCCAGGCAGCGGCTCCGATCGCCAGGGCCGCGACCAGCCAGGTCGAATCGATCAGCCCTCCGACCGCGTACGTGCCGTTAGCGCTGGTGGACAGGTAGCTCGTGTCGGCCACGGCGCTCGCCGCCAGGCCGAGCCCGAGCAGCAGCCAGCCCCGCCCCGGCCGCCAGCTGGCGAGGCCGAAAGCGCCGACCACGACCGCCAGCAGGATCAGGTCGCCGACCGGGTACGCGAAGTTCGTGGCGATCGCTGCGGTCGAGCCCGAACTTGCGTCGTGGGCGATCGGATCGAACGCGAGCGAGGCGATCAGCGCCGCCGAGGCGATCGCCGCGATCGCTCCGTCGAGCCACTGAGCCGCTCCGAAACGATCCACGCGACGGCGCACCAGCATCACCAGGGCGATGTACGCGGCCGGGTAGTAGAGCAGATAGAACAGGTCGGCCAGCGATGGGGTCGGCACATTGCCGGAGTCGCCGAACGCCAGCGAGTAATACACCTCGCCGGTGGCGTTGAACGCGAGCCCGATTCCGAAGATCAGCCAAGGCAGCCGCTCGTGGCGAACAAGCGCGGCGCGCGCGAGGCACGAGACAGCCCCGCTGATGATGACCGCGTCGTAGAGCCAGTCGTAGGTGAAGCTGTCGGCGCCCGATCCGCCCAACCCGAACTGGCCGTGCGCGATGTGAAATGCGAGCGCAAGCAAGCCCGCGACCGCCGCGATCGGCAGGGCGAGTCTGCCCCGGGGCCCGACGATCGGTTGGTCACCTGACGCTGCCCCGCGGGAATTGATGGGAGCGCCGACAAACATGTTGTAGGGGGTTCATCGGCCCTTTTCCCCGACAGGCAGATCAGTAGTTCTCCGCACTCCGCGAACGCTCTAGAACATTCGTCCATGGGGCGCGCGCGGGCGTGCGCGGCGTATTCGTCGGCGATCGCGGCAAACTTGAGGCGGATGCAGGTACGCGAGCAGGTTCCCCTGTCGGAGCTCACGACGCTGCGCGTCGGGGGCCCGGCGCGCAGGCTGATCACCGCTGCGACGATCGAGGAGGTGGTCGAGGTCGTCCGCGGCGCCGATGCCGTGGACGAGCCGCTGCTGATCATCGCGGGAGGATCGAACCTGCTGGTCGGCGACCACGGGTTCGACGGGATCGTGCTGCAGCTGGCGCTCGGGGGCATCGCGATCGGCGAGGCCGGCGATGGCGTCCGCGTCGTGGCCGGGGCCGGCGAGCCCTGGGACGGCGTCGTGACGGCGTGCGTGGGCGAGGGTCTGGCCGGAGTGGAGTGCCTATCGGGGATCCCTGGCTCGACGGGCGCTACGCCGATCCAGAACGTGGGCGCGTACGGCCAGGACGTGTCGGAGACGATCGTGTCGGTGAGCGCCTTTGACCGCCGCGCCGGAAGCGTCGTCGAGCTCGAACCGCGGCAGTGCGGCTTCGGCTATCGCTCGAGCGCCTTCAAGGGCTCTGACCGCTACGTCGTGCTGCGCGTGTCCTTCGCGCTTGAGCGGTCCCCGCTTGCCCGGGGAATCCGCTACGCGGAGCTCGCGCGAACGCTGGGGGTCGCGCCGGGCGACCGTCCCGCGCTCGGCGCTACGCGTGAAGCGGTGCTCGAGCTCCGGCGCGCCAAGGGGATGGTGATGGACCCCGACGATCCCGACTCGGTCAGCGCGGGCTCGTTCTTCCTCAACCCGATCCTGTCGCGTGAGGCGTTCGCGTCGCTCGAACAGCGCGCGACGCAGCGCCTGGGGGAGGGGACCCGGGTCCCGGTGTGGCCCGACGCCAACGGCTCGGTCAAGACCTCGGCCGCATGGCTGATCGAGCGCGCCGGCTTTCACCGGGGATACGGAAACGGACGCGCCGGCATCTCGTCCAAGCACACGCTCGCGATCGTCAACCGCGGCGGCGCGAGCAGCGGCGAGCTCGTCGCGCTCGCCCGCGAGATGAGAGACGGCGTGCGGGCTGCGTTCGGAGTCAGCCTGCAGCCCGAGCCGACGCTCGTCGGCGTCGAGTTCTAGAGGCGGTGCTCGTCGGCGAGTGCGACCGCGGCGTCGCGGGAGTCGGCGGGCAACGGGCGGCGCTCCACCGGGCCAAGCCGCTTCGTCAGAGTCGTGATCACCGAGTCAGTGAGAGCTGCGTGGAGGTCCGGGGTGCCGGGCAGCAGCTCCGCGAGCTCGCCCTGGGCGGAGTCGCTCCATTCCAGGCCCAGGACTTGGTGGACCTGCCGGGCCAGGGCACGGAGCTCCGGCGCGGGCTGGATGACGATCAGCGCCTCGCACCACGCCCCTCCCGAGACCACGCGCTGCGCGAGACCGGCAAGCTTGCCCGACGGGCCCTGCACGCTCCACGCGCCCGGGCACCACTCTCCCGGTGACTCCCCGAGCGAGCTTGCGACGCCGAGGGCGCCCAGAGCCTCGGCGATCGCCTGCGCGATCAGCTCGTAGCGCGCGCCGGACTCCTCGAGGCGCGGGTGTGGCTGCGCCCAGCCGAGGCACAGGCATCCGGAATCGACCGTCGCCGCATGGCCGCCGGCCAGCCGCCGGACCGGCGCGACACCGGCCGCACGGGCCAGCGCCAGCACCTCGGGCAGGCGTGGATGGCGAACATCCAGTCGTCCCACCGACAGGGCCGGGCTCAGGGGCCGCCACAGCCGCAGCGACCCGAGCCCGTTCTGCGCCGATCGGTTCAGGAGAGCGTGGGACACGGCCACGTCGAGCGCGGCGTCGGTCTCGGCGCGGTCGTAGAGCTCAATCAGTGCGGGGAGCACTAAGGCTTGAAGACCATCAACCCGAAGATCACCAGCACGGCGGCGCCCGACGCGTAGTTCTCCACCCGCGAGGCGCGGTCGTCGAGCAGCCCGCGTAGCTCGTCGGTGACTGGGCCGCGCTCAGCAGCGAGCCGCGTCGCGAGCAGCCGCGCCTCCTTGGGCCTTCGGCTGCCGATGCCGCCCAGCGCCATCGCCACGACGAACAGGATGAACGCCCAGTTGATCCAGCCGGTGCTGTAGCTGAAACCGGCCAGGTGCACGAGCCACGCTCCGAAGCCCAGCACCAGCAACGCGCCCACGCCCACCAGCATCGCGCCGATCCGGCTCACCGACAGCAGCGCCGCGATCTCGGCCGCGGATTGTCGCCGCCGCGCGGTCTCGAACGCCGCTCCCGCGAGCACGGTCCCGGAGACCAGCATGAACGCTCCGAGCAGATGGAAGAAGAGCGCGACCGTCAGCGAGCTAACCATCAGACGACGATGCACCGACGGCGACGGCCGAGAGCTTGCTCTCGATCCGCTCGCTGAGCTCGTCGTAGGAGGCGCAGAACGACTTGACGCCCTCGCGCTCGAGCTCGTCGGTGACCGCGCTCAGGTCGATCCCAGCCTCCTTGGCAGCCTTGAGGGTGCCGGCGGCCTCGTCGGGATCGGAGTCGAGCGTGCGCGCGACCTCGCCGTGATCGGCGAACGCCTTCACGGTTTGCTCGGGCATCGTGTTGATCACGTCGGGCCCGACCAACTCGCCGACGTACAGCGTGTCGGAGTACGCCGGGTTCTTCGTGCCAGTGCTCGCCCACAACGGCAGCTGGAGCTTGGCGCCGTTGGCGCGCAGATCCTCCCAGGCGGGCCCGGAGAACTTGCTCAAGAAGCGCTGGTAGGCGACGCGGGCGCTGGCCACTGCCACCCGGCCGCGCAGCGGCGAATCCTCGGGCAGCTGAGCGTCAACCTTGGTGTCGATCCGAGACAGGAAGAACGATGCGACCGAGGTGATGTGATCGATCGGCTGGCCGTCCTGTGCTCGCGCCGTCAGGCCCCGCAGGTATGCGTCGATCACCTGCTCGTAGCGCTCGATCGAGAACAGCAGCGTGATGTTGATGTTCAAGCCCCGGCGCGTCAGCTCCTCGATGGCGGGCAGCCCTGCCTTGGTGCCGGGGACCTTGATCATCACGTTGGGACGGTCCAGGCGCTGCCACAGGTCGCTGGCCTGCGCGAGCGTGCCGTCGGTGTCGTCGGCGAGGTCGGGCGTGCACTCGAACGAGATCAGCCCGTCGTGGCCGGCGGCGCTGTCGTACGTCGGGCGCAGCAGTCGGGCCGCTTCGCGAATGTCGTCGAGCGCGAGCGCGAAGAACAGCTCCTGGGTCTCGCGCACCCCCGACGAGGCGACGGCACGCAACTGGTCGTCGTAGAGATCCGATCCCGACAGCGCCTTGGCGAAGATCGTCGGGTTGGAGGTCGCGCCGGTGACGGAGTAGTCGTCGATCAGCTCCTGGAACTCGCCGCCCTGCAGAAGGTCCCGCGAGAGCGTGTCAAGCCAGATCGATACGCCTGCGTCGTGTAGACGCTTGAGGTTGGGGTTCGGTGACATGGGTGCTCCCGTCAGTTGTCGGTACTCGGCGCCCCCGCCATCGACTCTAGCGACGTATCCGGATCGGCAAGCTCTGAGGTGTCGACTCGCGCGCGGGAGCGGATCAGGTCCTGGACGTGCTCGTTGACGTCCCAGACGTTTACGTTCATGCCCGCGACGACGCGGCCGCCCTGCAGCCAGAAGGCCACGAACTCGCCGCTGTCGCGGCTGCCCCGGAACACCACCTCGTCCCAATCGATCGCGTAGCCCGAGTATTCCATCCCGACGTCGTACTGGTCGGAGAAGAAATACGGGAGGCGCTCGTAGCCGGCTTTGTCGTCGAGCATCGCGCGGGCGGCGGCGGGACCCTGGTTGAGTGCGTTTGCCCAGTGCTCCACCCTGATCTGCTGCTTGTAGAACGGATGCCACGCGTTGGCGACGTCGCCGGCCGCGAACACGTTCTCGGCCGAGCTGCGCAGGTGCTCGTCGACGACGATGCCGTTGTCGATCTTGATCCCCGCGGCCTCGGCCAGGCCGACCCGTGGAGCGACCCCGATCCCGACGACCACGAAGTCGCAGTCCACCGTCTTGCCACCGGTGGTCGTCACGCGGGCGACCGTGCCGTCACCCTCAAACGACTGCACTCCGTCGCCAAGCAGGAGCTCGACGCCGTGCTGTGCGTGCACGTCGCGGTAGAACGATCCGACCTCTTCGCCGAACAGGCGTGCCATCGGGATCTCGAGTGGGTCGATCAGCGCAACCTCGAGCCCCTTCTGGCGGGCCGACGCCGCGAACTCGCTGCCGATCCAGCCGCCGCCGACCACCGCCACGCGGCCGCCCGCGTCCAGCCGCTGTCTGAGAATGTCGGAGTCGCCGAGCGTGCGTAGGTAGTAGACGCCCTCGAGGTCGGCGCCGGGGACCGGGATCTCCCGCGGTTGCGCGCCGGTCGTCAGCAGCAGCCGGTCGTAATGCAGCTCGCTCCCGTCCTCGAGCGCGACGGTCGAGGCGGCGGGATCGATGCTCGTGGCGGTGGCGCCGGAGAGCAGTGCGATGTCGTGGTCCTCGTAAAAGCCCGGTTCGTGCACGTAGGCCTTGTCGCGGTCGGACTCGCCGCGGAGGTAGTCCTTGGTCAGCGGCGGGCGCTCGTACGGGCGCTCCTCTTCGGAGCCGACCAGCACGACCCGCCCGTCGAAGCCGCGCTCCCGCAGTTCCTCGGCGGCCTTGGCGCCGGCCAGGCTGGCCCCCAGGATGATGAAAGTCCGCTCGGTCATTCAAGCTCTCCTCGCTGCCGCGATCAGTCGGGTACCCGCACGCATCGTATGCGTCGGCGACGGGCGGTTCCTTACGGGTGCGCTGCGGAGGAGGAGCCGGGTCGGGGTCCGGGGACATGGACCCCGACCCGGGTTGGGGGAGGCGTTAGGCGGCGTGCAGAGCTTCGAGCTCGCGGTCCAAGGCCAGTTGCGCCAGCACGCGATGCTCGATCCGGCGGACCCGCTCGGGGTCGAGCTCGAGCTCGCGGCCGATCGCCGCATAGCTTTTTGGCTCGCACACGTCGTCGAGGCCGAAGCGCAGCCGGATCACCGACTGACCGGGCTCGGCGACGCTCGCCACGGCGTCGAGCACCTGGTTGCGCTGAAACTCGATGTGAAGCTCCTCGCCGATCTCGGGGCCCTGTGACGGAAGCATCGAGCCCAGCGTCGCGTCCGTGTCGCCGGCGATCGGGCGGTCGAGGCTCGTCGTCACCCGAGGCGGGCGGGCCTGCGCAGCGACGTGGACGGACTCCAGGCCGCAGGCCACCGCCAGCTCCTCCGCTGAGGGCTCGCGTGCCATCTCCGCCGACAGCCGGCGGCGAGCCGCCGAAAGCTTGCGTTCTCGCTGCTCGACGGCGACCGGCAGGCGGATCACGCGCGCCTTATCGGCCAGCGCGCGGCCGATCGACTGGCGGATCCAGAGGGTCGCGTACGTCGAGAACTTGTAGCCCAGGCGCCAGTCGAACTTCTCGGCGGCCCGGATCAGGCCGACCGCGCCTTCCTGCACGAGGTCGAGCAGCGACAGACCGGTGCCGGTCTGATAGTGCTTGGCGATCGACACGACCAGGCGCAGGTTGTGCACGACCAGTCGGTCCTTGGCCCAAAGGTCCCCGCGCTCGATCCGCCGCGCAAGCGCCAGCTCTTCCTTGTGGCTGAGCAGCGGGTAGCGGCCGATGGCCCGGAGAAACTGGGCCATCGAGTCGACCGTGAAAGAGTCGGGCTCGGGGTCTTCGAGCGCCGGATCGTCAAGGGCCGCGGGATCCTCCGGTGGCTCGAGACCCTCGAGGCCGGTCACGTCAACTTCTGAATCGCAAAGGAGTGCAGCGGGACTCGCCGCCATACGTGCCGAGATCACGTCCTTGTCCCTTCCCACGCAAGTGAACGAACGGCGGTGATCAAACCGGGGAACGAGTTTGTCCACAACCGCACATCACCCGTGTCGGATGCCGTAGTTCCCCGCGGGCGGGATCCGTCGATTGCGCGGATCAAGTTTGGCGGGGTTCACTGATATGGGGCGGGCTTTTTGGGCGCTTTTGGGGGCGCTTTTGGGGGCGCTTTTGGCGTCCTGGGCCGGCTCAGGCGGGCGTCGGTTGGGACGTCTCCCGCCTGGCCGGGACCGGCTCGCCGTGGGTAGGACCTACGGGTTGGGGTCCGTCTTCGCGGAACCGGTTGGCCGTCTCGACCGCCGTCTGGTGAGCCCACCGGGTCGTGGTCGCCAAGCCGAGAATCACGATCGCGAAGCTCAGCCCGGCGATGATCCACCAGCTCGCGTGCGTGGCGGCCGCGAAGCCCTTGCCGATCTCGCCGGAGATGCCGGCGCCCGCCACCGCGCCGACTATCGCCACCCCGAGCGTGGCGCCGACTTGCCGGCTCGTGGAGGCAACCGCCGCGGCGACTCCCGCCTGCGAGGGAGGCATTCCGGAGACGGCCGTGTTGGTGATCGGCGGGTTGACCAAGCCGAAGCCGAAGCCGAACACGAAGTAGGCGCCAAGCACGTACGCCGGTGAGCTGCCGGCGGTGATTTGCGTCAGCATCACCGCCGCGATCGTCAGACTCGTCCCGGCGACCACCAACGGGACCCGGGAGCCGTAGCGGCCCACGATGTTTCCGGACAGCGGCGCGAACACGAGCGTCATCGCCGCCATCGGCAACACGTACAGCCCGGCGTCAAACGGCGACAGGCCACGGACGTTCTGGAGGTAGAGGGTGTTCAAGAACAAGAAGCCGCCTTGGCCGGCGAACGCACAGATCGCGATCGCGCTGGCGCCCGAGAACGGGATGCTCTTGAAGAAACGCATCTCGAGCAGCGGCTCGCGCCGATGCAGCTCGTAGAACACGAGGGCGACGAACGACACGAGCGACAGGCAGAACAGGCCGATGATTCCCGATGAGGTGAAGCCCGCGCTGCCGCCCTCGATGATCGCGTAGGTCAGCGAGGCCAGGGCGACGATCACGAGGGCCTGCCCGACCGGGTCCAGCCGCCGCGGCCGCGGGGCTCGTGACTCCGGCACGAACATCGTGGTCAGCGTGATCGCCAGCAGCCCGACCGGGACGTTGACGAGGAACACCCACCGCCAGCCCAGCGAGTCGACCAGCGCCCCGCCGACGATCGGTCCCAGCGCCATGCTCAGCCCGATCATCGCGCCCCACACTCCGATCGCCTGGGCGCGCTCGCGCGGGTCGTCGAAGACGTTGCGGATGATCGACATCGCGACCGGGTTGAGCATCGAGCCGCCGATCGCCTGGAGCACGCGGGCCGCGATCAGCAACTGGAGGGTGGGGGCCAAGGCGCACAGCAGCGACCCGGTCGAGAACACGACGAGGCCGATCAGGAACACCTTGCGCCGCCCGATCCGGTCAGCGGTCGACCCCGACAGCATCAGCAGGCTGGCGATCGTCAGCGTGTATGCGTCGATCGTCCACTGAAGCCCCGAGAGCGAAGCGCCGAACGAGCGGTGGATCGCGGGCAGCGCGACATTGACGATCGTCACGTCGAGGCCCACGATCAGCAGGCTCATCGAGCAGATGACCAGAATCAGCAGGCGCCGGCGGCGGGTGAGCTCCGGGTGGCCCTGGCTCCCGTTGGGGCCGTCCATCGACGCATCGCCGCTCGCGGTGCGGCCGTTGATCGACCGCTGGTGGCTGTCGGCGGGGGCGTCCACTGCAATCGATCCTACCCACGGCCTATCGGGGCTCCCGTCGGGTCGCACGAGGAGCACAGGCCCGGGGCAGCCGCCGGGGGAAGGGGGGCATAACGCGACACAGCGGCTCGCAGTGAGGAAGTGATCCGCTCCAGCCCCGTATGCGGTGGTTAACACGACACGCCTCGCGGGAAATGTCGGCGTTGTCGCGATATGCCCCTCCGCGGCCCGAAGCACGCCGACATCCTCACCTTCACTGGGTCGTTCATGGACCGCTGGCCGACCCTGAAGCGCCGAATGTAACCCTCGCCACCTAGGCATAACCCCCGCGGGCATCCCCGAGACCTAATCTACGCACATATATGTCCAAGCAGCAGCAGCTCCGCCGGTCCTACACGCGCGTGATGTCCGTGATCCTGATCATCCTCGGGATCGTGCTGGTCATCCGGACCCTGTCAGCCGGGGGCGGCCCGGCGGCTGCCGGCGTGCTGCTCGGCATCCTGTTCGTCCTCGCCGGCGCCGGCCGTCTGTATCTGCAGTACCGCGGACGGTGAGCGCCCGCTACATCTGTGCCTGAGCGTCCTTTCAACTATCGCGTGCTGTTCGCGGTCGTCTACACGACATCGCTCAGCTCGGTCTACTTCGCGCTCGGCGTCGTCGCCCACCATGCCAACGGGCTCGTGTGGCTCGTCTTCCTGGCGGCGGGGATCTTCTTTCAGCTGAACGCGATGACGTACGTCGAGGGCGCGACACTTCACCCCGAGCGCGCGGGCTCACCCGTGTTCGCTCGCTACGCCTTCAACGAGCTCGTCAGCTTCATCGCCGCATGGGCGCTGGTGCTCGACTACACGATCCTGATCGCGGTTACGGCGCTTACGGTCCCGAGCTACCTCGCGGTGTTCTGGGGCCAGATCGGCCACGGTGGGCTCGAAATCGCTGTCGCGTTCGCCGTTATCGCCGGCGTGGCATACGACAACCTCATCGGAGTCAGCGCGCGGCGGCTACGCCAGACGATTCTGATCGCCGGCGCCGATCTGGCGCTCCAGGCGACCGTGGTCATCCTGGGCCTCGCGCTCGCGTTCCATCCGGACCACCTCACCCAGAGCATTCACCTCGGCACCGCCCCCACGGTCAGAGAGCTGGCGTTCGCGCTGACGATTGCCGTAATCGCATTCACGGGGCTCGAGGCCGCTGCGAGCGTGGCCGGCGAGGTCACCGCGACCCGAACACAGATCCGCAGCCTGGTGAGCACCGGCTCGGCGCTGATCGTGCTCATCTATGTCGGGATCGCGATCGTCGGCGTCGGCGTGCTGCCCGTCCACGACGGGATCACCGCGCTTGGCACCACGAACATCAAGGCGCCGGTGGTCGGGGTCGTCGAGGGCCTACACCCGAAGTGGGTCGCCGACGCGCTGAAGTACGCGGTGGCGATCGCGGGCGCCATCGGGCTGACCTCGGCGGCGGGCGCGTCGATGCTTGGCGTCTCGCGGGCGGGCTACCTGCTGGCGACGAATCGCCAGATCCCCAGCGCAATCGGCCGCTTGCACCATCGCTGGGGAACGCCGTGGGTGATCATCGCGACAGCGGCGCTCGCGGCAGCCGCACTCGTCATTCCGCGCGACCTCGAGCTGCTGATCGGGATCTATGCGTTCGGAGCGATGCTCGCCTTCACGATCGCGCACGTATCAGTGATCGCGCTGCGCTTCCGCGAGCCCAACCGTCCTCGGGCGTACTCGGTGCCGCTGTCGGTCACGGTGCGAGGTGCGAAGGTGCCGCTTCCGGCGGTGCTCGGTGCCGTGCTCGCCGGCGCCGGCTGGGTGACCGTGCTCGTGTTCCACTCGGGCGCCCGGTACGTGGGTGCCGGCTGGCTGTTGGGTGGGCTGGCCCTGTATGTGATCTATCGCAAGAGCGAGCAGAAGCCGCTGCTTCGGCGGGTCACGATCCCCGAGCGGGCGCTGCGCCACGAGGCGCTGGAGCCCGAGTTCGGCTCGATCCTGGTCCCGATCTTCGGGACGCCGCTCGACGACGACATCGTCCAGACTGCGGGCCGCCTGGCCGGCGACACACACGACGACCTCGAGGAGGAAGGCGCGGTGATCGAGGCGATCTGGGTGTTCGAGATGCCGCTTGCGGTGCCGCTCGATGCGCCGCTTTCCGACGCCCAGATCCGGCGGGCGCGCGAAGCGCTGGCGCGCGCCAAGCTGGTGGGGGAGGAGTACGAGGGCGTGGAGGTCGCCACCGCGATCGTCCGGGCCCGCCGGGCAGGCCAGGCAATCGTCAACGAGGCGCGGCGTCGGGGGGTCGAGGCGATCGTGCTCGGCGCCGAGGAGCCGTCGCGGGTCCGCGGAGGATCGCTACTGGGAGGAGCCGGGGGGCCGCTCGAGAACTACGTCGGCCCGATCACCAAATACGTCATGAGCAAGGCGCCCTGCCGAGTTATCCTCACGGCTCCTCCCGCCGACAAGCGTCCGCCACCCGAAGCCATCGAGGAAGCCGGGCACGCAAGGGAGCAGGAGCAAGCCACAGCCCCCAGCGGCGACGAGTAGGCGCACCGGAGATCGGCACAAACCACCCCCACCCAAGCAGGCCACGGCACCGTCGGGGGATAGCCGATGGCTGAGCGGCATACCCCCGGGCTCCAGCGGGTCCTCGGCGTAAACGCCCTGTTCGCGACGGCCTACGGCAACGTCGGCTCATCGATCTATTACGCGCTCGGACTGGTCGCCTCGTTCGCGCTCGGCCTCACGCCGATCGTGTTCATCATCGCCGGCGGGATCTTCTACCTGACCGCGGCGACGTACGCCGAGGCCACCGCGATGTATCCCGAAGCCGGCGGATCCTCGAGTTTCGCCCGCCACGCGTTCAACGAGTTCTGGTCGTTCTTCGCCGCATGGGGCCAGATGCTCAACTACGTGATCACGGTCGCGATCTCGGCGTTCTTCGTCCCCCACTACATCGGCGGCCTTTTCTGGTCCTACCTGAAGACCTCGCCCGGGGACATCATCGTCGGCATCGCGGTGATCGTGATCCTGTGCGCGATCAACATCGTCGGCGTCAAGGAGGCCGCCGGCGTCAACGTCGTGCTGGCGTTCACCGACTTCTCGACCCAGCTCGCGCTGGTGATCCTCGGTTGCGTGCTGGTGCTGTCGCCCGAGACGCTGATCAACAACGTCCACCTCGGCACCGTGCCGACTTGGAAGAACTTCATCATCGCGATCCCGGTCGCGATGATCGCCTATACGGGCATAGAAACGATCTCGAACATGGCCGAGGAGGCCAGGGATGAGTCGCACACGATTCCCAAGGCGATCAAGGGCGTGGTGGCCGCGGTGTTCGCGATCTACGCGCTGCTGCCAGCCGTCGCGCTGTCGGCGCTACCGGTGACCTGCAGCAACGGCAAGTGCCAGACGCTGCTGGGCCTGCCCGAGAGCCAGGGCGGATACGCCGGCGATCCGGTCCTCGGGATCGTCAAGCACCTGAACCTCGGCCCGTTCCAGCACGCGGGCGAGATCTACGTCGGCCTGCTGGCCGCGACGATCCTGTTCATCGCCACCAACGCGGGAATCATCGGCGTGTCTCGCCTGGTCTACTCGATGGGGCTGCACCGCCAGGTCCCCGAGCAGCTGAGACAGCTGCATCCGAAATACCGCACCCCGTGGATCGGGATCATCGTGTTCGGCGGGATCGCCTGCCTCACGCTGATCCCCGGCCAGGCGGTGTTCCTTGGCAACATGTACGCGTTCGGGGCGATGCTGTCGTTCACGATCGCCCACATCTCGGTGATCCGCCTGCGGATCAAATATCCGGACAAAGCGAGGCCGTACCGCGGACCCGGCACGCTGCGCGTGCGCGGCTACGACCTACCGCTATTCGCGGTCCTCGGCGGGATCGGCACCGGCTTTGCGTGGGTGACCGTGACCGTGCTGCACCTCAACGTCGCCGCCGCCGGAATCGGCTGGCTGCTCGTCGGCATCTGCGTTTACATCATCTACCGCCGCAGCCAGGGGCTGGACCTGGTCACCACGACCAAGATCGCCCTGCCCAAGGCGGCGCGCGACACCGAAGCCGAGTACGAATCAGTGCTCGTCGCCTTCGACGAGCACGGCTATGTGCCCGATGTGATGTCCACCGCCGCGCGGATGGCTGCGCGCAGGCGTCGCGGGATCCACGTCCTGGTGACGATCTCGGTTCCGTCGAGCAGCCCGATCAACGCCCCCCTGCCCAAGCAGGAGGAGCTCGCCCAGTCGATCATCGAGGAAGCCAAGGTGCAGGCCGGCCGCCGAGTGTCGGGTCACTGGGTCAAGGTCAGGCCTGGTCAGACCGGTCGCCAGATCGTTGACGAGGCGCGCGCCATGCGTGCCGCGGCGATCGTGATGCCGATGGTCCACGACGGGTCCGGGTTTGGGCGGGCACTGGCGACCGTGCTGCGCGAGCGGCCCTGCCGCGTGATCGTCGAGTCTCCGCCGACAGCGGGAGTTGGCCACCATCCTGTAGCGGCGTAGCGTTACGCCCATGAAACGCCTCCTGATCCCCGGTGGGGCGCGCACGCCCGGTGGGCCGACGACACGCAGCGTGGCGACGGATGCGCTGGCGGTGGTCGGCGCCGTCGTCGCCGCGACGCTGGTGATCGCCGCGCTCCAGGGGCTCACCTCAGCTTCTGACCTCGGCAGCGTCTACCTGCTGGCCGTGCTCGCGGTCGCGATCGCCCGCGGCGAGCTGGCGGCGCTGGCGACGGCCGTGCTGGGCGTGCTGACGTTCAACTTCTTCTACATCACCCCGCGGCATCAGCTTTCGATCGCGCACTCGCAGGACCTCGTGCAGCTGATCGTTCTGCTGATCGCGGCGGTCGTAGTGGGGCGTCTGGCGGCGCTCGCGAGACAGCGCGCCGCCGAGGCAGAGAGCCGCGCGCGGACCGCGGCGGCACGCGAGCGCGAGGCGAAGCTGCTGGCCGAGGTTGCGTCCGCGATCCTCGCCGGCCACAACGTCGAGTCCCAGCTGCAGAGCATCGGCGGGCGCGTGGCGACCGCGACCGGGGCAAGTCACGCGCGACTTACGCTCGAGCCGGTGCCCTCGCCGGGCGCCGACGAGATCTCGGTGAACCTGCACGGCCGAGCCCGCCGGGCCTGGCTGTACGTGGCGGGCGACAGCACCTGGGCGCCCGACGAGCTGCAGCGCCTGTCGGAGCCGCTGGGCAGGCTGGTCGACGTGGCGGTCGAGCGCGACCAGGTCGCGCATCGCGTCGCGGAGGCGGACGCCGCCCAGCGAGCCGACGTGGCCCGGACGGCGATCCTGCACGCGATCTCCCACGACCTGCGGTCCCCGTTGACCGCGATTACTACGGCAGGCTCGGCGCTTCGCGGCAGCAGCGTCACCGAGAGCGAGCGGGCCGAGCTGATCGACGTGATCGAGACCGAAGGTGTGCGGTTGGCCAAGCTGGTGGACGACCTGCTCGATCTGTCGCGGATCGAGGCGGGCGCGGTCGCCCCGCAACGCGACTGGTGCGACCTGCACGACGTCGTCGCGTCGGCCGTCGCACAGCTGCGGACTGAGCATCCGATCGAGTTCGCGCTGCCGGAGGATCTGCCGCTGGTCAGAGCCGACGCCGCGCAGCTCGAGCGCGTGTTCTCAAACCTGATCGAGAACGCCATCAAGTTCTCCCCGCCGGATTCGCCCGTCCGGATCACCGGTGCCTTGACGCCGTCGCTGGTGACCGTGCGCGTGACCGACCAGGGCCGCGGCATCGGCAAGCAGGAGCGCGCCCATGTGTTCGAGCCGTTCTTCAGGGGCCGTGGCGCTCTGGGCGCAGGATCCGGGCTGGGCCTGGCGATCTCGCGAGGGTTCGTCGAGGCAAACGGGGGCCGGATCGTGCTTCAGACCGGGAGCGGACGGGGCACGTCGTTTGCGGTGAGCTTCCCGGTCGCGCGCCAGCCCGCCGCTGAGCCAACGTCGCCCGCGTCGAGCGTCCCGCCCGGAGAGGCGGGAGCGCTGCGGTGAACGCCCAGGCGCCGCGCGTGCTGGTCGTCGACGACGAGCCACAGATCGTCCGCGGCTTGAAGATCGTGCTGCGTAGCGCGGGATATGCGGTCGAAGCGGCGGAGACCAAGGAGCAGGCACTGGCCCTGCTCGCGACGCGGCCCCCCGATGCATTGGTGCTCGACCTGGTCCTGCCGGACGGGCGGGGGTCGGACATCTGCCGCGAGGTGCGTAAATGGAGCAAGCTGCCGATCCTGATGCTGTCCGCCGTGGGCGACGAACGCGAGAAGGTCCGTGCGCTGGACGCGGGCGCCGACGACTACGTGACCAAGCCGTTCGGGACAGACGAGCTGCTGGCCAGGTTGCGGGCGATCATGCGACGTTCGGCGGACGCGGCAGGGGACCCGGAGCTGCGGATCGGAGACGTGGTGATCGACCTTGCGGATCGCCGCGTCGATCGGGCGGGAGAGCGCGTGCACCTGACGCCGATCGAGTTCGACCTGCTGCGCGTGCTCGCTTCCCACCAGGGCCGTCTGGTCACCCACCGGCAGTTGCTGCGCGAGGTGTGGGGGCCCGAGTACGGAGGAGAGACCCACTACCTGCGCGTCCACGTTGCGCACATCCGCGCCAAGCTCGAACCCGACCCGTCGCGACCGCAGTACCTGATCACCGAGCCGGGCGTCGGCTACCGGCTGATGGATCCGACCGCGTCTTAACGCTTTCTCTACGCCCGCCGCCTGATCTTTAGCGGGATCTTGATGGCGTCCGGATTACCGTCGTTTGCGGCGGAATATGGCGCGCATCGAGACTCATGGGCTTCGCCGAAGCGTCGGTGTCGGCGGTCTGTTCGCCACCGCCTACGGCAACGTCGGGTCCTCGATCTACTACGCGCTCGGGCTCGTCGCCGCCTACGCCCTCGGGCTGACACCGGTGGTGTTCATGCTCGCCGGCGGGCTGTTCGCGCTGACCGCCAAGACCTACGCCGAGGGGGCGTCGATGTTCCCCGAGGCGGGCGGCTCGTCGTCGTTTGCCCGTCACGCGTTCAACGAGTTCGTGTCGTTCTTCGCCGGCTGGGCGCTGAGCCTCGACTACATCCTCACGATCGCGATCTCGGCGTTCTTCGTCCCGCACTATCTGGGCGCGTTCTGGCCGGCGCTGACGCACCCGCCCGGCGACGTGATCGGAGGTCTGATCGTGATCGCGCTGCTCGCGTGGCTGAACATCCGGGGGATCGGCGAGTCGGCCAACCTCAACTTCGTCCTCGCCGTGCTCGACCTTGCCACGCAGGTCCTGATCATCTGCATCGGCGCGGTGTTCGTGCTCAATCCGAGCCTGCTCGTCCACCAGGTCCACCTGGGGTCGACCCCGAGCTACTCGCACCTGATCTTCGCGCTGTCGCTCGCGATGCTGGCCTACACCGGGATCGAGACCGTCTCGAACATGGCCGAGGAGGCTCGCGACCCCGGCCGGGACGTGCCGCGCGCGGTCAACTACATCCTGGTTGCGGTGCTCGGCGTGTACGCCGGCATGACGGTGGTGGCGCTGTCGGCGCTGCCCGTGGTCGGGCAGGGCCCTCACGCGTACACGCTGCTCGGGCAGACGCCGACGCAGGGCGGCTACCAGAACGACCCGGTGCTGGGGATCATCTCGCACCTGGGGCTTGCGCCCGGGGTCACGCACGTGCTGCGGTACTACGTCGGCGTGTTGGCGGCGACGATCCTGTTCATCGCCACCAACGCGGGCCTGATCGGTATCTCGCGGCTGTCGTGGTCGCTCGCCGAGCACCGTCAGATCCCGGGCATCTTCGCCCAGTTGCATCCCAAGCACCGGACACCGTGGTTCACCATCGTCGTGTTCTCGGTGTTCGCCGGGATCCTGCTCATCCCGGGCAAGACCGACTTTCTGGGAAACCTGTACTCGTACGGGGCGATGCTGTCGTTCACGACCGCGCACGCCGCGGTGGTGGCGCTGCGGATCAAGGATCCCGAGCGCGAACGCCCGTACCGGATCGGGGTCAACGTTCGCTTCCGCGGCGCTGCGATCCCGATCAGCGCGGTGATCGGTGGGATCGGGACGTTCGCCGCCTGGGTATCGGTGCTCGCGCTCCACGTCGACGCCCGTTATGTCGGCACGGGCTGGATGGTGCTGGGGCTAATCGGCTACGTGATCTATCGGCGTCGGCAGGGGATGGACCTGACCAGCCACCACAAGATCCAACACCGCGAGCGACCCGCGTTCTTCGTCGAGCTCGAGTACCGGTCGGCGATCGTGCCGATCTTCGGCACCGACGTCGACGCCTCGGCGCTGCGAACCGCCGCCAAGCTGGTGGGCGAGGACGCTGCCGTGGAAGCGGTGTACGTGCTCCGGGTCCCCAATCAGCTGTCGCTCGACGCCGGCCTCGAGGAGGAGGAGCAGCTCGGGCTGAGCGTGCTCGAAAGCGCCAAGCTCGCGGGGCGCAAGGCGGGACTGAAGGTGCAGACAAGGCTGATCCGCACCCGCAACCCGGGCCACGCACTGGTGGAGGAGGCCGAGCGGACGAGGGCCGAGATCATCTACCTGGGGACCGCGCACGCGCCGCCGTCCGAGCGGGCACTGGGCCCGACCGCGAGCTATCTGTTGGCCCATCGCCCCTGCCGGGTGGTCGTGGAGGTCGATCCGGGAAATGGGCACCGGCCGACGACGAACGGGTCCGGATTGAAGGACTCCGAGGTCCGGGGGCGAAACGCGCAACATGCTGCTCAGACACCGACCGCCCCGCATCGATGACACACGGCCGGCGACCACCCGGAAGGGCTTCGAGCACCTCGACGAGCGGTCGATTGCGGTCCTCCAATGGCTGAGGGCCAATCGCATCGACTTCGTCCTGGTCGGCGCGGTCGCCGAGGCCGTGCGCGGAAGCACTGACGCAAGCGGGCCCGTCTCGATCGTCCCGGCGCCGTACGGGCGCAACTTCGAACGGCTGTCGCGCGCGCTCGGCGCCGCGGATGCTCGGGTGCGCATCGCCGGCGACGAGGAGGGCGAGACCGAGACCATGCAGATCAAGCTCACCCCCGAGAAGCTCGGGCGTGGCCAGTTGTGGACGATCCGCTGCGGTACGCACGACCTCGACATCGAGGGCCGGGCATCCGGCAGTCCCAGCTATCAGGAGCTGCTCTACGAGTCGGCGCGCTTCCAGCTCGCGGGCGACCTGAGCGTCGAGGTGGCGTCCCCAGAGCACATCGAGCACTACTCGCATGTGCGACGGACCGGGCTGTCGCCCGAGATCCGCATCACGCGAAACGCCTGAAGCGGGCTTAAATGCTGCAAAGCGTGGGGCGGGGCGTGGTCTAATCTCGCCCTTGTGCCCGCACGACTGACTGCCAGGTCAGCCCTTGCCGCGGCCGCGGTCGCGGCCCTGTGCCTGTTTTTGACCTGGCTTGCCGCCTTCCACATCGGCTTTGCGCAGCGCGCCGACCAGTCGATCCTCCTGGGGTTCTTCGACGTTGCGCATCATCGCGGCGTCAAGCCGCTCGCCGACTTCGTCGCGAACCTTTGCAGCCCGTCGCCGTACCTGTTCTTCGCGTGGATCCCGATGCTCGTGGCGGTGCTCCGGGGCCGCCCCGGCGTGGCGATCGCGATCGGCGTGATTCTGCTGGGCGCAAACGTGACCACGCATGAGCTCAAGCCACTGCTGTCGGCGCCGCGTCCCTTCAACGGCGTCGACGAGATCGGGCAAGCGTCGTGGCCAAGCGGGCATGCCACCGCAGCGATGTCGTTCGTGCTCTGCTGCGTCCTCGCTGCGCCCAGCACGGCGCGGCCGTTCGTCGTCGCCGTCGGCGCCGTGTTCGCGGTCGCCGTGTGTTACTCGTTCCTCGCGCTCGGGTGGCATTACTCAAGCGACGTGCTGGGAGGCTTCCTGGTGGCGACCACGTGGACGTTGCTGGCGATCAGCGGCCTGCGCGCCGTCCAGAAGCACGGCGTCCCGGCCCGACCGCCTTCCAGGTCGCGGCTCGCGCACGACCTCGGCCCGCCTGCGGCGGCGGTTGGCGGCGCTGCCGGGCTGGGGCTGCTGCTCGCGCTGGCCCGTCCGCACGCGGTGCTGGCATTTGTGCGCGCGCACGAGTGGTTCGTGCTGGGCGCCTCGGCGATCGGGCTAATCGCCGTCGCCCTTGCGACAGGGCTGATGCTCGCGGTGCGGCGCTAGACCCCGCGCTAAGACTCCGCCGGCCGGGACTTGCCCGGCTCCCACAGCGGCTCCTCGCCGCCGTTGGCCGCGCGAGCGAGGATGAACAGCAGGTCTGAGAGGCGGTTGAGGTAGCGGACCACCTCGGGGCTGATTTCGTCGCCACAGGCGATCGCCCGGCGCTCCGCGCGCCGGCAGACCGTCCGGCACACGTGCAGCTGTGCGGCCGCCGCAGTGCCGCCGGAGAGCACAAACGACTTCAGCGGCGCCAGCGTCGCGTTGACCTCGTCGCAGCGCTCCTCGAGCCACTCGGTCTGCTCGGGCAGCACCCGCAGGCGCTCTCGGGAGTCGTCCTGCGGCGCCGCGATGTCCGCGCCGAGATCGAACAGGTCATTCTGGATCCGGCGCAGCCATTCCCCGAATCCCTCGGGCAGCTCCGGCAGCGTAAGCGCCACCCCGAGCACCGCGCCCAGTTCGTCGATCGTCCCGTACGCCTCGATCCGTGGATGCGTCTTGGGCACCCGGCTCATGTCGCCGAGGTGGGTCTCGCCGCCGTCGCCCAGCCGCGTGTAGATGCGGGTGAGATTGATCGTCATGACCGCCTCGGAGTTTAGGGGGCCGCCACGATAGGATCCCGCCGGTCAAGGTCGGTTGTAATGGGAAGCCGGCGAGAATCCGGCGCGGACCCGCCACTGTGATCGGGGACGCCATCCGCCAAGACGCCACTGGGGACGCCGAGTCTCCGGGAAGGCGCGGATGGTAGGCCCGTAAGCCAGGAGACCAGCAACCGGCGCAACGCAGATACGCCCTCGTGGAAAGGGGTGGCCCTTATGCATAAGAAGACAATCCTCGCTTTGGGCGGGGCGACGCTCGCACTTGCCGTTGCGTCTCCCGCGGCGCTTGGAGCGGGCACGCAGGTGACGGTGCGGGTGGAGGGAAAGACCCGGACGCTGCTTCAGACAAAGAGTGTTCACACGCACGGCGGGTTCATCACCCGGGGCGGCGCACCCTCCGGCGCCTGTCCCGCAACCAGCGGGATCGGGGCGCTCGACGTCGCGACCAAGCACCGCTGGGGAGGCAATTACGACTCTAGCTTCGGCTTGGCGGTGACCTCGATTCTGGGAGAGGCCCACACCTTCAGCTCGAACTATTTCTGGGAGATCTTCATCGACAACAAGCCGGCAAGCGTCGGAGCATGCGGCCTGTCGCTGAGGCGCGGGGATTCGCTCGTCTTCGCCGCCGTGCCGACGAAGGGCAGGGAGGATCTCACGGCGATCCGCGCTCCACGGTCGGTTGTTGCTGGAAAGCCATTCAGTGTGAAGGTCGTCCGATTCACGCCGCGTGGCGTCGCTAAGCCGCTCGCCGGCGCGCCCGTGCGCCTCGGCAAGAAGTCCGTCCTGACCAACGCGCACGGCGTGGCCACGGTGACCATCACGGGCGCCGGCACGGTCACCCTCCACAGCGCGCCCAAGGGCGAGGTGCGCCCGGCCCCGGTGACCGTGCGCGTGACCGGCTAGGACGCGTTGCGGGGTCTCGAGCGCATCCCGTTTGTGGTGGTCGCGGCCGTGCTCACGGCCGCGATCACCGGCGGGTGCGGCCTGGGCGCCGGGAAGGGCACGTCAAACGTCAGCCTGACCGTCACGCGCTCCTTCGGCACCCAACCGATCGGCTCGATCACCCGCAACAGGGTCCCCGGCTCCGAGACCGTGATGCGGATGCTGCAGCGTTCGTTCAAGGTGACGACGCGCTTTGGGGGCGGCTTTGTCCAATCGATCGACGGGATCTCCGGGACCGCTTCCCAACGCGACTGGTTCTATTACGTAAACGGGATCCAGGCCAAAGTCGGGGCGGCGAGCACGGCCGTCCACCGCGGCGACCGGATCTGGTGGGACCTGCACGACTGGAGCGCCACGGACTCGGTACCCGCCGTCGTGGGGTCGTTTCCCGAGCCGTTCATCCATGGCGTCAAGGGCCGCCGGCTGCCCACGACGCTCGAGTGCGCGCCCGACGTGCCCGACGCGTGCAAGCAGGTGGCGGCGGAGCTAAAGGCCGTCGGCGTCCCGGTCGCCACGCAGCTGCTCGGGACGGGCTCGGGGACGGACTCGCTCGCTGTGCTGGTCGGCACGTGGGGTGACCTGCACGGCACGTTCGCCGGCATCCTGATCGCGCACGGGCCGTCCGCCAGCGGCGTGTACGCGCGGTTCAACGGCACCGAGGGCCGCTCGCTCGAGCTGCTCGATCCGCATGGCGGCGCGGTCCGCACGCTGGGCGCGGGCACTGGGCTGGTCGCGGCCACCGCGCAGGGGTCATCGTCGCCCGCGTGGCTTGTCACCGGCACCGACGCGGCCGGCGTCTCGGCGGCCGCCGACGCTCTGACTCCGAAGCGGCTTTTGCACCACTTCGCGCTGGCGGTACAGGGCAACACCGATCTGCCGGTGCCGCTGCAAGGAGCGCAGTGAGCTACAGGCGCCGGCCCAGCCCGCTGCACGCCGCCTGGGCCGCTGCGGGATGCGCATACTGCGTCGCGCTTGCGTGCGCCGCGCTGCTGCTGTCCAGCCCGGTCGCGCTGGGAGCCGTCGTGGCGGCGATCGTAGGCGCCGGGGTCGCCGCCGGCTTGGGCCGCGAGATGCGGCGCGCGGCACCGCTGGCGGTGACGCTGGCGATCGTGATCGCACTAGTCAACGCCCTCGTCACCCGCGACGGCCTGACCGTGGTCGTGCGCCTGGGCGATCTGCCGGTGCTCGGGCACACCGACGTGACGTTGGAGGCCACCGTCTACGGGTTGATCCTCGGGCTGCGCGCCGTGGCGCTGATCATGTGCGGCGCGCTCTACACCGCGGCCGTGGATCCCGACGAGGTCCTAAAGCTGTTCAGGCGCGTCTCGTTTCGCTCGGCGCTGACCGCGACGCTCGCCACCCGCATGGTCCCGGTGCTCGTCCGCGATGCCCACCGGCTGACCGACGCGCAGCGCTGCCGGCCCGGCAGGCCGCCGTCGCGGGTGGCGCTGATGCGCGCGGCCACATCGGGCGTGCTGGATCGTGCGCTGGACGTCGCGGCGGCGCTCGAGGTCCGCGGGTACGGGCGCCCCGGCCGTCCACCGAGTATCCGCAGGCCGTGGTCGCGCCACGACCTCGCGTTCGCCGCCTCCGCGGTCGCCGTGCTGGTCCTGTCGGTTGCCGCGCGGGTCTTCGATCTCGCGCAGTTCTCGGCGTACCCGTCGCTGCGTGCGCCAGTGAGCGCCGGCACGATCGCGATCGCGCTTGCGCTCGTGGCCTGCGCGCTGCTGCCCTTCGCGGACCGTCGCGGAGTGCAGCGATGAACGGGGAGGTGCTCGAGCTCGACCGGGTCTCCTATTGGTATCCCGATGCGCCGCAGCCGGCGCTCGACGGCGTGTCGCTGTCGATCGGAGCCGGCGAGCTCGTCGTGCTCGCGGGTCTGTCGGGGTCGGGCAAGTCGACGCTGCTGCGAACCGCCAGTGGGCTGGTGCCGCATTTTCACGGCGGCAAGCTTGCCGGGACCGTGGCGGTCGCGGGGATGGACACGCGCACGCGGACTCCGGCCCAGCTCGCGGCCTATGTCGGCACGCTGTTCCAGGATCCAGAGACGCAGGTCGTGATGAACAGCGTCCGCGCGGAGCTCGCATTCCCGCTGGAGAACCGGGGCGACTCGGGCCCGGCGGTCGCGCGCGGCGTCGAGGAGGCGGCGCTCGCGCTCGGGATAGGGGACCTGCTCGATCGCCCCACTTCGGAGCTGTCCGGCGGAGAGCTGCAGCGCGTGGCGCTCGCCGCCGCGCTCGCCGGCAGGCCCTCGCTGATCGTGTTGGACGAGCCGACCTCGCAGCTCGACCCCGTGGTGGGCGACGAGCTGATCGCGTTGCTGCGGAGGATCAACGAGGACTCCGAGGCGACGGTCGTGATCAGCGAGCACCGCCTCGAGCGCTGCCTGTCGATCGCGGACCGCGTGATCGCGATGGACGAGGGGAGGATCGTGTGCGACGCCCCGCCGCGGGAGTTCTTGGCCTGGGCGTGCGCGGCGTCGCCTGCGCTCGCGACACCTGGCGCGCGGCTCCTGCAAGGGCTCGGGCTGAGCCCTGCCGCGGGCGTCAAGGCCGCGCGAGCGGCGTTGAGGGCCAACGGGTACGACGTGGGCGACGCCGCCGATCGTGACGGGCGGGCTGATCGCCGGCGGCCGGCGGCCGCGTCGCGATCAAAGCCGTCGCGAGACGCCGCGTTGCGGGTTGACCGCGTGTGGCACGAGATCTCCCGCGGTCCCACGATCCTGCGCGGCGTGTCGCTCTCGATCGGCCGGTCGGAGCGCGTCGCATTAATGGGCCGAAACGGCGCCGGGAAGTCGACGCTGCTGCGCCACGCGGCCGGCCTCATGCAACCGACGCGGGGACGGATCCAGCGGGCGGGCCGCGTCGCGCTGCTGCTTCAGAACCCGACCGACTACCTGGTCCACGAGACGGTCGCGGAGGAGGCCTCGTCGGCGGCGCTCGCATCGGTCGGGCTGGCCGCGTTCGGCGACCGCCACCCGCGCGATCTCTCCGGCGGCGAGAAGCAGCGCCTGGCACTCGCGATCGTGCTCGACGACGAGGCCAACCCGCCAGCGGTGGTGTGCCTCGACGAGCCCACCCGCGGCATGGACCGCACCCACAAGCACGAGCTTGCCCGCCTGCTTTGCGAGATCGACGCCGCGGTGCTGGTCGCCACGCATGACCCGGAGTTCGTCGCTGAGTTCGCCGATCGGGTTGTGCTGCTCGCCGACGGCGCGCCGATCGCCGACGGCCCGGCCGCCGAGGTTCTGTCGGGCGGAACGTACTTCGCGACCGAGACCGCCAGGATCCTGGGCGGCGCCGGCGGGGCCCTGACCCCCGATCAGGGCATCGGACTCCTGCAACGCGCCGAGGTGCCGGCGTGACCTGGCAGGCGGCGGCGTTCACGATTCTCGCGGTGGGGCTAGCCGCCGGGTTTGCCTGGTATGAGCGGACCAAGCCGGACGCCCGGCTGGTGGCGCTGGTCGGCACGATGGCCGCGTTCGCGGCGCTCGGGCGGATCGCGTTTGCCCCGGTCCCGAACGTCAAGCCGACCACCGACATCATCCTGATCGCGGGGTTCACGCTGGGCGGGGCGCCGGGGTTCGTGGTGGGGGCGGTTGCCGGCCTGACGTCGAACTTCTTCTTCGGCCAGGGGCCGTGGACGCCGTGGCAGATGGCGGCATGGGGGATGACGGGCGTGATTGGCGCGGGCGTGGCCGTGCTGACGGGGCGGCGGATCGGACGGTGGCCGCTGGCGGTCGTGTGTGGAGTGGCCGGGTTCGCGTTCACCGCCGTGCAGGACGTGGGCGACTGGGTCACCTACAGCGACCACAGCCGAGCGCAGCTGGGGGTGTACGTCGGCAAGGGCATCGGGTTCGACGTGGTGCACGCACTCGCTTGCGTGGCGTTCGCGCTCGCATTCGGCCCGGCGCTGATCAGGTCGATCCAGCGCTTCGCGCGCCGGCTACAGGTGACCTGGCTCCCGGCCGGAGGCGGCACGCTGTCGGTCGTCGCCGTCCTGGTCTGCGCGGGGCTGATGTCGGCCGGGCTGGCGGCTGCGCCGCCCGCGCGCGCGGCGACCCCGGAGGGCTATCTCGCCGCTTCCCAGAACAGCGACGGAGGCCTCGGCGCGGCGCGAGGAACGCCGTCCTCGCAGCTGTTCTCGGGCTGGGCCGCGCTGGCGTTTGCGGCGCAGGGACGCAATCCGCAGGTAGTACGAAACGGCGGCCAGAGCCTGACCGGCTACATCGGCTCACAGTTGGCGACGGCCTCCGACGTGGGCTCGGTCGAGCGCACGATCCTTGTGGCACGCGCGGCCGGGCTGTCGGCGACGGCGTTTGGCGGCCGTGACCTGGTCGCGACGCTCCTTACACACGTGCGCCACAACGGCTCGGTCGGCGGCCTGGTGAACCTCACCTCGTTTGCGATCCTCGCCCTGCGCGCCGCCGGTCATCCGGTAGCGCCCGCGACGCGCGCGTGGCTGCTGCGCCAGCAGGACGCCGACGGCGGCTACAACTTCGCCACCGCCGGCGCCACGAGCGACGTCGACGACACCGGTGCGGCGCTGGAGGCGCTGGCCGCCGCCGGCACTGCGCCCGCCACGACCGTTCGTCGCGCGGTCGCGTTCATCCGCGCCCAGCAGAACCGCGACGGCGGGTTCCCATCTCAGCCGGGCGACGACCCAAATGCCCAGTCGACCGCCTGGGCCGTCCAGGGTCTGATCGCGGTAGGCGTCAGCCCGGATGGGCTTCACCGTCGCGGTGCTCCATCGCCCCTTGCGTACCTGCGATCGCTGATCGCCCCCGATGGGCACGTGCGGTACTCGCGCTTCAGCGACCAGACGCCGGTGTGGGTGACCGCGCAGGCGCTGATGGCGCTCGCCGGAAAGGCGCTGCCGCTGGGTCCGGTCGCGTTGCCGGCCGCCCCGAGTTCGTCGCCGCACCGGGGGGGTTCGGGTGCGAGCGGGCATCCCGCCGCCGCGGGCACGTCGACAGCTTCAAGCCACACTCCGGCGCGTCTGCGCTCCCAAGGCCAGACCGTCCGCCGAGTGCCCGCCGCCGGTCGAGTGACGCCCGCCGGGTGGAGACTCGCCGCCGGTCCGCTCACGGTCGTAGCGGCCGTAATCAGAGCCCTGGGGCTGAGCTCCGAGGCTTGACGCCCCTGGCGGGCAGCTTCTGTAGCCTCCCGCGCCGGTGCAGATTGGAGTTCCCAGGGAGTCGGCCGAAGGCGAACGCCGCGTCGCGTTGGTCCCGGAAGTCGTCGGCAAGCTCAAGGGCGAGGGCTTGGAGGTGGTCGTCGAGCGCGGCGCGGGCGCCGGCGCCCTGATCCCCGACGATCACTACGAGCAGGCAGAGGCCCGCATGGTCGACGACGCCGGCACGGTTTTCGAGTCTGACGTGGTCGTCAAAGTCGCTCCACCCAGCGCCGAGGAGATCGAGCGGCTGCACTCCGACGCCGTCCTGATTGGGTTCCTGCAGCCGTTGACGGCCGGCGAGACGATCAGGGCGATCGCCCAGACGGGCGCGACGAGCTTTGCGATGGAGTCCGTGCCACGGATCAGCCGTGCCCAGTCGATGGACGCGCTCTCCAGCCAGGCGAACATCGCCGGCTATCGCGGTGCGCTGATCGGCGCACAGGAGCTCGGCCGCTTTTATCCGATGCTGATGACCGCGGCGGGCACGATCCGCCCGGCAACCGTGCTGGTGCTCGGCGCGGGCGTCGCGGGGCTGCAGGCGATCGCCACGGCCCGCCGGCTCGGCGCGGTGGTGCAGGGATTCGACGTCCGCGCGGCGGTCAAGGAGCAGGTCGAGTCGCTGGGCGCCAAGTTCCTGGAGTTCGATCTCGGCGGCGACCTCGAGGGCACCGGCGGTTACGCCAAGGAGCTCACGCCCGAGCAGCAGGCAAAGCAGCAGGAGCTGATGGCCGAGGCGATCGGCAAGACCGACGTCGTGATCACAACCGCGGCCGTGCCCGGGCGACGCGCTCCGATCCTGGTCACCGAGCAGGCGGTGAAGCTGATGAAGCCTGGCTCGGTGATCGTCGACCTGGCCGCGGAGACCGGCGGCAACTGCGAGCTTTCCGAGCCAGGCGAGAGCGTCTTGCGCCACGACGTCAAGATCATCGCCCCGTTGAACGTGCCCTCGACGATGGCCGAGCACGCCTCGCAGCTCTACGCGCGCAACATCCAGTCGCTGCTGGGGCTGATGATCGACGAGGGCGAGCTCAAGCTCGACTTCGACGACGAGGTGATCGCTGGGGCCTGCATCACGCGGGGCGGGGAGATCGTCAACGAGGGCGCAAAGGCTGCGGCCGGCGCCGCCACCGCGTAGTACCCCTTACAAGGAGACACCCGTGAGCACGATCACCGAAATCGCGATCCTTGTCCTCGCCGCGTTCGTGGGCTTCGAGGTGATCTCGAAGGTGCCCAACACGCTGCACACGCCGCTGATGTCGGGCACCAACGCGATCCACGGGATCGTGCTGCTGGGAGGGCTTTTGCTGATGCACGAGGCACATGGGGTGCTCGAGCACTTCCTGCTCGTGATCGCGATTGTGTTCGGAACTATCAACATCGTCGGCGGTTTCCTGGTGACCGACCGGATGCTCGCGATGTTCAAGCGAAAGCCCGACCTCCCGACGTCTGAGGAAGTCGAGGCGGAGGTCGAGTCCAAGTGATCGCCGCGACGATCTTCCTGCAGCGATCGAACTTCATCGACGCCTGCTACATCGTCGCGTTCTCGCTGTTCATCTACGGCATGAGCGGGCTGACGGGCCCGCGTACTGCCGTGCGCGGCAACAAGATCGCCGGGGTCGGAATGGCGATCGCGATCGTGGCGACGCTGCTCACGCCTCACGTGCTCTCAGGCTCGAGCACGCCGTGGCTGATCGCGCTCGGCCTGGTGATCGGCACGGCCATCGGAATCCCGGCCGCGCTGAACGTGAAGATGACGGCGATGCCGCAGATGGTGGCGCTGTTCAACGGCGTCGGCGGTGGCGCGGTAGCGATCATCGCGTGGATCGAGTACCGCCACCATTTCGCGTCGGGCCTGTCGTTCTGGGTGCAGAAGTCTCAGATCCCGACCCTGTTCGCCGCGATCGTCGGCTCGATCTCCTTCTGGGGATCGAACATCGCGTTCGGAAAGCTTCAGGAGATCCTTCCGGGCAGGCCGATCAAGCTGCCCGGGCAGACGATCATCAACGGGGTGCTGTTTGCGATCTGCGTCGTCAGCGCGATCGTGCTCGCGGCCGGCACGCACTCGCAGGGCCTGTTCATCGTCGGGATCCTGCTCGCTGCCGCGGTCCTGGGCAACATGGTGGTGCTGCCGATCGGCGGCGCCGACATGCCGGTGGTGATCTCGCTGCTGAACGCGTTCACGGGCCTGTCGGCAGCGGCAACGGGTATCGCGTTGAACAACACCGCGATGATCGTCGCGGGGATGATCGTCGGCGCCTCCGGAACGATCCTGACCAACCTGATGGCCAAGGCCATGAACCGCTCGGTGCCGGCGATCGTCGCGGGCGGATTCGGCGGCGCGGTGGCGGCGCCCACCGCGGGTGAGATCGATCGCGGGCCGGTGCGCTCGACGTCCGCGCAGGACGTCGCGATCCAGCTCTCCTATGCTCGGCAGATCGTGATCGCGCCCGGCTACGGGATGGCCGTCGCCCAGGCCCAGCACGCCGTCCGCGAGCTCGAGCGTGCGCTGGAGGCCCGCGGAGTCGAGGTCAAGTACGCGATCCACCCGGTCGCAGGGCGGATGCCGGGCCACATGAACGTGCTGCTCGCCGAGGCCGACGTCCCCTATGACCTGCTCAAGGAGATGGACGACATCAACCCGGAGTTCTCGCGGACCGACGTGACGCTCGTGATCGGCGCCAACGACGTCACCAACCCTGCCGCCAAGAACGAGCCGGGCTCACCGATCTACGGGATGCCGATCCTCGAGGTCGATAAGTCAGGTGCGGTGGTCGTGCTCAAGCGCTCGATGGCATCGGGGTTTGCGGGCATCGACAACCCGCTGTTCTACGACCCCAAGACCGCGCTCCTGTTCGGCGACGCCAAGCAGTCTGTGAGCGAGATCACAGCAGAAGTCCAGTCCTTGTAGCTCAATCGAAAGCGCGTGCGGATATGTTTCGCCGCGTATCGAGAGAGGGGCCCGCCTTCGCCGCCCACGTGGGCGGCTCCGGCACCCTCTAAGACGAGCAACTGAGGAGCCATGGATCCCAATCGCCTGAAGGCAATACCGCTGTTCTCGGACCTCTCCGATGAAGAGGCCAACCGGCTCGCTGCGTTCGCCACCGAGACGAGCGCCGCCGAGGGCCAGATCCTGATGAAGCAGGGCGACTACGCGGTCGAGTTGATCGCCATCGAGGAAGGCACGGCCGACATCATCCAGGACGGCAAGAAGATCGCGTCGCTCGGGGAGGGCGATCTGATCGGCGAGATGGCGCTGTTCAACCGCGAGCCCCGCAACGCCGACGTGATCGCGACGTCGCCGATGCGCCTGCTCAAGCTCACCCACTGGGAGATCCGCAGGATGTCCGACGAGACCGTCGAGCGGATCAGGGAGGTCGTCGACCAACGCGCCCAGGCGGGGGTCAGCGACCCCGGCCAGTAGCGGCCCGACCTTGACAGACGTTCAATTCCGGGATTAGCGTCGCGCACACTCGGGCATGTTTGACGTGTGCGACCACGCGCGAAGTTGCTGCGGACGATCCTGGCGGGGATTTGCCTGACGGCGATCGGCCCGGTCGCCGCCGCGTCGGCCAAACAGGCCGTGGCGGTGGGTCGCGGCGGGGCCGTCGTGTCCGACAGCACGGTTGCGACCGACGCTGGCTTGAAGATCCTGCGCCACGGTGGCAGCGCCGCTGACGCGGCTGTGGCTGTCGCGTCGACGCTTGGCGTCACCGATCCGCTCGTCGCGGGGATCGGCGGGGGCGGCTACTTCGTCTACTACGACGCGCGCACCCATCGCGTGTACACGATCGACGGGCGCGAGACGGCGCCTGCGCGCGACGGCCCGGACATGTTCATCGATCCTCTGACGGGCGAACCGCTCGCCTTCCCGACGGCCGTCACCAGCGGGCTGTCGGTCGGCGTCCCCGGAACGCTGATGACCTGGCGCCAGGCGCTCGACAGGTGGGGCCGGTTCCCGCTTGCGGCGGATCTCAGGCCCGCCGAGCAGGCCGCGCAGTCCGGCTTTACGATCGACCCCGCGGTTTCAGAGGAGATCCGCGAGAACCAGGCGCGCTTCGAGCAGTTCAGCTCGACCAAGGCGCTGTTCTTGCCGGGCGGAGTGGTGCCTCCCGGCGGCACTGTTCTCCGTAACCCCGACCTCGCGCGGACCTACCGGCAGATCGGGCGCCATGGCGTCGGTGCCCTGTACGGCGGGCCGATCGGGGCAGACGTGGTTCAGACCGTGAATCACCTTCCGCTCGCACCGGATGCGACGCTCACGCCGCGTCCCGGGCCGATGCTGCTGTCGGACCTCGCCCACTACTCGGCCCCGTTCGTCGCGCCGACCCACGTCAATTACCGCGGCTACGACGTCTACTCGATGGCGCCCTCTTCGAGCGGCGGCACGACCGTAGGCGAGTCGCTCAACATCCTGAGCAACTTCAACCTGTCGCGCGAGACGCCAGTGCAGGCGCTGCATCACTACCTGGAGGCGACCCGGCTGGCGTTCGCGGACCGCAACCGCTACGTCGGCGACCCCCGGTTCGTCGACGTGCCCGTGGCCCAGCTTCTGTCGGTGCCGTTCGGCCGGCAGCGGGCGTGCCTGATCGACCCCGGTCATGCGCTCACCAGCCCGGTCGCGCCGGGTGATCCATTTGCCGACGATCAAGGCTGCACCCCTAAGCAGCCGATCAACGCAGGCCAGGCCGACCACGAAACCCACACCAACCACTTCGTCGTCGCCGACAGCCAAGGTGACGTCGTCTCCTACACGAACACGATCGAGCAGCTCGGCGGGAGTGGCATGGTTGTCCCGGGTCGCGGCTTCCTGGTCAACAACGAGCTAACGGACTTCGACTTCACCGGCGTCGAGGATCCCAACCTGCCGGCCGCCGGAAAGCGACCGCGGTCGAGCATGTCGCCGACGATCGTGCTGCGGCACGGTCGCCCATTCATGGCGGTCGGCGCGGCGGGCGGCGCCACGATCATCACCACGGTCCTCGGGATCCTGGTGAACCGAATCGATTTCGGCATGACGCTTCCCGATGCGATCGCCGCACCGCGCGCGTCGCAGCGAAACTCGAACACGACGCAGGCAGAGCCGGCGTTCATTGCGCTGCCGACCACACCCGGGCTGGAGAAGCTCGGTCAGCAGTTTGCGATCACCGACACGTCGCCGCTTGATTCGACGATCAAGATCCCGCCCACGATCGGCGTGGCGACCGGGCTCGAATTGCTCGGTCACGGGACGGTCCTGGCGGCCGGCGAGCCGTCGCGCCGGGGCGGCAGCGCCGCCGGGGTAGTCAGGCCCGTTCGCTGACGGATCCGAGATTCCTTCTCGCTGGGGGAGATCTGGCACGCCGGGTCCGTGTTATCTGATACTTTGCCGCTCGCCGAATTCCCGGACCGCCACGCCGGGGAACGGGGAACCCAAATATTCGGGGCGAGTCTCGCGGTGATCCGCGGGAAGCGCTTGAGCCCTAAGCGCGAGCCCGTCAGCTAACCCCGCAGGCGCAAGGCACTGGTTTTGCAAGGCCGCTGCTGCGGAGGGAATGGGTTGCGCCAATTTCGTGTGTTGATCGCCGTGCTCTTGACGAGCGCGGTCGGTCCGGGCGTGGCGGCGGCCTCAAGCACGGGCGGGACGGCGCTGGTGCCGCCCAAGGGTCAGCACGGGATCGTCTCCAACCCGACGTCCGCGCCGGTGTTCACGCGGACGTTGCGGCGAAACGACCGGGGCGCCGACGTGAAGACGCTGCAGACCTGGCTGACCGACGTCGGCTACCCCGTCCCCGCCACGGGATTCTTCGGCCCGATGACAAAGGCGGCGGTCAAGCACTTCCAGCGCGCTCACCGCCTGTTTCCCGCGAGTGGCACGGCGGGCCGTAGAACCGCGGCTGCGCTGCTTGCGCTGGTTCGCAAGCTCACGACCGCGAGCCCGCTCGCCCCAGTCGGCGTGCCGGCCGACTCCGCCGCCAACTGGGTGTTCCCGCTCACGCCGAAATCGCGGGTGCTCGCGCCGAGCCACTGGACGCTCGACCAGGGAATCGACATCGGCACCATCAACAATGCGTGCGGACCGGACGTGGTCGAGGTCGCGATCACCTCGGGAACAATCGTGCAGGAAGGGATCTCTGGCTTCGGCCCCTACGCCCCGATCATCAAGGTCGACAGCGGGCCGTACCAGGGCCGCTACATCTACTACGGGCATGCCGCGCCGGCGCTGGTGCCGGTCGGCACACACGTGACCGCCGGACAGCCGATCGCCGAGGTTGGCTGTGGCGACGTGGGCATGTCCTCGGCCCCGCACATCGAGATCGGCATCAGCGACGTCGGCGGCCCGATGTGTTGCCCTGGGTTCCAGGAGACATCGCCGCAGATGTACGACATCGTGCTCGGGCTTTACAAGAAGGCCGCGGGCTGATCCGGGGACGGTAGGCGGCTCGCGGCGCGGGTGCCGCGGGCTACGCTGCCGCGATGCTGAACCGGGGCCGTGCGATCGAGATACTCACGCAGGAGCGATTCGATGTCGTCGTGATCGGCGGCGGGATCACGGGCGCGGGGGTGGCGCTGGACGCAGCCTCGCGCGGCTACAGCGTCGCGCTTATCGAGAAGGCCGACTTCGCGTCGGGGACCAGCAGCAGGTCGTCGAAGCTCGTCCACGGCGGGCTGCGTTACCTGCAGCAGTTCGACCTCGGCCTCGTCCGCGAGGCCCTGCTCGAGCGCCAGCTGATGGTCAAGCTGGCTCCGCACCTCGTCACGCCGCTCGAGATGGTGGTTCCGGCGTTCGGCGGCGGTCGTCCCGATCGGCTGGTGGGGATCGGGCTGAACATGTACGACGTGATGGCCACGCCGAGGCTGCGCGGCCGCCGCGCCGCCCGCCGCGCCGCCGAGAACGGCGAGGGTGACTGGAGCCCAGCGCGGCACCGATTGATCTCCGGCGAGGAGGTGGTCGAACGCCTGCCGGCGCTCGAGGCTCGGCAGCCGAGTGGCGGCTACCTGTTCTACGACTGCCAGACCGACGATGCCCGGCTGGTGCTGACGGTGCTCGGCGAGGCCGAGCGGTTCGGCGCCATCTGCGCCAACCGGCTCGAGGTCGTCGGGGTGCTGGCCGATGACGGCGATGGCGACGGCGGCGTCCGGGTCTCCGACGTCGAAAGCGGCGAGGAGCTCGTGGTGCGAGCCGACAACGTGATCAACGCGACCGGCGTATGGGCGGACCGGATTCGCCCCGATGAGCTGCACTCCGAAGCAGAATTGCCGACGATCGTCCCGAGCCGTGGCACGCACGTGACGGTCAGCCTCGCCGATCTGCCTTTGCGCGCCGGAGCGATCGTCCCGGCCGGCAACGATCGCTCGATCTTCGCGCTGCCCTGGCTCGGCGCCAGCCTGCTCGGCACGACCGACAGCACCTACGACGGCGATATCGACCACGTTCGTCCCGCGGCAGGCGACATCGACTACTTGCTGGCGGCGACCAACTCGTTCTTTGGCACGAGTCTGGGCCCGGAAGACCTGACCGGCGCCTACGCCGGCGTGAGGCCGCTGATCTCCTCGGGCGACGCCCGCAGGTCGGTCGACATCTCGCGCAAGGCGGAGCTGTACGAGACATCCAGCGGGCTGATCACGATCACCGGCGGCAAGCTCACGACCTGGCGGCGCATGGCCAAGCTCGCCGTCGACCGTCTGGTCGAGCGCGATGGCCGCGACGCCCCCTGCCGGACCCACGAGATCCCGCTCGGCGAACCGGTCGACCCGGACAGCCTGCCGCGCGTGTCCGGCGTCCCGGAGGGGTCGTATGTGGCGATGGCGGCGCGCTACGGCCACGCCGCCCACGATCTGCTGAAGCTCGCCGGCACGCAGAGCGAGCTTGCGGCGCCGATCGTTGCGGGTCATCCCGACCTGCTCGCCGAGGCTCCGTTCTCGGCGTCGCGCGAGCAGGCGCGCACCGTCGGCGATGTGCTGCTCCGGCGGACGCGGCTCGGCCTGGTGGCCGCGGCTGCGATCCGCGAGTCAGGCGGCGAGGTGCCGCTGCGTGTGGCGCGCGCGATGAGCGCCGAGCGGTGCTGGGACGAGGGTCGGGTCGCGCTCGAGGCGCGACGCTTCGACGAGGAGGCGCGGGCGGAGTACGTTCCGGGCGACGAGTAACCTCGCGGGCGATGGACGAGGTGTACGAGTACTGCGTCAGGATGCTTGGCGCAGGGGCACTTGCGATTCACGCGTCGCACGAGGCGTTCGTGACCGGCGGCACGGACCGGATCGACCGCCTGGCCGGCGCGGTGCAGGCGTGCCGATCGCGAGCGGAGGAGGCGGGTGAGGCGGGTGAGGCGGGTGCGGCCGGCTCGGGGATCGGCGACGGATCCGGGACGCTGGCAGAGTCGGTGGCGCGCGAGGTGGCGGATGCCAACGCGCAGCTCCCGCCTGATCAACAGGAGGCGCTGGCGCTGCGCGACCTGGTGGGGTTATCTCACCATCAGATCGCACTCGTGCTGCAGATCAGCCCGTACGCCGCCGGCATGCTGGTCGCGCGCGCGCGGCTGGCCCTGCGCGCGAGACGGCGGGGCGTCGACGAGGAGCCCGACGATTCGTGCGCCGACCGCGAGCGCGCGCTCACGTTGATGGTCCGCCGGCAGGATGGTGAGCCGCTCGCCACAGAGGACGAGGACTGGCTGCTCGAGCACCTGGGCTCGTGCGACTCGTGCTTGCGGGTCCACGCCGCGATGCTCGAGGCATCCGTCTGCTATCGCGCGTGGCGCACGCCCGACCCGGCGGCAACGCGTCCGGGGGCCCGCCGGGGCGCGGAGGACGGGGACGGGGAGTCCCAGGACGTCGTCGGCGACGCGGTGCCGTGAGCGACTCCGGACTTGTGCTTCGGACCACGCGCGGGACGGTCGAGCTCGGGGGGCGGCCGTGGCTGATGGGCATCGTCAACGCTACGCCCGACTCGTTCTCGGATGCCGGGGTGCATCGGACTTTGGACGACCGGGTGGCGTTGGCCGCATCGTTGCTGCGCGCCGGCGCGGACGTGATCGACATCGGCGGCGAGTCAGGCGTCACCAACCGTCCGCCGGTCAGCCCGGCGGAGGAGATCGAGCGCGTCGCACCGCTGATCGAACGCGTCGCCGGGAGCCTGGATGCGCTCGTGTCGGTCGACACCTACAAGCCGGCGGTGGCGCGCGCGGCGATCGCCGCCGGCGCGGCGATCGTCAACGACGTCAGCGGCCTGCGCGATCCCGAACTCGCCGACGTCTGCGCCGAGACCGGCGCCGGGCTGGTGCTGATGCACACGCGCGCGGCGCCCAAGCAAAAGCTGCTCGATCCGGGGCTTGACGGCACGATCGTCGCCGACGTCAGGGAGTTCCTGGCGCAGCGAATCTCCGTGGCTGCGGAGCGGGGCGTCGCGTTTGAGCAGCTGATCCTCGATCCCGGGCCCGACTTCGGCAAGACGCCCTGGCAGACGGTGCAGGTGCTGCGGGCATTGGGCGGCCTGCGCGAGTTCGGCCGCCCCCTGTTGCTGGCGGTCTCGCGCAAGGACTTCGTGGGGGCGATCACGAGCCGGCCGCCGCGCGAGCGACTGGGCGGCACGCTGGCGGCAGTTGCCCATGGTGTCGCGGCGGGGGCGAACATCTTGCGGGTTCACGATCTCGAGCAGGTCGACGACTTCCTGGCCGTTGACGCCGTTCTGGCCGGGCGGGCGGAGATCGAGAGTTCGGCCAAGCTGGCCGAGGAACTGCGCCGCCATCCTCGCTAGATTGGGCTGCATCGCCGGTCGCTGGCCCAACGCGACCGGAGCCCACCGATCCAGCCACAGGAGGTCCACCATGTCGATCGTCGACCGTGCCGCGCTTGAGTCGAGCCCCCTCGCCGACCTGCACGCGATGGCGTCGGAGCTCTCGATCGACGGCTACCGGCGCCTGCGCCGACCGGAGTTGATCGACGCGATCCTGTCCCGGCAGGAGGGAAGGGACGCGGACGCGCCGTCGCGGGAGGAGCCCGAGGATCAAGACGAGCGGCGGGAGGAGTTGCCCGATGCCGAGGAGCTCGCCGAGGCCGTCGCCGACGAGCTCAAAGATGACGAGGCCGGGGGCAAGCGCCGCCGGCGCGGCCGGCGTGGCGGCCGTGGCCGTGGGACCGCCCGCGAGGACGAGCAGGGCGAAGAGGGCGGCGAGCCGAGCGACGACGGCGAACAGCGTGACGAGCGACCCCCATCCGAGGAGATCATCGAGGGTGTAGTGGCGCTTGTTCCCAACGGCTCGGGTTTCGTGCGCATCCACCCGGGCCAGGAGTCAGACGACGACGTCTACATCTCCGCGGCCCAGGTCAAGCGCTGCGAGCTGCTGTCCGGCGACCGGGTGGCCGGACCCCGCCGCCCGCCGCGGCGGTCCGAGCGGTTTGCGTCGATGGTCAGGATCGACACGATCAACGGCCAGCCGGCCGAGGAGGTCGCCGACACCGCGAGGTTCGACGATCTGCCGGCCGCGTTCCCGTCGGAACTGCTTGCGCTCGGCGCCGAGGACCCGACGATGGCCGCCATCGAGCTGGTCGCGCCGATCGGAAAAGGCTCGCGCGTGACGATCACGGGCGGACCCGGGACTGGGAAGACCGAAGCGCTCCGCAGGCTGGTGTTCTCGTTGATCGGCCACCAGGACCTGCACGTGCTGCTGGTGCTGGTCGGCGTGCGCCCCGAGGAGATCTCCGACTGGGAGGCGGGACCGCTGAAGCCCGCCGCCGCCGTGAACTTTGCGGCGTCGGCCGACGCCCAGAGCCAGGCGCTGGAGCCCGTCATCGACCAGGCCCGCCGCTGGGCCGCCCGCGGGTCGCACGCGGTCGTGCTGATCGACACGCTCGACGGCCTGCACCCCCCGGCCGCGCGCAAGGCGATGGCGAGCGCGCGGCGCATCCTCGGCGGCGGCACGCTGACCGTGGTCGCCACCGCGGGCGAGGCTGTGGGTGGCGAGACCACGGTGATCGCGCTCGACGCGTCGAAGGCTCGGGCGGGCAGCTTCCCGGCAGTCGATGTTGGGGGGAGCGCGACGATGCGGCCGGAGTTGCTGGTCGGCGAGGAGGGCGCGCAAGCGCTCGCGCGGACTCGGGCGCAGGCGCTGGGCGGGTAGTCCACCGGGGTCCGCGGGCGAGCTCCGCGGCCGACAGCCGGGGCAAACTGCCCTCGCACATCGAGCAGCGCCGAGGTTCGGGCACTTGTCCCCGCTATGCGAGGAGTTCTGCCCACACCTCGTGGTCGCTTGACGCCTGTGGGCGCTTTTGCACGCCTGCCCGACTCGACCACCTCGGCCGCTACCGTTGAAATCGCGCGGATGCCAGACACAGCAACCGATCTCGAGGCACTCCTCTCCGGCCTGAACGACCCCCAGCGGGAGGCCGTCACCTACGGCGAAGGACCGCTGTTGATCCTCGCCGGCGCGGGCTCCGGCAAGACCCGCGTGCTGACCCACCGGATCGCCTACCTGGTGGCGACCGGCGCCGCCAAGGCCAACGAGGTCCTGGCGATCACGTTCACCAACAAGGCGGCCGGGGAGATGCGCGAGCGCGCCGAACTGCTGGTCGGCCCACGGATCCGCGCGATGTGGGTGATGACCTTCCATGCCGCGTGCGCCCGCATGCTCCGAGCCAACGCCGACCGCCTCGGCTACACGCGTCAGTTCACGATCTACGACCAGGCCGACTCCCGGCGGCTGGTCAAGCGCTGCCTCGACGAGCTCGGCATCGACCCCAAGCGCTTCACCCCCGCCGGCATCCAGGCGCAGATCTCGGACGCCAAGAACAAGCTCCGCGACGCCGACGGCTACGGCCGTATGGTCGGCTCGTTCTTCGAGCAGACCGTCGCCGACGTCTACCGGCTCTACGAGCGCGAACTGCACCGCATGAACGCGATGGACTTCGACGACCTGCTCGTCCGCGCGGTCAACGTGCTCGAGATGTTCCCCGAGGTCCGCGACCGATATGCCAACGGCTTTCGCCACGTCCTCGTCGACGAGTACCAGGACACAAACCACGCCCAGTACCGGTGGCTGCAATTGCTGGCCGAGGAGCACCGCAACCTGATGGTGGTCGGCGACGACGCGCAATGCCTCGTCGAAGGAACCATCGTGACCATGGCCGACGGCACGCGGCGCCCGATCGAGCAGGTGGGCGTGGGCGACATGGTGCTCTCCGGATACGGCAGCGGCGACTTCAGGGCGGCCCGGGTGCTGCGGGTGCACCGGTCCGAGCGAGCCGACGGAATCGCGATCACCACCCGGTCTGGTCGACGGATCGTGAGCACGCCAGACCACGTCCACTTCGCGGGATACCTATCCGACCGGGCTTCGCGGACACTGACGACCCCGCGTCCGCGCGGCGGCCGCCGCCTTGCGATCTCGCTGTGCGGCGACCGGCGCGGCCGCAGCCCGATGCATCGGATCGCGCTGTTCGGCTACGACGACGAGGGGAAGCGTGCGCTCGAGGGGCTCGGCCTCAGCATGCGCCCGGCGCGGCGTGGATCGGACGGCTGGCGCTACGAGACGGCTTGCAAGGACATGGCCACGATCCACCGGGTCGCCGGGCAGATCGCGGGCGCACTGGGCGACGTCTCAATCCGGCCCACCGCACGCCTGGGCTCGAACCGCGAGGGCATCAGCGGCAACTCGCTGCCGTTCACGCAAGCGTCCGCGGTCCGACCCGGCATGGTGATGTTCGATGAGCACGGCGATTACGACGTGGTCGAAACCGTCGAGCGGGTGAAGCTCACCCGTCCCGTATACGACCTCGACATCGAGCAAACGCACAACTTCATCGCCGAGGGGATCGTCACGCACAACTCGATCTATGGGTTCAGAGGCGCCGACATCCGCAACATCCTCGACTTCGAGGACGCGTTCCCGGACGCCCACGTCGTGCGCCTGGAGCAGAACTACCGCTCCACACAGACGATCCTCGACGCCGCCAACGCGGTGATCTCCAACAACCGCGGGCAGAAGCCGAAGTCGCTGTGGACCGACCTGGGTCAGGGGGACCCGATCAAGATCCGCGAGCTCGAGGATGAGCACGCCGAGGCGCGGCTGGTCACGGGCGAGATCCAACGGATCGTCGATGAGGGCGCGTCGCGAGCGGAGATCGCGGTCTTCTATCGGACCAACGCACAGTCACGTGTGCTCGAGGACACGCTCGTGCGCGCGGAGATCCCCTACCAGGTGATCGGCGGCACGAAGTTCTACGAGCGCGCGGAGATCAAGGATGCGATCGCGTACCTGACGGTGATGATCAATCCGCAGGATGTCGGCGCGTTCACGCGGATCGTCAACGCGCCCCGCCGGGGGATCGGGGCGACGTCGGTCTCGCGCCTGCTTGCGTTCGCCAATACGACGGGCACGTCGATCTGGGACGCGGCCTCCGAGCCCGAGCAGGTCCCGAGCCTGGGCGCCCCCGCAATCAAGGCGTTGCGGCGGTTCATGGCCACGATGCACGTGCTGCGCGAGCGCGCCGACTCGGATGCGCCGATCGCCCAGCTGCTGTCCGAGCTGCTTCGCGAGACCGGATATCTGGAGGCCCTGGAGGCAGAACGCACGATCGAGGCCCAGGGGCGGATCGAGAACCTCGAGGAGCTCGTCAACGTCGCCGCTGAATATGACGCGGCTGACGCCGACGACCGGTCGCTGGGAGCGTTCCTGCAGCAGATCGCGCTGATCGCGGACGCCGACGAGCGCGCCGACGACGAGGGCCTGGTCACGCTGATGACGCTGCACAACGCCAAGGGCCTTGAATACCCGATCGTGTTCATGATCGGCTGCGAGGAGGGCGTGTTCCCGCACTCGCGGGCGCTCGACGAAGGCGGCCTCGAGGAGGAACGGCGGCTGTGCTACGTGGGGATCACGCGCGCCGAGCGCGATCTGTACCTGACCTTTGCGCGCACCCGGACCGTGTTCGGCACGCGGAGCTACGGCATCGCGAGCCGCTTCATCTCGGAGATCCCCGCCGCGCTGACCGACCGCGACCAGCAGCCGCAGGCATACCGGGGCATCCGCCCACGCGCGATGTCCTGGGACCAGTCTGAGTCGCAAACGCAAGCGGCTCCGCAGGTCTCTTTCCGCATCGGCGACGACGTCGCCCATCCCAAGTTCGGCGAGGGCGTCGTGACCGGCGTCGAACCAGGCGGGATCGTCGTGATCCACTTCGGCAAGGACGGCAGCGACCGCAAGCTGGTCGCGGACCTTGCGCCGATCACCAAGCGCTCGTGACTCCGGGCGCCTGGTTATCCAATCGACGGTGATGGTTGAGGCATCGACCGCCGAGACCGCGGAGACCGCCGAGACCGCCAACCGGGCGCACC